>NZ_JAZGLW010000001.1:0-303408 GCF_036409155.1 Mycobacterium sp. 050128 | reverse complement strand
CGAACCTGCCTTCCGGCCGGTATCCCGCACCCGTGACGCTCACCTCCCCGATCGGGGTGAGGACGCGCACGACCGTCATCTCCCCGGTCGTGAGGGTGCCGGTCTTGCCAGAGCAGACCACCGAGGCAGATCCCAGCGTCTCCGCCGACGAGAGTTGTTTGACGACGGCGTTTTCGTCGGCCATCCGCCGCGTTCCCAGCGCAAGCACGACCGACATGATGGCGGGCAGCCCCTCCGGCACGGCGGCCACCGCCAGCGAGACGCCGAGCAGCACCGCGGTGACCACATCATGGGCGCTGTGGACGCCGAAGACGACAAAAATGCTCGCGATCACCACGACGCCGAGCACCAACACCGCGGTCCCGAGAACGCGGCTGGCGCGGTCGATCTCACGCTGCAAGGGCGTCGCGTTGTCGTCGACGGCGCGCACCAGGCCGGCAATCTGACCCGTCTGGGTGGCCATCCCCGTAGCGGTCACCACCCCCCGCCCGGCACCCTTGGCGACCGCCGTGCCCTTGAACACCATGCCGGCTTTTTCGCCCAGCGCCGTCGGCTCGGCCAGGGTCCGCGGATCTTTACGGGCCGGCTCACTTTCCCCGGTCAACGCGCTCTCCAGCACCTCCAGCCCGTCCGCCGACAGCAGCCTGGCATCGGCGGCCACGGCGTCGCCCTCCGTCAACAGCAGCACGTCACCGGGCACCACTTCGCTTGCGGCAACCCTGCATTCGATCCCGTCGCGAACGACGGTCGCGGTGGTTGCCGTCATCCGCGCCAAGGCATCGACCGCGTGCTCGGCGTGGGCCTCCTGTCCGTAACCCAGGGCGGCGTTGAGCACCAGAATGACGCCGATCACCAACGCATCGACCGGCCATTCGGCGGCCCCCTCGACGGCCCAGACCGCAAGGGAGGCAAGGAGTGCGGCCAGTAGCAGGTAAATCAGCGGACTGCGGAACTGGCTGATGATCTTTTTCCACCTCGCCAGCGGCGGGACACGCGCGATGTCGTTCGGTCCCACCGCGACGAGTCGGTGAGCGGCCTCGCGCGCGGTCAGGCCAACTTCGGAATCCGTTTGGAGCCGTTGGACGACGACCGCCGGATCCAGCAGCGCGGGATCAGGCTCGACCAGGGCAAACACTGGTCATCAGCCGCTCGCCGAGGCGGCTGACGAGGTCTTGCGGCGGGACTCGATGATGCGGTTACGCACGATGTGTTCGACGAGGATCGGAACAAAGGTCTGGACCGGCGCAGTGACGAATTGTTTCGCGGCCTCCTCACACCAGTCCTTGATCTGGGCCGTGCGCCGATCGTCATCAATCCCCTCGTGACGGGCCAGCTTGTCTGCGACCTCGGCTACGGATCGCGCAACCGTTGAAAGACTGGCCGGTGCGGCGTCGGCGGGTACTTGCGTCTCCGCCAACGCTTCTCGAGCAACCTCTTCGTCGGCGTCCGGGCGGATAACGTGCAATGTGAGGTGACGGCCGTCTTCGCCGATCAGGATGACACTGGTCGGCTCGTTACTGGTGAAGCCCAGCAATTCGATTGTGTGCCCGGCGATCTCGGCCAGGGGCGGCGTTTCGTCCCAACCGTTACGGCGGTAACCCACCATCACGACCTGTCCCAGTCGGTCGGACACCGACGTCACCAAGTCGGGCAACTCGTCGACCAAATTCTGCGACCGCGGCCACCAAGCTCCGTCGAGATGCTCCGACAAGGCTCGGTAAGGCTTGAGCTGCAATCGTGAATTACGGTTACCGGCAACCACTTTCGACTCCTTGGGTTGGTCGGGCCAACTCGTCGCCCGAGATTTGTCGTTGGATTACGTCAGAAGCCCGCCGCAGCGGGCCGGGAGCGATAGCAGGCAGTGCACTGGCCACCGCGGCCCCGAGCAAGGCCTGACCCCAGGCCAACGGGTCTACCGGGGTGCAGCCGAACAGCTGGCTGAGTCCCGGAGTGCTGACCACCACCGCCAGGACTGCGAGCGAACCGACCGACGTCAACACCACCATCGGTGCGTGGGAGTCGATCAGAGTCTGGGCAAGTTGCGTGCTGACCAGCGCGATCAGCCCGACGGTCGCGGCGCGCTGCGGCATGCCGGTCACGCTGGCCATCGTCCAGGCCAGCGTGGCGCCGATCGTGGTGGCGGCACCACGAATCCCGATCGCACGCCACATCGCGGCCTCGTCGCGGTCCTCGTCGGCCGGGCCCGATTGCGGGCTGACGGCCAGCGCGGCGGCCGGAAGAGCGTCCGTCAGCATGTTGACCAGCAGCATTTGCCGGGCGTTGAGCACCGACCGCCCGGTCAACAGGGCGGTAATCGTTGCGAAGCACGCTTCGCCGAGGTTGCCGCCCAACAACATCGACACCGCGGAGTGCACCCGCTGCCACAACTGCCGGCCTTCGTCGAGCGCATCGAGCAGCGCCTCGATCCGTTCGTCGAGCAGCACCACGTCGGCCGCGCTGCGCGCCGCATCGCTGCCGCGCGCCGCCACCCCGATGCCCACGCTCGCCGCCCGGATCGCGGCGGCGTCGTTGACACCGTCGCCGACCATCGCCGTGACGAGGCCCGCCCGCTCGAGGGTCTGGACCACGTCGATCTTGTCCTCCGGCGTCATCCGTGCGAACACCACACAGGATGTGACGGTCTCGGCCCGCTGGTCGGCGGACAGTGCTTCCCAGTCGCTGCCGGTGATCACCTGATCGGCGTTCACATCGATGCCCAGCTCTTGGGCGATCGCCATCGCGGTGCAGGGATGATCGCCGGTGATCAGCCGGACCGCGATATCGCGCTCGGAAAGGCTCTGCAACAGCGCGCGGGCCGTCGGCCGCGGAGTGTCTGCCAAGCCGATCAGACCGACCGGGATGAGGTCGGACGTGCACACGCTTTCCAGATAGCCGGGGTTGGCCGCGGCGGCCGCTGCCTGGTGCGGGGTGAGGTCGCGCTCGGCAACCGCCAGCACCCGAAGACCATTGGCCGCCATCTCGTCGACCTGCCGTGCCAACGGCTGGTCGTCGTGCCGTAACGCCGCCGAGAGCGCCTCGGGTGAGCCCTTGACGGTCAGTCGAGTGCCCACCAGCGCGGCGGCGAACGGCCGGCCGGATGACTGGAACGGCAGGAACGCGTCACGGCTGCGCCGCGGTTGTGGTGGCAACCCGTCACCTCGCAGATCCGGGTCGTCGGCGGCTTGGGTGATGGCGTCGTCGGTGGCGTGGTCGACGCGGTGGGTGTGCCTGGCGTAGCTGGTGCTCACCGCCGCGTCGAGGACCTGCGCCGGGGTGTAACCGGCCATCGGGTGCACTGATTTGACCTTCAGCCGGTTCTCGCTGAGCGTTCCGGTCTTGTCGAAGCAGACCACGTTCAACCGGGCCAGCGCTTCGATCGAGTGCGGATTGCGGATCAGGACCGATCGGCCGCTGAGCCGGCGGGCCGCGGACAGTTGCGCCAGTGTGGCTACCAACGGCAGCCCCTCCGGAATGGCCGCAACGACCAAGGTAACCGCACTGGACACCGCGTCGCGCAACAGTGTTCCGCGCATGAGGCTGATCAGGCCCACCAGCCCGCCGCTGGCCAGGCTGAACGGCAACGCTCGGCCGGTGATGTGGCGCAACTGCCGCTGCAGGCCGACCTCTTGCAACTTCCGCGGGGCCATTGCCAACGCTCGGCGCATCTCCGAGCGTGAGCTCGCCGCGGTTACCACGGCCACCGCCGTGCCCGCGACAATCGTGGTGCCGGCATAGATCATGCAGGTGCGCTCGGCGAGCGGGGCGCCCGGTGTGGGCTCGGTCTGCTTGGCCACCGGCAGTGATTCGCCGGTCAGGGTGGATTCGTCGACTTCGACATTGATCGCGTGCAGCAGCCGGGCGTCCGCGGGGACCACCTCGTCGGCACGGACTTCGATGACGTCGCCGAGCCGCAGCCGCCTGGTAGCAACGTTCTCGTGGCGCTGCTCCTCCACCGGCCCGACATGTCGGCGTGCGGGCGGATCCTGCACCGCCAGCAGGCGATCCAGCGTGCGTTCGGCATACAGCTGCTGCTCGGCCGACAACGCTGCGTTGGACAACAGGACACTACCCACCAGGACCGCATCCAACGGGGAGCCGAGCAGCGCGCTGGCCAGCGCACCGGTGGCCAGCAGCGGAGTGATCGGGTCCGACAGGTCGCCGCGCATCTCGCCGACGAAATCACGGAGCAGGCCCCACGACGGCGCGGTGGCATCGTGCAGCGCACGAACCGCCGGCCGCTGCGACCACCACGTCGGTGCTTCGATCGCGCGTTGGTCGGTCGGGCGGGGCAACAGCCGCTGCACCTCCGTCACGGGCAGCGCGTGCCATTCGTGGCTGGTCTCCGGTTCGGGCAGCGGATCGCGAAACGCCTTGGCGGCCGCCCGGTATCCGATCCACAGGCTGGTGGCCATGCCGATGTTGACCGATGTCGAACTGCGGCCGGGCACACCGGGAATCAACATCAGGGCGCCGAGCGCCGAAGCCGAGGCGGACAGCCGGACCGCACCCTCGGTGGCGGAGCGGGCGGCGGGCAGTGCGTGCAGCACCCGCCAGACGCCGGTCAGGTCGTCCACGATCACGTCGGCACCCCAGGGCGGAGGCCGTCGGTCGCGGAGCACGCCGATCGTGATGTCGGACCGGTGCGCGGCCCGCATCTCCGCGGTAGTCAGCAACGCGACGGTGGCGCCGCCGGCCTTCAGTTCGGCCACCGCCGCTGCCACCGCGTGGTCGATCGTGCCGTCGGTGGGATACAGTTGGTCGAATCCCCTTGCCAGAGAACGCAACCCGTCGTCATCGAGCGAGAAGATCCGCGGCTGCGACCGCCGCGCTTCGGTCAGCACCGCCGCAGCGAACGGATCGCGAACCGGGCTGATGAGCGCCTCGCCGATACTGCCGGCTCCGGGGATGTCGGCCAGGTCGTGCCATCCCGGCCTCAGGCCGTCGTTTTCGAGTGCGGCCCGCACCGCTTCCCATGCGTGGGAACGTACCGAATTCTCCACGCCCAGAATGCGACTGACCATCAGATCGTCGGTGTAGAGCGCTCGCGGGTCGATCATGATCGCGTCAATCCGATCGAGCGACCGCAGCACGCGAGGGTGCAGCACCAGCGCGTCATGGTGGACGTTGAGGCCGCTGCTCATCGCACAGGCGAACGCCTCACGCACGGTGCGCAACGGCTTCGGGACGGTAGTCAGCGCGGCGGCACCGGCCGTGTCGAGATTCCGTGACAGCACGCCGACCACGGCGCCGGCACCGATGCCGGCCAGGCCGATGCGGTTGGCGTAGCGTTCCGCGGGGCCGTCGAGCGAGGGGGGCCGGACCCGCGGCGCCAACGCCGCATCGTCCGGAATCGGTTGGCAGCCCAGCGTGGATTCATGCCGGGACCACGCCAGCCGACAGGTCCACGCCTCCGCCGCCAGCAAAGCGTTGGTAGCGGCCTCGGCGGCCGCCGCCGTCGGCGACACCGTCAGCGCGGCAGTAGCGGCGTTGACCAAACCGAACAGCACATCGGTTCCCTCCGGACCGAGGCGTTGTTCCACCTCTCGACGCACCCGCGGCAGGTGATCGGCCAGCGTCGGCGCCACGGCTATCAAGTCGGGCATTCTGGGCAGGCGGAGCAGGCTGCCGGTCAGTGAAAGACCAAGGCCCACAGTGGCGGCCGCAACCGCTACCATCCGTGCTGCCAGTAGCGCATCGTCGCCCGGCAGGGAGGCCGGGCGGTGTCGTGCGACGCCGATTCGGTGGCGCGATTCGGCGTTCTCGACGATCCGGCACAGTTCGGTCAGTGCGGGCGCATCGGCGGCTTCGGTGTCCAGGGTGACCACGACCCGTGCCAGGGCGCGGTTGAGGAAGGCCGTGCGAACGCCTTGCGTCGCGCGGACCGCGGCCAGTACGTCGGTGGCGATGGCGCAAGCGTGTTCGCCGCCGAGACCACGCACCTCGATCCAGCACCGCGGCCCGCTGCGGCTGGAGCGGCGTGCCGCAGCGCCGCCCAGCGCCTCGATCACCACGCCCGCTGTCGCGCGTGCCAGCGACGAAACATCCGGCGCGGCAAGGGTTAACGACTTGCTTATTCTCGCTGCCACGCCGGCGCCGGCGAGGGCCGTGTGGGTAGCCCCGGCCGCAGCGACCACCCCTGCGCTAAGGGCCATTTGCGTGCCGCCGACGGTAGCCCGCAACGGGCCGGCCACCAGGGCCAAGCCTGGTAAACCACGGGGCGTGATCACGTCGTTAGACTATGCGGCGCCGGCCGGTATCAGAGGAGGCGTAAGGCCCCCCTTCGGGGGCTTTCGTCCCTTGCAAGAGGCTCGCGAATCAGGCGAACATCGTTATCGAGCCACTCACGCTTTCCGTTCTCCTGCGCGACAACTCGCGTTCAGGGAGGTTTCACCGATGCCTACCGCCGGTGATCTTCGCGCTGCTGGTGTAGCGGACTGAGGATGAGATATCCGCCTATTGACGCCGTGAATTCGGTGGCAATCAACCGCTGCGAAGCTCTTCGGCGTCTATAAGTTGGTTATGAGTGAAGAACACGCGCTGGTCATCGTTGCCGGCTATCAGGGCCTCGATGCTGCCCGCCACGACTTTCAAACCCTAACCAAGGACAAGAGCCTGCAGCTGCGCGACGCAGTGCTGGTCGGCAAGGACGCCGAGGGCGATCGCGTGTTCGTCGACAGCGGCAATCGCCTCGGCCGTCGCGGCGCCAAGTGGGGGGCCGGCGCGGGCCTGGCTGCGGGCCTGTTCTCGCCGGCGTCGGTGGTCACGGCGGCAGCCGGCGCCGCGGCCGGCGCCCTGGCGGGCACCTTCTTGAACCAGAAGGTCAAGGGCGGGCTGTCCGACAAGATCGGCGAGCAGATGGCGGCCGACAGTGCCGTGATCGTTGTCCTGGCGCCCGCCGACTCCCGGCTTGCCGTCCAGCAGGCGCTGGCCGGATCGCCGATGAAATCGGTCGCGGAGCTCGCTCACTCGACATTGCGCGGCTTCGGCGCGGCGTTACAGGAGGCGATGGGCAAGTTCAACCCGGACCGTACCCGGCTGCCGATACCGCAGCGCGGCTTCGGCGGCACCGTGGGCCGCACCGTGGCGGAGTCGGTGGGGGACTGGACGATCGTGCCCGGCGCCGCCGCACCCGAGGGAGCGCCGAACGTGCTGATCGTGCTGATCGACGACGCCGGCTTCGGCGGGCCGGACACCTTCGGTGGCGCTATCCGCACCCCGACACTATCCCGGCTGGCGCGCAACGGGTTGGCCTACAACCGCTTTCACGTCACCGCGGTGTGCTCTCCGACCCGCGCGGCGCTGCTGACCGGTCGCAACCATCATCGCGTCGGCTTCGGATCGGTGTGCGAGTTTCCGGGTCCTTACCCGGGTTACTCGACGGCCAAGCCGCGCAGTTGCGCCGCGCTGCCCCGGATTCTGCGCGACAACGGCTATGTCACAGGCGCTTTCGGCAAGTGGCATCTGACTCCGGACAACGTGCAGGGCGCGGCGGGTCCGTTCGACAACTGGCCGCTCGGTTGGGGGTTCGACCACTTCTGGGGATTCCCGTCGGGAGCCGCGGGCCAGTACGACCCGATCATCAGCCAGGACAATTCCGTGCTCGGCATACCGCAGGGCCACGACGGTAAGCCGTACTACTTCCCCGACGATCTCACCGACAAGGCCGTCCAGTGGCTGCACACCGTGCGGGCGGCCAACGCCACCAAGCCGTGGATGATGTACTACGCGACCGGCGCCACCCACGCGCCGCACCACGTGTTCGCCGAGTGGGCCGACAAATATCGGGGCCAGTTCGACGAGGGCTGGGATATCTACCGGCAGAAGACATTCGAACGGCAGAAGCAGCTCGGGATCATTCCGCCCGACGCCGAACTCACCGAGCGGCCCGATCTGTTTCCGGCGTGGGACAGCCTGTCGGAGACCCAGCGCAGACTCTATGCCCGGCAGATGGAGGTGTTCGCCGGGTTCTCGGAAAACGCTGACTGGAATGTCGGTCGCCTGCTGGACGCGATCGACGATCTCGGCGAGTCCGACAACACGCTGGTCTTCTACATCTGGGGCGACAACGGCGCCAGCATGGAGGGCACCAACACCGGTTCGTTTAACGAGATGACGTTCATCAACGGCCTGGATCTCACCGCCGAGCAGCAGTTGCAGCTCATCGAGCAATACGGCGGGATCGAAGCGCTGGGCGACGAGCACACCGCACCGCATTTCGCGAGCGCCTGGGCGCACGCCAACAACACCCCGTATCAGTGGGGCAAACAGATGGGCAGCCACCTG
The DNA here is from genome assembly GCF_036409155.1 of Mycobacterium sp. 050128. Classification (NCBI taxonomy): domain Bacteria; kingdom Bacillati; phylum Actinomycetota; class Actinomycetes; order Mycobacteriales; family Mycobacteriaceae; genus Mycobacterium; species Mycobacterium sp. 050128. The sequence goes on along the minus strand of NZ_JAZGLW010000001.1, from coordinate 295,125 downwards.
GGCGGCACCCGCGATCCGATGGTGGTGGCCTGGCCCAGCCGGATCCGGCCCGACGCGCAAGTACGTGACCAGTTCACGCACTGCATCGACATCGCGCCAACTGTGTTGGAGGCCATCGGTTTACCGGAGCCGAGCAGTGTCGACGGATTCGAGCAGGAGCCGATGGACGGAACCAGCTTCATCCACACCTTCGACGATCCGGCGGCGCAAGAGCGTCACACCGTGCAGTACTTCGAGAACTTCGGCAGCCGCGCGCTGTACAAGGACGGCTGGTGGGCGTGCGCACGGCTGGACAAGGCGCCCTGGGACCTGTCGCCACAGACCATGCAGCGGTTCGCTCCCGGCAATTACAACCCCGACGACGACGTGTGGGAGCTGTACTACCTGCCCGACGACTTCGCTCAGGCCAACGACCTGGCCGCCGAGCATCCCGATAAACTTGCAGAGCTGCAACAACTTTGGTGGCAGGAAGCCGAAAACAACCGGGTGCTGCCGCTTCTCGGCGGGCTGGCGGTGATGTTCGGTGATCTGCCCCCGCTACCCACCACCGCCCGATTCAGCTTCTCCGGCGGCGTGCAGAACATTCAGCGCGGCATGGTGCCGCGCATCTTCGGGCGCTCCTATGCGATCGAGGCGCGGCTGCACATCCCCGACGCGGGGGCCCAAGGTGTGTTGGTCGCCAATGCCGATTTCATGGGCGGGTACGCGTTGTGGGTGGACGAGGAACGCAAGCTGCACCATACGTATTCGTTCCTCGGCGTCGAAACCTATCGGCAGGTATCGACCGAGGCACTGCCCGTCGGCGATCTCACCGTGCGGATGCTGTTCGAATCCGCCCAGCCCGTCGTCGGTTCGGGCGGACGCGTGACGCTATGGGCCGACGATCGGTTGATCGGCGAGGGCGAACTGCCTCAAACGGTGAGCCTGGCCTTCACGTCGTACGCCGGGATGGACATCGGCCGCGACAACGGGTTGGTCGTCGACCGTGAATACGAGGACAGGGCTCCCTACGCGTTCACCGGAACCGTCAAAGAGGTCGTTTTCGACCTGATGCCGGTTCCGGTGAACGCCGAGCAGGCGCTGCACGAGCACGCCGCTGTCCAAGCTGTCGGACAGGGAGCGGCCGGCTAGCCGTTATCGCCAGGTAGCACGCGGGTCAAGGCGTCGTGAATACCCTGGTTAATGCGATCCGCGGCCAGTGGGCTGGCGAATGGGGGCGGTGCCCCGCAGGTACAGGAAAATTGGTTGAACACCACGTCCGCGTTGGCAGGTGCGGCCAGTCCAACCGTGGCACCCAGAACGATCGCACCACCGATTATTATCTTCGTGATCATTTTTAGTCCTCCGTTTGTTCACCTTTTGTTAAAGTGTACGCACGGACGGAGGCGCAACGGCGTCGGCTCGCCGTTTTGTGGTGGTTTGAGGCCGTTCCGTTAGGTCGACGGAGGCGGCGGCGGAGGTGCGGGCTCCGGCGGCGGCTTGTACTGCGGGCAGTAGGCGCGGATGGCCGCGCCAACGAAGTAGCCGGCGTCGTAGTCGGGCAGGCTGCTGCTGTTCATCACGTCGATGACGACTTCGTTGGGCGTCATCCCCTGTGCGAGGTACTCGCAGACCTTCCGCGCTGCCGCGATGGCAGCGGGGACGGACTCGTGGGTGATGCCGTCGGAAATCAGCAGCTGGATGAATTTGTCATCGTTCGCGTCGGCGTGGGCGGCAGGGGCCAAGCCTGCGCCAAGCACGCCAAGCGACACGGCCATCGCAACTACAAGTCGGGTACCCGACGGAATCTTCGCCGGGCCGGGCTTGGCAATTTTCACGTTTCCCATCATCGCTCAAATCGCGATCGTTGCCAATGTGGGCAAGTCTGGCCCGAAGTTGAACATGGCTGTTTTCGCTGCCGGCATAGCGATCACCCGCCCGAGGTGATCGAACCGTCACTGCGGTAGGTAATTTGGCCCCCATGCCGTATGGACGATTGCTATCGCTGGCGCTGCTGGCGGTCTGTCTTGTCGGCTGCGGCGTGCAGCAGGTATCGGCGGCCACGCCGCGCGACCTGGCCGGAACGTTTCGTTCCGGCGGCCTGGACCGCACCTACGTAATGCATGTGCCGCCCGGCGATCCCGTCGGTTTGGTACTCAGCCTGCACGGAGGCGGCGGCAGCGGAAAGGGCCAGAAGGGTCTGACGGACTTCGACGCCGTCGCCGACGCCAACAAGCTGCTGGTGGTTTACCCCGACGGTTACGACAAGAGCTGGGCCGACGGGCGAGGAGCCTCCCCCGCCGATCGCCGCCATGTCGACGACGTCGGCTTCCTGGTGGGGCTGGCCGACAAGCTGCGCAACGACTACAACATCGCGCCGGGGCACGTGTTCGTCACCGGAATGTCCAACGGCGGCTTCATGTCCAACCGGCTGGCTTGCGATCGTGCTGATGTTTTTTCGGCGATCGCGCCGGTGGCGGGCACGCTGGGCGTGGGGGTGGCGTGTAATCCGTCGCAACCGGTTTCGGTGTGGGAGGCGCACGGGACCGCCGATCCGCTGGTGCATTTCAACGGTGGGGACGTCCGTGGTCGCGGTGGGCTGAGTCACTCCATCTCGGTCAAAAGCATGGTGGACAAGTGGCGTTCGGCCGACGGCTGTCAGGGTGACCCGGTGGCCCAGGTATTGCCCAACGTCGGCGACGGCACCGTCGTGCACCGCATCGAATCGACGGCGTGCGCGGCGGCCACCGAGGTGGTCTTGTATCAGATCGACAACGGCGGGCACACCTGGCCGGGCGGCAAGCAGTATCTGCCCAAGGCGGTGATCGGGCCGACCACGCGAGTGTTGGACGGATCCGAATCGATCGCGCAATTCTTCCTGGCGCACGCCCGCGACTAGCCGTGGCCGATTCGCATTGTTCGGCAGGATTTCCCGGCCGGGTTAAACAAAGTGTTTCCAGAGTTCTTCCGGAGTTTGGGATTCAGCGCTGACACGACGGGCACCAGTAGGCCACCCGCTCGGCGGTGTCGTCGACGTTGATGCGCGTGCCGCAGCGCCGGCAGCTCTGCCCGGCGCGGCCGTAGACCCACAGCTGCCGGCCCGCCCGGGTGTCGCCGGTGGTGCAGCGGTTCCAGCGGAAGCGGTTGGCCCACAGCATGTCCCGGGCTCGCGACACCACACGGCGCGGATCTGCGATCGCGCTGACGGGTGCGGTGGGCAAGTGTCCACTGACGAAGCACAATTCGTTGCAGTAGACGTTGCCCACCCCGGCCATCACCCGCTGGTCGAGCAACGCTTCGGCCAGCGGCCGGTCCGGACTTGCGACCAGGTTCGCCGCGGCGAGGTCGGGATCCCAATCCGGACCCAGCAGATCGGGCCCCAGATGGGCGACCGCTTCGCCGTCGCGATCACGGTCGAGAATCTCGAGCACGCCAAGATCGATGCCGACAGCACGAATATCGTTGGCTTCCAAAATAATGCGGGCGCGATGGTCTGTCCGCACCGGGCGGTTCCCGACTCGCCAACTGCCGTCCATCTTCAGATGTGAGTGAATGCTGGCCCGCCCGGCGCGGATGAACAGGTGCTTGCCACGGCTGAGCACCTCGTCGACCACGGTGCCGGTGAGGTCGACGGTGGCGAATTGCGGCACCCGGACGTCGCAACGGGTCAGCGTTTGCCCGGCCAGGTGCTCGCGCAGCACGGCCGCGGTGTGCCAGACGGTGTCACCCTCGGGCATCGGTCATCACCGCAGCCGCATTCCGCGCGGGGTGCGCGCGAAGCCCGCTGCCGACAGGGCCTCGGTCACCGGACTCGGGCCGCCGGGCAGCGGCTGCAGTGCCGGCACCCCGTTGATGCGTTCGACGAGGATCGACTCGACGCGCCGGGCGGTGACCAGGTCGGCCAGCCCCTGGGCCGCCGCGTGGTGGGCGCCGGGATCGTCGGTGAACGTCAGCAATGACCGCCCGCCGCGCTCGAGGAACCAGGCCAGCCCGCCGTCGACCAGCACGACGAGCGCGCCGGCCTTGCGACCCGGGCGGGGCCCGTCGGTTGCGGGCCAGGGCAATGCGGCCCCGTACGGGTTGGCCGGGTCGGCGGCGGCCAGCACGACCGCCCGGTATTCGGGTCGCTCCGGGTCGATCCCGTCGAGGTAACTGCGCAGCCGGTCGACGGTCGAGGCGACGGCGAATTGGGCGCCGCCCAGCGACTCGACGAAGTACCCCCGCTGACACCGGCCGGCTTCTTCGAAGGTGCTCAGCACCTTGTACAACGTGGCGAATCCCCCCGGCACATTTTCCGACGCCACGGCGCCTCTGGTCAGCACGCCATGCCGGTTGAGCAGCAATTCGGCTTGGTAATGGGCGCGCAGGGTGGAATCGGGCTCCGGCGCCGGCACCGCCGACCAGCGCCCGGCCACGGTCGGGTCGGTGGTCCGGGAGTGGGGATGCGCGACGCTGTACCGGCTCAGCCGCGGCGGCCGGCGGGTGCGGTGCGCCGGGGCCGAACGCTTGCGGGTCCCGCTGCCCGTCAGCAACGCCCGCACTGGGGCGAACGTGTCGCCGGTGATCCAGCCGGCCCAGATCAGTTCCCACAGCGCATCTTTGAGCGCGGTTTCGCCGATCTTGTCCTGCTCGAGCTGCCGGAAGAAGTACGCGCCGCCGCCGGCCAGGGTCTCCAGCATCGCGCGATGGGTGTCGGTGAAGTCGATCTCGTCGGGCGCCGACAGGGTCAGCGGAGCCGAATCGCTGGCGTGCAGCGCGATCCACCCGTCGCTGCCCGAGATCGACCCGGCGCCCGACCAGGTGACCTCCCCGGCCGCCAGCAGCTCGTCGAGCATCGCCGGGGCATAGTCGGCCACGCGCGGCGCCAGCACCAGCGGCTCGAGCGCCGACGCCGGTATCCGCACCCCGGCCAGCTGATCGATCACAGACATCAGCCCGTCCAGGCCGCTCGCGGCGCCCAGGTGATGCCAGGCCGGCAGGAAGCGCCCGTAGGCGGCGGTGCTGACCGGCTCGACCTGAGCGCGCAGCGCCGCCAGCGAACGCCGTCGCAGTATTCGCAAAACGTCTGCGTCACACCATTGTTCGCCACCAACACCACCGACACCGCCGGACGCGACGAAGTCGCCACGCACCAGTCGGCCGGCAGACCTTGCTGGGTCGGCCAACCGACCCAAGACGTCGGCCGTCACCCGCAGCCCCAGCCCGAAGCGGGCGGCGGCCTCGGCCGTGGTGAACGGGGTGCGGGTGCGCGCGTAGCGGCCCAGCAGCTCGCCGAGTGGGTCGGCCACCTGTTCGGTGAACGTGGCCGGAATGCCCAGCGGGACGGCCACGCCGACCGCGTCGCGCAGCCGGCCGATGTCCTCGATGGCCACCCACCAGCTGCGGCCGGCGAACGACACCGTCAGCGCGCGCCGGGCGGCGCGCAGACCTTCCAGCCAGCCGCCCACGTCGGCGGCCTCGGATCGCGCGGCGACCTCGTCTTCGGTCAAAGGGCCCAGCAGCCGCAGCAGGTCGGCGACCGCCTCGGCGTCGCGGGCGGCCCGGTCGGCGGTCAGATGCTGCAGCTGGCGGCCGGTCGCGGCGATGACGTCCGGGTCGAGCAGCTCGCGCAGCTCGACGCGTCCGAGCAGCTCCGCCAGCAGCGTACTGTCCAGCGACAGGGCCGCGGCGCGGCGCTCGGCCAGCGGCGAGTCGCCCTCGTACATGAATGCGCCGACGTAGCCGAACAACAACGAGGCGGCGAACGGTGACGGCCTGGGTGTTTCGGCCTCGAGCACCCGCACCCGGCGGTTAGCGATACCCGTCATCAAATCGACCAGCGCCGGGACGTCGTACACGTCCTGCAGGCATTCCCGGACGGTCTCGAGCACGATCGGGAAGTCCGGGTATTTGCGGGCCACTTCCAGCAGCTGAGCCGCCCGCTGACGCTGCTGCCACAGCGGCGAGCGCTTGCCGGGATGCCGGCGCGGCAGCAGCAGCGCACGCGCCGCGCATTCCCGGAAGCGGGATGCGAACAGCGCCGAGCCGCCCACTTCGGCGGTGACGATCGGGTCGATTTCGTCGGCGTCGAAGACGAAGAGCTCCGCACCAAGCGGGGCACCATCTTGGCTGGAGAGCCCGGTGTCGGGCAGATGCACGACGATGCCGTCGTCGGAGGCGGTCGGCTTCTCGTCGATGCCGTAGCGCTCGGCCAGCCGCCGGCCCACCGCCAGCGCGAGCGGGCCATGCACGCGCAGCCCGTACGGAGAGTGCAGGATCACCCGCCAGTCGCCGAGCTCGTCGCGGAATCGTTCGACCAGCAGGGTGGTGTCGGTGGGCACGGTCCCGGTGGCGGTCCGCTGGTCGTCGAGCAACACCCACAGGTTGTCGGTCGCGTAGTCATTGAAACCCAATGCGGTGCAACGCTTTCCGAATTCCTCGCGGTTCAGCCCGGCAAGTTCGCCGGTGAAGGCGCCCAGCGCCGCGCCGAGTTCGGCGGGGCGGCCCACGTCGTCGCCGCGCCAGAACGGCAGCCGGGCGGGCAGGCCCGGCGCCGGAATCACCAGCACCCGATCGTGGGTGATCTCGGTGATCCGCCAGCTGGTCGCCCCCAGCGAGATCACATCACCAGGTCGCGACTCGTAGACCATTTCCTCATCGAGTTCACCTACCCGCGAAGGTTTTTCGGCTTCACTGGCCAGATAGACGGTGAACATCCCGCGATCGGGGATCGCGCCGCCGGACGTGACGGCCAGCCGCTGCGCACCGGGCCGGGCGGTCAGCGTTCCGGTGTCGCGGTCGTACACCAGCCGCGGTCGCAGCTCGGCGAATTCGGTGGACGGGTACTTGCCGCTCAACAGGTCCAGGGTGGCCTCGTACACGCTGCGCGGCAGGGTCGAGAACGGCGCGCTGCGGCGTACCGTGTCGAACCACCGGTCGGCGTCCAGCGGCTCCAGCGCGGCGGCGGCAACCGTCTGTTGGGCCAGGATGTCGAGCGGGTTGGCCGGCACCCGCATCGATTCGATCTGCCCGGCCAGCATCCGCTGCACGGTCACGGCGCAGCTGATCAGGTCGGTGCGGTGCTTGGGGAACAGCACGCCCTGGGAGACCTCGCCGACCTGATGGCCGGCTCGTCCGATGCGCTGCAGGCCGCTGGCCACCGACGGCGGCGCCTCCACCTGGATCACCAGGTCGACGGCTCCCATGTCGATGCCCAGCTCCAGGCTGGACGTGGCGACGACGGCCTTGAGCAGCCCGCGTTTGAGGTCCTCTTCGACCAGCGCGCGCTGCTCCTTGCTGACCGAACCGTGGTGCGCGCGAGCCAGCAACGTATCGGCGCCGTAGGTCTGACCGCTGCCCATGATGTGCGCCGGCGCCCCGCCGGGCACCTTGCGGTTGGCCCTTTGATTGTCCGGGGTCGACAGGTCGACACCGCTGCGCTCGGCGTGAATCTCGTTGAGCCGTGCGGTAAGTCGTTCGGCCAGCCGTCGCGAATTGGCGAACACGATGGTCGAGCTGTGCGCTTCGATCAGGTCGACCAGGCGGGCCTCGACGTCGGGCCAGATGGTGTTGTCGGTCAGGTTGGCCATGTCGGGGACCGGCACCTGCACGGTGAGCTGGAACGACTTGGCCGACGGGGGAGCCACGATCGTGGTCGGGGCGGACCCGGACAGGAACCGCGCGAGCTCCTCGGGCGGGCGCACCGTCGCCGACAGTCCGATGCGCTGCGCGGGTGGTCCTTCGCGGAGGTCTCGTGATAAATCCTGGAGCCGCTCCAGCGACACCGCCAGGTGCGCGCCGCGCTTGCCGGCGGCGATCGCGTGCACCTCGTCGACGATCACCGTCTGGACGCCGGCCAGGGTTTCGCGCGCGGCCGAGGTCAGCATCAGAAACAGCGACTCGGGGGTGGTGATCAGCACGTCGGGCGGGGAGTTGATCAGCTGGCGGCGCTGCGCCGGCGGGGTGTCACCCGAGCGGACCCCGACAATGATGTCGGGGGCGGGCAGACCGTGGCGCTCGGCGATTCGCCTCAGCCCGGCCAGCGGCGTGCGCAGGTTGCGCTCCACGTCGACCGCCAGCGCCTTGAGCGGTGACACATACAACACGCGCGTGCCGCGCGGCCGTTCGTCCGCGACGGGGGAGCGGGCCAAGGAGTCCAGGGCCCACAAGAATGCGGCCAGCGTCTTGCCGGATCCGGTCGGGGCGATGACCAGCGTGTTGTTGCCGTCGGCAATAGCATCCCAGGCCGCCGCCTGCGCGGCGGTCGGGGCGGGGAAGGTGCTGTCGAACCACTCGCGGGTGATCGCGCTGAATCGCTCGAGTGCTTCGGTGCTCACCTAGTCATGGTGCCAACAGGCACCGACAAAATGTCTACTGCGGTTGATGACGAGCGGTCGCCATCGCGTGGGCGAGTTCCTCAGGAATCTCGGGTACCCGGGTGATCGCGTCGAGCAGCGTGTGCGCACACGAGTCGGCAAGGCGCTCGGCACTGGTGGTCGGATCCATGATGCGCTGGCGGCACAGCTCGAAGGTGAACGCGATCCAGCCGTTGAGGATCACTCGCAGGTCCCGCTCGATATCCGGCGCCAGCTTCGCTCCCGGAACCGCGGCCACGACCTCGTGGATGCGGGTCATGATGTGCTCGAGCTGGCGGTTCTTGGCGTCGTCCTCGACGCCCAGCAGAACCGGGTCGGACCGGCCCAGGCCGACGTAGGCGGCCCAGGCGGCTTCCGGGTTCTGCTCGTGGTAGGCCATGTAGGCCAGCACGCCCATCCGCGCCTCTTCGAACATCGTCAGCCCGGCCATCGGCTCTTTGTTGGTGGCCTCGTAGAGCCGATCGGCTTCGTCCTTGACGACCGCGGCGAAAAACGCTCGCTTGTCGGGGAAGTAGTGATACATCAGAGCACGGGAGACGCCCGCGCGCTCGGCGATCTCATCGATGCGGACCTCGTCGTAGGGCCGCTTCCCGAAGACTTCCGCCCCTAACGCAAGCAGTTCGGCGCGCCGATCCTCGGGGGACAGCCGCCTCCTAGCCGTTGGCATGTGTCAGATAGTACTCACGAAGACCGGCAGACAATTCAGCTTGCGTTTATCCGAACTCCACACCTTGAGCCAAGGGCAGCCCGCTGGAGTAATTCGCGGTGTGACTGTTCGATCGCGCCGACGAGGGGGCCGCCGTCGCGCGGTAGGGGGCGTGTCAGCGGCCCTGGATGGGGGTACTTGACCCGCAACCGGGGGCGGAAAGAAAATTCTTATGAAGCTGTAACTAATCCTTCGTTGCGGACGAAACAGTTAACGCAGTCAGCGCGGGATATGAGGTTCGCCAATGCCGAAAGCAGATGAGCGATCGCGGGGTGATCGCCTGGGTTCCGAAGACGGCGAGGTGCGCGCCGCCATTCGCTTTGCCGTCTTGGCGGCTGCCGCCGGAGTCGGATTCATCGTGATGGCGGCCTTGTGGGTCAGCACCTGTCCGGCAACGGGTGTCGACACGGCGGCCTGCGGGGCGCCACAGCGAATCCTGCTGGCCATCGGGGGGCCGCTCATCCTGCTGGCCGGCGGCCTGTGGGCGTTTGTGCGCACCTACCGGGTCTGGCGTGTCGAGGGCAGCTGGTGGGGATGGCACGGCGCGGGCTGGTTTTTGTTGACGCTGATGATCGTCGCGGTCTCGATGGGTGTTCCGGCAATTGCCGGTCCGGCCCTAGGGGTCCCATAATGAGGGGTGCGACCCTAGGAGCAGCCATGGGAGACACCTATCACGACCCGGTAGACCATTTGCGGACGACGCGGCCACTCGCCGGCGAATCACTGATCGATGTATTGCACTGGCCCGGATATCTGATGGTGGTGGCCGGGGTGGTCGCGGTGTGCGGAAGCATCGCCGCCTTCGGCACCGGACATCAGCACGAGGGCATGACCGCAGGTGTGACGGCGATTGTCGTCACGGTGGTGGGCCTGGTGTGGCTGGCCGCCGAACACCGTCGGGTACGAGGGATCTTCGATCGGTGGTACCTCGACCACCCCGACGCGGTCAGGCAGTCGCCCGACAGCTGATTCCCGGCGCGGCCCGCTCGAAATTCGTAGGTTATCCGCCCCGTCGAGTGGGTATCAGGTGTAAACCATGATGAGCGCCCGTGATGATTTTGCGCGCAGCGCCTACGCGATCAAAGCGACGCGCCCGAGTGTGTGCGTCCCCGGGCTGCCGGTGGTGTCTGGCGCGTCCACATCGAGTGACATACCCGGCCGCGATGAGGGCTAACCGGGTGGGCTGTCCCGACCGATGGAGCGCTCTTAAGCGAGGGGTAGTGTGAGCCAAACGTTGCCGGGAGACCATATGACCGATATTGGATTGCGCGCTGACAAGCGTCAACGCGGCCACAGAGCCGTCGAATTGCATGTTGCTGCGCGCCTGGAAAACCTGGCGATGTTGCGCACGCTGGTGGGTGCGATCGGCACCTACGAAGACCTGGACTTCGACGCCGTGGCGGATTTGCGGCTCGCGGTCGACGAGGTGTGCACGCGGTTGATCCGGTCGGCCACCCCCGACGCGACGCTGATCGTGGTGGTCGACCCGCGCGCGGACGAATTGGTGGTCGAGGCATCCGCCACCTGCAACACCCACGACGTGGTGTCGCCGGGCAGCTTCAGCTGGCACGTCCTGACGTCGCTGGCCGACGACGTCCAGACTTTCCACGATGGTCGTGAGCCCAATGAAACCGGCAGCGTCTTCGGTATCACGCTGACGGCGCGACGGGCGGCCGCTAGCCGGTGACACCGCAGGCTGACGGCGGTTCGGGCTCGTCACGCCCAAACGAATACGCCGACGTTCCGGATATGTTCCGTGAGCTGGCCACCGTCTCGGCCGACTCGGCAGAATTCCAGCGCCAACGGGACAAGATCGTCGAGCGGTGTCTGCCGCTGGCCGATCACATCGCCCGCCGGTTCGAGGGTCGTGGCGAACCACGCGACGATCTGGTTCAGGTCGCGCGAGTGGGATTGGTCAATGCGGTGGTGCGCTTCGACGTCGACGCCGGATCGGACTTCGTGTCGTTCGCGGTGCCCACGATCATGGGTGAGGTCCGCCGGCACTTCCGGGACAACAGCTGGTCGGTCAAGGTCCCGCGGCGTCTCAAGGAGTTGCATCTGCGGCTCGGTAGCGCCACCGCCGACCTATCGCAACGCCTCGGGAGGGCGCCCACCGCAACCGAACTCGCGGCCGAGCTGGAAATGGACCGCGCCGAGGTCGTCGAAGGTCTGGTAGCGGGCAGCTCGTACAACACCCTGTCCATCGACAGCGGTGGGGGCGGCGGCGACGAAGAGGACGCGCGCGCCATCGCCGACACGCTTGGTGACGTCGACGCCAGCATCGATCGCATCGAGGACCGCGAGTCGCTACGTCCGCTGCTGGAGAGCCTGCCCGAGCGAGAGCGAACGGTGTTGGTGCTCAGGTTCTTTGAGTCGATGACCCAGACGCAGATCGCCGAGCGAGTCGGCATCTCGCAGATGCACGTATCGCGGCTGCTGGCTAAATCGCTAGCGCGTCTGCGTGACCAGTTGGAGTAGCGGCCGCGCGTCGGGGCCCGCGGGCCACCCGACCCGCTCCAGCAGCGGCTCCTCGATCGGCGTCGTCACCGGCAGGGTGCCGTCCGGGTCGCACACGCGCAACAGGCGCATCACCGCAGGGCTGGGCACCATCGCCCAGCTCAGCTGGGCGCCCGAGCACACCACGTTGATGCGGTGTAATGCTGAAAAGCCCGCAGTACCAATCAAATCCAGATTGCGCAGATCGAGGATCACGCGCTTGGCACGGCGGGCATTGCGCTGCACGTAGATCGCGAGCTGATCCGAGTTCGCGGCGTCGAGTTCGCCGTCGACCGTGATGACGGTGCCCGACACGCTCCAGGTGGCGCTGAATTGGGCCGTTCGGCATTGTTGCCAGGATTGGGTCACAGACATTGCTTCACTCCCTCAACCGAGGATTGGTGTGAGGGACTACGCCAACGGTCGATAACACTGAAGGAAGGGAATTCGCCTTCCGCGCGGCGCCGACGTAATCCGGGCGGCTGTGAACTCAACCTGACTCGAACCCTACCCCGGGTGCCGCAGACCGACAACGTTTACTTAGCTGATTCCCAGGAAGCCTGATCAGCAGCTATTTGATTTCGGCGAGGACCGTGCCCTGCGTGATGGCGGCACCCGCCTCGACCGCAAGGCCGGTGATGGTGCCCTCCTTGTGCGCGGTGACCGGGTTCTCCATCTTCATCGCCTCGAGGACTACCACCAGGTCACCCACGGCCACCTGCTGGCCCTCCTCGACCGCAACCTTGACCACGGTGCCCTGCATCGGCGCGGTGACCGCGTCGCCCGAGGCCGCCGCGCCGCCGTGCGCGCCGCGCTTGCGAGGCTTCGGCTTCTTGCGGACGACGCCGGCCGGGTCGGCGGCGGCGCCGTTGGACAGCGCCAGATCGCCGGGCAGCGACACCTCGAGCCGGCGGCCGTCGACCTCGACGACCACCTTCTGCCGGGGCCGAGTCTCCTCCTCGTCGAGGGGCTCGCCGCCGGTGAACGGCTCGATCTTGTTGTCCCACTCCGTCTCGATCCAGCGGGTGTGCACGGTGAAACCGTTGTCGTCGCCGATGAACGCCGGGTCGGAGACCACGGCGCGGTGGAACGGGATGACCGTGGCCAGGCCCTCGACGTGGAACTCGTCCAGCGCACGCCGCGAGCGCGCCAGCGCCTCCTCGCGGGTGGCGCCGTACACGATCAGCTTGGACAGCATCGAGTCGAATTGGCCGCCGATCACCGAGCCGGCCTCGACGCCGGAGTCCAGCCGCACGCCGGGGCCGGTGGGGATGTCGTAGCGGGTGACGGGGCCCGGTGCCGGCAGGAAGCCGCGTCCGGCGTCCTCGCCGTTGATCCGGAACTCGATCGCGTGCCCGCGCGGTGTCGGGTCCTCGGTGATGTCCAGCTTTTCGCCGTTGGCGATCTTGAACTGCTGCAACACCAGGTCGATGCCCGCGGTCTCCTCGGTGACCGGGTGCTCGACCTGCAGACGGGTGTTGACCTCGAGGAACGAGATCAGACCGTCCTGGCCGACCAGGTACTCGACGGTTCCCGCGCCGTAGTAGTGCGCCTCTTTACAGATCCGCTTGGCCGACTCGTGGATCTCCTTGCGCTGCGCGTCGGTAAGAAAAGGTGCCGGCGCTTCTTCCACCAGCTTCTGGAAGCGGCGCTGCAGCGAGCAGTCGCGGGTCCCGGCGACGACGACGTTGCCGTGCTGGTCGGCGATCACCTGGGCCTCGACGTGGCGCGGCTTGTCCAGGTAGCGCTCGACGAAGCATTCACCGCGGCCGAACGCCGCGACGGCCTCACGGGTGGCCGACTCGAACAGCTCGGGGATCTCTTCGATGTTGCGGGCCACCTTCATGCCGCGGCCACCGCCGCCGAACGCCGCCTTGATCGCGATCGGCACGCCGTACTCCTTGGCGAAGGCCACCACCTCGTCGGCGTCCTTGACCGGGTCGGGAGTGCCGGGCACCAGCGGCGCCTGGGCGCGGGCGGCGATGTGGCGGGCGGTGACCTTGTCGCCGAGGTCGCGGATCGACTGCGGGCTGGGCCCGATCCAGATCAGGTTGGCGTCCAGGACCGCCTGGGCGAAATCGGCGTTCTCCGAGAGGAAGCCGTAGCCCGGGTGGATGGCGTTGGCGCCGGACTTGGCCGCCGCGTCGAGAATTTTGCCGAAGTCCAGGTAGGACTCGGCGGAAGTCTGACCACCCAGGGCGAACGCCTCGTCGGCCAGACGCACGTGTGGCGCCTCGGCATCGGGCTCGGCGTACACCGCCACGCTGGACAGACCCGCGTCGCGGGCCGCCCGGATCACCCGGACAGCGATTTCGCCGCGGTTGGCGACGAGCACCTTGGAGATCCTTGAGCTGGCGTGACTGGCCACTGCGCCTCCTGTTTTGGCCTATCGGCAGAGATTATTCTGCGTCGTCTCTAAGAGAATTTCTTACAACGATTTCGGGGGAAGTCTAAGCGCCGCGCCGCCGGGACGATGAGGCGGTGTCGGTATTCGGGGGTTACTCGGCGGTATCTCGCAGCCGCCTTTTGATGCGGGCCAGCATCGCCGACATGCCCCGCAGCCGCAGCGGGCTGATCAGAGCGGCCAACCCGAGTTCGCTGTAGAAATCTTCGGGCACCCCCAGGATGTCGGCGGCCGATTGCTCGTCGAGGCCGGCGGCCAGGATCGAAGCAAACCCGCGGGTGGTCGGCGCTTCGGCGGGAGCGCTGAAATACAGCCGCACCCGGTTCGCGTCGTGCGCGTCGACGTGCAAGAACAGCGGCGACTGGCACTCGGGGACCGGCTCCATCGACGCTTCGGCCAAAAAGGGCGGCAGGGCTGGAAGTTCATCGGCATATTCCAGCAAGAGCTTCAGCTTGTCCTGACCCTGCACTTCGGCGAAGTCGGACACCACCTCGGCGAGGGGGGCGGGCAGAGTCATCGGGCCGGTACGGCTCCTGGTGTCTGCCCTGGTTCAGAGCCCGCGACGATCGGCACCCGCACGGTGTTGCCCCACTCGGTCCAGGACCCGTCGTAATTGCGGACGCCGGGCTTGCCCAGCAGGTGGGTGAGCACGAACCAGGTGTGGCTGGACCGCTCTCCGATGCGGCAGTACACGACGGTCTTGTCGTCGGGTTGCAGGAATCCGTACAGCTCTTCGAGTTCCTCGCGGCTGCGGAACCGGCCGCTCTCGTCGACCGCCTTGCCCCACGGGATCGATCGGGCGGTCGGGATGTGGCCGGCACGCAGCGCGCCCTCTTCGGGGTAGTCGGGCATGTGCGTGCGTTTGCCGGTGTATTCGTCGGGTGAGCGCACGTCGATCAGCGGCTGGCTGCCCAGGATGTCGAGCACGTCGTCCTTGTAGGCGCGGATCGGTGCGTCGTTGCGGGCGACGACGGGGTAGCCGGTCGAAGTCTTGGTCGGCACCTCGAGGCTGGTGTCGCGTCGCTCGGACAGCCACAGGTCACGCCCGCCGTTGAGCAACCGCACATCGGGGTGGCCGAACAACGTGAAGACCCATAGCGCGTACGCCGCCCACCAGTTGCTCTTGTCGCCGTAGATCACCACGGTGTCGTCGCGCGAGATGCCCTTGCGGTTCATCAATTCCGCGAATTGCTCACCGGAGATGTAGTCGCGGACCCGCGGGTCGTTGAGGTCGGTGTGCCAGTCGATCTTGACCGCGCCGGGAATGTGCCCGACGTCGTAGAGCAACACGTCCTCGTCGGATTCGACGATCGCCAGACCGGGCGAGCCCATGTGGCCGGACAGCCAGTCGGCGGTGACTAGGCGTTCAGGGTGGGCGTAGGCCGACAGCGTGGGGCTTGAATCGGGAGGTAGCGGCACATGGCAAAGCCTACCCACGCGAGTCTGCGCGGCCGACACCGTCGAGCCGGTAATTCCTTACGGGCTCGGCGTGTTGTCCGCCCACAGTGCCGCGATGGACAGGCCCGCGCGGCGCAGCAGCGCACGCGTCAGCGGCAATCCGATTCCCACCACGGCCGATGGATCGCCGTCGACGCCGTCGATGAACCAGCCGCCCAGGCCGTCCAGGGTGAAGCCGCCGGCGACCCGCAGCGATTCGCCGTCGGCCAGGTAGGCCTCCAGGTCGTCGGGCTCCGGTGTTCCGAAATGCACTGTGGTGATTGATGTTTGCGCTTGGCAATGGACAATGTTGTTGTCCTGCATACGGATAACGCAGTGACCGGTATAGAGCTGGCCGGAGCGCCCGGCCATCGACTGCCAGAGCCGGCGCGCGGCCTCGACGGATTCGGGCTTGCCGCACAGCCCGCCGTCGAGGTACAGCATCGAATCACAGCCGATCACAACACAATCCGTCGCAACGGCGGCATCCAGTTCGCCGGCCACCTGCTCGGCCTTGGCCTGGGCCAGCGCACAGACCACGTCACCGGGCGAGGCGTCCGGTCCCAGATTGGCGATCAGGCGATCCTCGTCGACGCCGGAGACGACGACCAGGGGATCGATGCCCGCCTGGCGCAGCACCTTGAGGCGGCCGCCGGAGGCCGACCCGAGTACGACCCGGGTCATCGCTGCATGTGGATGCGTTCCTGCAGGGTGATGCGCTGATAGTTGCTGATCGCATAGCGCAGCTTGTCGACCGGAAGACCCCAGCGGGTGCTCTCGGGCTGCTCGGGCTGCGCGCCACCACCCACGGCACTGCCCAGCACGGTGATCAGCGCGGCCACCTCCGCGGGGGTGGGACGGCCCCGCAGAATCTGGATGTGCGGCACGTGCGGGGTCCCGGCGGCCTCGGCGGTCTCTTCGCCCGCGGGGGCCGAACCGTTCGTCTCGTTCCCGTCACTCATAGCGGAATGTTCCCGTGCTTCTTCGGCGGCAGGTGGGCGATCTTGCGTTCCAGCAGGCGCAGCGCCGTGCCGATGTAACCGCGGGTATGCGACGGCGGGATGACCGAGTCGACGTAACCGCGCTCGGCGGCGACGTACGGGTTGACCAGCGTGTCCTCGTACTCCTGCTGCAACTGCAGCCGCAGCTCGTCGACGTCACGGCCCTCGGCGGCGGCCTGCTTGAGCTGCTGGCGGTAGACGAAGCCGACCGCGCCGGAGGCGCCCATGACCGCGATCTGCGCAGTCGGCCAGGCCAGGTTGACGTCGCAGCCCATGTCCTTGGACCCCATCACGCAGTAGGCACCGCCGTAGGCCTTGCGGGTGATGACGGTGATCTTCGGGACGGTCGCCTCGCCGTAGGCGAACAGCAGCTTGGCGCCGCGGCGGATGATGCCGTTGTATTCCTGGCCGGTGCCCGGCAGGAAGCCGGGCACGTCCACCAGCATGATGATCGGGATGTTGAAGCAGTCGCAGGTCCGCACGAACCGGGCTGCCTTCTCGGAGGCGTTGATGTCCAGGCAGCCCGCGAACTGAGTGGGCTGGTTGGCCACGATCCCGACCGGCCGGCCGTCGACCCTGCCGAATCCGACGACGATGTTCTGCGCGTAACCGGCCTGGATTTCCAGGAATTCGTCGTCGTCGAGGATGCGGGTGATCACCTCGTGCATGTCGTACGGCTGGTTGGGCGAGTCCGGGATCAGCGTGTCCAGCTCGAGGTCCTCTTCGGTGAGGTTCTCCTCGATCGGGCCCGCCGGGGCCGGCACCGCGTAGCGGGGGGCGTCGGTGAAGTTGTTGGGCGGCAGGTAACCGAGCAGGTCGCGGACCCAGTCGAAGGCGTCCTGCTCGCCGGAGGCGACGTAGTGCAGCGTGCCCGACTTGGCCATGTGGGTGTGGGCGCCGCCGAGTTCCTCCATCGTGACGTCCTCGCCGGTGACGGTCTTGATGACGTCGGGTCCGGTGATGAACATCTGGCTGGTCTGATCGACCATCACCACGAAGTCGGTGAGGGCGGGGGAGTACACGTGCCCACCCGCGGCTGCCCCCATGATCAGCGAGATCTGCGGGATGACGCCCGACGCCAGGATGTTGTTGCGGAAGATGCGGCTGTAGAGGCCCAGCGAGACGACACCCTCCTGGATGCGCGCGCCCGCCCCGTCGTTGATGCCGATCAGCGGGCGGCCGGTCTTGATGGCCAGCTCCTGGACCTTGACGATCTTCTCGCCGTAGACCTCGCCGAGGCTGCCGCCGAACACCGTGGCGTCCTGGCTGAAGATGCAGACGTCGCGGCCGTCGATGGTGCCGTAGCCGGTGATCACACCGTCGCCGAGCGGGCGGTTGGCTTCCAGGCCGAAGTTGGTGCTGCGGTGCTTGGCCAGCGCGTCGAGCTCGACGAACGAGTCCTCGTCCAGCAGGGCGAGGATGCGCTCGCGGGCGGTCAGCTTGCCCTTGGCGTGCACCTTCTCGACGGCCTCTTCACCGACGGGGTGCAGCGACTCTTCCCGGCGCTTGTGCAGTTCGGCCAGCTTGCCCGCGGTGGTGTGGATGTCAATGGTGTGCTCGGCAGCGGGTTCCGCAGTGTGGTCGGTAACGCTCGTCATGGGAGTCGAGCTTAGCGGCGGGGATAGGCTGCGCTGACTATGGGCACGGTGCAGTGGAGCCAAGAGTGCGACGTGCTGGTCGCGGGGTCGGGCGGCGGCGGGGTCACGGGTGCCTACACCGCGGCGCGCGAAGGACTCGAGGTGCTGCTGGTCGAGGCGACCGACAAATTCGGTGGCACGACGGCCTACTCCGGCGGCGGCGGCGTCTGGTTCCCCTGCAACCCGGTGCTCGTCCGGGCCGGCATGGACGACGACACCATCGAGGACGCCCTCACCTACTACCGGGCGGTGGTCGGCGACCGCACCCCCCGCGACCTCCAGGAGACGTTCGTGCGCGGTGGCGCGCCGCTGATCGAGTATCTGGAGGAAGACCCAAACCTGAAGTTCGTGCCGTTGCCCTGGCCCGACTACTACGGCAAGGCACCGAAGGCGCGCCTGGACGGGCAGCGCCACATCGCCGCCAAGCCGTTGAAAGTGGCCGCCGCTCCCGAATTGCGCGACGCGATTCGCGGGCCGCTGGACACCGACCGGCTCGGCGCCGAAACCCCGCCCGACTACTACCTCGGCGGCCGCGCGCTGATCGCGCGTTTCCTCAAGGCCATCGAGCAGTACCCCAGCGCGTCGCTGCAACGCGACACCGCGCTGGTCGAGCTGGTGATGTCCGACGGGCCGCATAGGCGGGTCACGGGAGCGATCGTCGAGACCGCCGGCGAGCGCCGCGCGATCCGCACCCGGCTGGGCGTGCTGCTGGCCGCCGGCGGTTTCGAAGCCAACGAGGAGTTGCGCCGCGAATACGGCGTGCCGGGCGTGGCGCGAGACACCATGGGCGGCCCGGGAAGTCGCGGTCTGGCACTGCGGGCCGGCATCGCCGCGGGCGCCGACACCGACCTGCTGGACCAGGCGTGGTGGTCACCGGGCATGACCCATCCCGACGGCCGCTCGGCGTTCGCGCTGTGGTTCACCGGCGGCATCTTCGTCAACCAGCACGGCAATCGGTTCGTCAACGAGTCGAGGGCCTACGACCGGGCCGGGCGCGAGATCATCGCGCAGCTACAAGACGGCTCAATGTCGTTGCCGTACTGGATGATCTACGACGACAAGGAAGGCGAGGTGCCGCCGGTCAAGGCCGCCAACGTGTCCATCGTCGAGACCGAGAAGTACGTCGCTGCCGGGCTGTGGCACACCGCCGACACTCTCGAGGAGCTGGCCGCCAAGATCGGGGTCCCGGGGGATCGGCTGGCCGCAACTGTGGCCCGGTTCAACGGTTTTGCCGCATCCGGCGTCGACGAGGACTTCGGCCGCGGCGACGAGGCCTTCGACCGCGCCTTCTCGGCGGGCGCGTCGCCGCTGGTGCCCATCGACTCACCGCCGTATCACGCCGCGCAGTTCGGCCTGTCCGATCTGGGCACCAAGGGCGGCCTGCGCACCGATACCGCGGCGCGGGTGCTCGACACCTCCGGCAAGCCCATCCCCGGTCTGTACGCGGCGGGCAACACGATGGCCGCGCCCAGCGGGCTGGCCTATCCCGGCGGCGGTAACCCGATCGGGACCAGCATGCTGTTCAGCCACCTGGCGGCGCTGGACATGCGAGATCGCCGTCACTGAGCTCCGGCCCTCTAGGCTGGACGTCGATGGATCGCGACTCACTGAGGCCGCCACTGGATGCGGCCGCGCTGCGCACCGAGCTCGTCGGGACCGGATTGGGTTGGCGGCGGCTCGATGTCGTCGAGCAGACCGGTTCCACGAACGCCGATCTACTGGCTCGCGCGGCCGACGGCACCGACATCGCCGGAGCGGTGCTGATCGCCGAACACCAGACCGCCGGTCGCGGACGGCACGGCCGCGGCTGGTCGGCTTCGCCGCGGGCACAGATCACGATGTCGGTCGCGGTGAGCGTCGTCGACGTCCCGGTCACCGGGTGGGGCTGGCTGCCGCTGGCCACCGGAGTGGCGGTGGTCGACGCCGTGGCCCCGCTGTTGGGCGGGGTGGAACTCGGCCTCAAGTGGCCCAACGACGTGCTGGCCGCGGGTGGCAAGCTGGCCGGAATCCTCGCCGAGGTGGCGCGGCCGGTCGTGGTAATTGGCCTGGGGCTCAACGTGACTCAGGCACCCGAGGAGGTCGACGGTCCGAGGGCGACCTCCTTGTTCGACCTGGGCGTGGCCGCCCCCGACCGCGGTCAACTGGTCGGCGCGGTGCTGCGCGAGCTCGGCGGGCGGATCGTGGCGTGGCAGGCCGCTCGCGGGGCCGACTGGCAGTTAGCCGCCGACTACCGGGCACGCAGCCTGACCATCGGCACCCGGGTGCGCGCACAGCTGCCCGGCGGCAAGGAGATCGTCGGGACGGCCAGCGGAATCGACGATCAGGGCCGGCTGTGTCTGGAGGCCGGCAACGAGACCGTCGTCGTTTCCGCCGGTGACGTCGTGCATTTGCGGGGCTAGTGTCACCACATGAGCTATCCCGATAACGCCCTGGCCGCCGGCGAACAGGTCGTCATACACCGTCATCCGCACTGGAAGCGACTGATCTGGCCGGTGCTGATCTTCATCCTGGTTACCGGGCTGGCGGCGTTCGGGTCGGGCTACGTCAACTCCACGCACTGGGAGCAGATGGCCAAGAACATCATCCACGGCGTCATCTGGGGGATCTGGTTGGTGATCGTCGGCTGGCTGACGCTGTGGCCCGTATTGACTTGGCTCACCACACATTTCGTCGTCACCAATCGCCGGGTGATGTATCGGCACGGATTGCTGACCCGCAACGGGATCGATATCCCGCTGGCGCGGATCAATAGTGTGGAATTCCGGGACAAGATTTGGGAGCGACCGTTTCGCACCGGGACGCTGATTATCGAGTCGGCGTCACAGGATCCGTTGGAGTTCTACAACATTCCGCGGCTGCGCGAGGTGCACGCGCTGCTGTATCACGAAGTCTTCGACACCCTGGGTTCCGACGAGTCACCGAGCTGATTGATCCGGCTCCGCCGGTTGCGCCAGGCGCGCAGCAGGGTGACGTTGCCGGACTCGACCTCATCCTCGAATACCTCGGCGATCCCGCCGGCGGTAAGCGCGGATTCGATTGCCTTGTCGGGGTTGCGGGCGAACTGGTCGGGGAACACCCAACGCCGGAACGCCCAGAAGCGGAACGCCATCTGCAGCAGGTTGCCGATGATGTAGGCGGAGATGAAGTCCGCGATGTTCTCCACGGTCAGCGACACCATCGGTTCCCGCAGCTGCAGGATGTAGCTGGACACCCACAGCGGCGCCATGCTCAGCAGCACCCCCACACCGCTGAACGCGAAGAACAGCAGCGCCTCGTGATGGCGCTCGCGGCCGCCCCGGTCGCGGAAGCTCCACTCGCGGTTCAGCACGTAGGACGCGATGACCGCGACGATGCCCGCGATCACCTTGGCCGTCACCGGCTTGTAGTCGAGAATCGTCAGCTTGAGCGTGTAGAAAATTGCCGAGTCGATGATGAAGGTGGTGCCCCCGACGATGGCGAATTTGATGAATTCATGATGGCGCTGTGCATAGGGCTGAAAGGCCTGGGGCAAGCGCGCGATTGTGGCATCGGCAAAGGACACAACACGTGAGTGTACGGACGGACTCGAAAACGGCGCAAAATGATACATAACGATTTCGCGTCACAGCCGGTCAACACGCCGTTGGGTGCCGTGACACCATGATGGCCGTGCCGAGTACACGCAGCCCGTTGGTCGCCATGGTCGGCGGCGGTCAGCTAGCCCGGATGACGCACCAGGCCGCGATCGCGCTGGGGCAGAGCCTGCGGGTGCTGGCGCTGGCCGCCGACGAGCCCGCCGCCCAGGTCACCCCCGATGTGGTGATCGGTTCGCACACCGATCTGGAGGACCTGCGCCGGGTCGCCGCCGGCGCCGACGTGCTGACTTTCGACCACGAGCACGTCCCGGCGGAGCTGCTGGAGAAGCTGGTCGCCGACGGTGTCAACGTGGCACCGCCACCGCAGGCCTTGTTGCACGCCCAGGACAAGCTGGTGATGCGCCGCCGGCTGGAGGCCCTCGGTGCCGCGGTGCCGCGCTATCTCGGCCTGGATTCCCTCGACCGCCTCGACGAGGTGGACGCCTTCGCGGGCCGTGTCGACGCCCCGCTGGTGGTCAAGGCGGCCCGCGGGGGCTACGACGGCCGGGGCGTGCAGCTGGCGCGCGACCTGGCGGATGCGCGCGAGATCGCCCGCGCCTACCTGGCCGACGGCGTGCCGGTGGTGCTCGAGGAGAAGGTCGAACTGCGCCGCGAATTGTCGGCGCTGGTCGCCCGCTCGCCGTTCGGGCAGGGTGCGGCGTGGCCGGTGGTCCAGACGGTGCAGGCCGACGGCATCTGCGTGCAGGTGATCGCGCCCGCGCCCGAGCTGCCCGAGGGCGTGGCCGCGACCGCGCAGCAGCTGGCGCTGCGGCTGGCGGCCGAACTCGGCGTGGTCGGTGTGCTCGCCGTCGAGCTGTTCGAGACGACGAGCGGCGCGGTGCTGGTCAACGAGCTCGCGATGCGGCCGCACAACTCCGGGCACTGGACGATGGACGGTTCGCGCACCAGCCAGTTCGAACAGCATCTGCGGGCGGTGCTGGACTACCCGCTCGGCGACACCGATGCCATCGCGCCGGTGACCGTGATGGCCAACGTGCTGGGGGCGGCGCAGCCGCCGGAAATGACCGTCGACGAGCGGTTGCATCACCTGTACGCCCGGATGCCCGACGCGCGGGTACACCTCTACGGCAAGGACGAGCGCCCGGGCCGCAAAGTCGGGCACGTCAATTTCCTCGGCGGCCAGGGCGTCGGGGTCGCGGACTTGCCGAAGCTTCGTGCCCGGGCCGAGCTGGCGGCACACTGGTTGTCACATGGGCAGTGGTCGGACGGATGGGATCCACATGGTTAGCGCGCCTCGCGTCGGGGTGATCATGGGCAGCGACAGCGACTGGTCGGTGATGGCCGACGCCGCCGCGGCGCTGGCCGAGTTCGACATCCCGGCCGAGGTCCGGGTGGTCTCGGCGCATCGCACCCCGGGCGTGATGTTCGACTATGCCCGCGGCGCGGCCGACCGCGGCATCGAGGTGATCATCGCGGGCGCCGGGGGTGCCGCCCACCTGCCCGGCATGGTCGCGTCCGCGACGCCGCTGCCGGTGATCGGGGTGCCGGTGCCACTGGCCCGGCTGGACGGCATGGACTCACTGCTGTCGATCGTGCAGATGCCCGCCGGCGTGCCGGTGGCCACCGTCTCGATCGGTGGCGCCCGCAATGCGGGGTTGCTGGCGGTGCGGATTCTCGGCTCCCGCGACCCCGCGCTGCGGGCCCGGATCGTGGCGTTCCAGGAGCAGCTGGCCGACAGCGTGCGGGCGAAGGATGAGGCCCTGCAAGAGCTCCAGGGTAAAGTTACCGGCGAGTAGCAACAGGGCTAGGAGATTTCAAGATGGCTGCATGGGCCGGACACCCCGACTTCGATCTGTTCCAGTTGCCCGAGGAACACCAGGAGTTACGGGCGGCGATTCGGGCACTGGCGGAAAAGGAAATCGCTCCGCACGCCGCGGATGTGGATGAGAATGCCCGCTTCCCGCAGGAGGCGCTGGACGCGCTGAACGCCTCGGGCTTCAACGCCGTGCACGTGCCCGAGGAGTACGGCGGCCAGGGCGCGGACTCCGTGGCGGCCTGCATCGTCATCGAAGAGGTCGCCCGGGTCGACACGTCGGCTTCGCTGATCCCGGCGGTGAACAAGCTCGGCACCATGGGCCTGATCCTGCGCGGCTCGGACGAACTGAAGAAGCAGGTCTTGCCGTCGATCGCGGACGGCACCGCGATGGCGTCCTACGCCCTGAGCGAGCGCGAAGCCGGCAGCGACGCGGCCGCGATGCGCACCCGCGCCAAGGCAGACGGGGACGACTGGATTCTCAACGGCGCCAAGTGCTGGATCACCAACGGCGGCAAGTCAACCTGGTACACCGTGATGGCGGTGACCGATCCCGACAAGGGCGCCAACGGTATCTCGTCGTTCATGGTGCACAAGGACGACGAGGGGTTCACCGTCGGACCGAAGGAGCGCAAGCTCGGCATCAAGGGCTCGCCGACCACCGAGCTCTATTTCGAGAACTGCCGCATCCCGGGCGACCGGATCATCGGCGAGCCCGGCACCGGCTTCAAGACGGCGCTGGCCACGCTGGATCACACCCGCCCCACCATCGGGGCGCAGGCCGTGGGCATCGCCCAGGGCGCGGTGGACGCGGCGATCGCCTACACCAAGGACCGCAAGCAGTTCGGCGAGTCGATCAGCAGCTTCCAGGGCGTGCAGTTCATGCTGGCCGACATGGCGATGAAGGTGGAGGCCGCTCGGCTGATGGTCTATAGCGCGGCCGCGCGGGCCGAGCGTGGCGAGTCGAATCTGGGCTTCATCTCGGCGGCGTCGAAATGCTTTGCCTCCGACGTCGCGATGGAGGTCACCACCGACGCCGTGCAACTGTTCGGCGGCGCCGGCTACACCATCGACTTTCCCGTCGAGCGGATGATGCGTGACGCCAAGATCACCCAGATCTATGAGGGAACAAACCAGATTCAGCGCGTGGTCATGTCACGGGCCCTGCTGCGCTGACCGTTTTCCGGGACCCGGTGCCCAGAAACTCAGGTTGCCTAATAGGATCGTGCGCTACAACCAAGCTCAGCATGTGCCGTTCGGAGGGTAGCGGCCACGCGTAGCGCCAAATGAGCAGGGTACGACTGCGGCAAGGGGTGCGGATGCTTAGCCCAGTCACGCCGGCGGCGCACTGGCAGACGTTGTCGTTACTGCTGGTCGAAGACGATCGCGCCGACGCCGTGCTGGTCGGAGACCTGATTTCCAGCGCGGTCGACGACATCCGCGTGACCTGGGCGCAGTCGATGGCCCACGCCGAGCGCGAGCTGGCTTCGGCCCGGCCGGACTGCGTACTGCTGGATCTACATCTGCCCGACGCCAGCGGTATCGAGGCCCTGGACCGCATCGCCAAACGCGACGCCACGGTGCCGATCGTGGTGCTGACCGGTTTGAACGACGAATTCTTCGGTGCCTCCGCGGTTGCGGCCGGGGCACAGGATTATCTGGTCAAGGGCCGGGTCGAACCCGAAATGCTGCGACGTGCGCTGCTTTACGCGATCGAGCGCAAGCGGGTTGAGATCATCGCCGCGGATCTGCACGCGACGCAGCTTCGAGCCCGCGAGAACGCTTTGCTGGAACGCGGCCTGTTGCCGTCGCCGTTGCTGCTGGACAACCCGGGTGTCGAGATCGTCGCCCGATACCGGCCGAGTCGGGTGGACGCGCTGCTGTGCGGTGACTTCTACGACGTCGTGCAAACACCGGACCGGGTGGTGCACGTCTTGATCGGCGATGTCGCCGGACACGGGCCCGACGAGGCCGCCCTGGGCGCCGCGTTGCGAATCGCTTGGCGCGCCCTCACATTCGCGGGCGTGCGCGCCGCCGAATCGATGCGTCAGCTGGAGCGCGTGCTGCAGGCCGAACGGGCCGGCAGCGGGATCTTCGCGACGGTGCTGTCCCTGGAGATTCCGCCCGACACCCCGGGCATCACGTGTATCCGGGCCGGGCATCCGGGTATGTTGCGCCAAGGCGCCGCACCGGTGGAATGGATCGAGCCGCCGGCCGGGCCGGCGCTGGGACTGCGTGCCGACGACTGGCCGCAGTCCGAGCTGGATTTGCCGGTGGGGCAGGGGCTCTTGTTGCTCACCGACGGCCTCTTCGAGGGATATTCCGGGACCGGCAACGAACGACTGGGGGAGGATGGCTTGCTTGCACTGGCGCGTACCCACGATGGCTTGCCCAGTTCGGCTTTCGTCGATGCGCTCATCGACGGCGCCGAGGAACTCGCCCAGCCGCGCGGCGGCCTCACCGATGACATCGCCGTGGTGCGGGTAGAGCGGACGGCGACATGATCACCGACGGGCATCCGCGGGCACAACTGACCGTCCGGGGCTGGCTGTTCCTCGTCTTGTTGAGCATGGGGGTGCTGGTGCTCGCCGGCGCCGCAGCAGGCGCGGCATTGCTGAATCGCACCGACGAGGTGTCGCGCGGCCTGACCGAACAGATTCAGCCCGCGCGGCGGGCCGCCCTGCAGCTGCAGGCCGCGTTGCGCGACCAGGAAACCGGTGTGCGTGGCTATGCGATCGCCGCCGACCGGCAGTTCCTCACGCCCTACTACGACGGGCAACACGCCGAACAGGCGGCTGCCGAGGACGTCCGGCGGCTGCTGGGTCCGCGCGTGGACCTGGTCAACGATTTGGACGCCGTCGAGCGGGCCGCCGCCAATTGGCGAGCCAGCTCCGCCGAGCCGCTGATCGCGAGCG
The DNA here is from genome assembly GCF_036409155.1 of Mycobacterium sp. 050128. Classification (NCBI taxonomy): domain Bacteria; kingdom Bacillati; phylum Actinomycetota; class Actinomycetes; order Mycobacteriales; family Mycobacteriaceae; genus Mycobacterium; species Mycobacterium sp. 050128. Next base: position 268,808 of record NZ_JAZGLW010000001.1, on the reverse strand, counting down.
TGACCCCCACCGCCCCCGGCGTGGTGAACAGCAGGATGGCGGATCGCGGAAAAGCCGAGTTCGACCATTTGCGTGGACTTTTCGAGACGCAGAATACCGATCTCGCCGCGGCGGCCGCGCAGGCTACTGACGAATTGAACGACATCAAGGCCTGGCGGGACCGGGTGCTGGCTGCGGTGGTGCTGGTTTTCTTCGGCCTCGCAATCACATTGGGACTGCTGACCCGGGGTGCTATCACCCTACCGCTGGCGGCCCTGGCCGCGTCATGCCGGCGGATCACCGAGGGTAACTTCACCGAGACCATCTCGGTCCCGCGGCGGCCCAAGGATATTCGGGACATGGCCATCGATGTCGAGAACATGCGGCAGCGAATCGTTTCGGCACTGGACAATTCGCGGGCGGCCGAGGCGCGATTGGACGAGCAGGCAATCGAATTGAAGCGATCCAACGCCGAGCTCGAGCAGTTCGCCTATGTCGCCTCACACGATCTGCAGGAGCCGCTGCGCAAGGTCGCCTCGTTTTGCCAGTTGCTGGAAAAGCGTTACGGCGATCAGCTCGACGAGCGCGGGATCGAATACATCAACTATGCGGTTGACGGTGCCAAGCGGATGCAGGTGCTGATCAACGACCTGTTGAGCTTCTCCAGAGTCGGCCGGGTGGGTGGCAAGCAAACCGAGGTCGGGCTGGACGTGACGCTGGATGCGGCCGTGGCCAACCTCGCCACCGCCATCGAGGAGTCAAACACCGAGATCGTACGCCCGGCCCAGCCGCTGCCACAGATCCTCGGAGATCCGACACTGCTGACGATGTTGTGGCAGAACCTGATTGGCAATGCGATCAAGTTCCGTCACGTCGATCGGTCGCCCCGGATCGTCATCGAGTGCCAACTGCGTCCGGATACTCACCAGTGGCTACTGACCGTGTCGGACAACGGCATCGGCATCGCCGAGGAGTTCACCGAGAAGGTGTTCGTGATCTTCCAGCGGCTGCACGGCCGCGAGGTATACCCGGGAACGGGTGTCGGCCTGGCGCTGGTGAAGAAGATCGTCGAGTACCACGACGGCGCAGTCCGGATCGACACGACCTACACCGACGGAACCCGATTCGAGTTCACGCTCCCCGCTGCCGTGGACGCAGAGCACCCAGCCGCCCTGGAAGGAGCGCACCAATGACACCCGCCAGCAGAGCAATCGAGATCCTGCTCGTCGAAGACGACCCGGGAGATGAACTCATTACGCGGGAGGCGTTGGAGCATAACAAGTTCCAGAATCGGCTACATGTCGCGCACGACGGTGAAGAAGGGCTCGACTTCCTCTACAAGCGCGGTCGGTTCGGAGACGCACCACGACCGGATCTCATCCTGCTGGATCTGAACCTGCCCAAGTACGACGGTCGCCAGCTACTGGAGAAGGTGAAGTCCGACGCGGATCTCGCGCGTATCCCGGTCGTGGTGCTCACCACTTCCTCGGCGGAGGAAGACATTCTGCGCAGCTACAAGCTGCACGCCAACGCCTATGTCGCCAAGCCGGTCGACCTCGACCAATTCATCAGTGCGGTAAGGCAGATCGATGACTTCTTCCTGCAGGTGGTTCGTCTGCCGGGCGTGTAGCGGGGGGTTTTTCGGGGCACACGATGCCGCGCGGCGTCACCTCGTACACCCGGGTGGTCGCGATGTCGAAGAAGATGCCGACCACCTGAATATCGCCGGCCGTGACCGCGGTCGCCAAGATCGGGTGGCGGATCAGTCTTTCCAGCTGAATGGCGACGTTCACGATGCTCAGCTGGTCGATCTGCGAGTACCCGTTGGCCGCGGCGCTGGCGCGCGCCGGATGGTGATCCCGGTAGGCGGCCAGGCTGTCGCCGGCGTATTGCAGCCACTGGCCCATCGGTGTCGCGGATTGACGGGCGTCCTCGGCGAGGAGCACTTTCATCGCCGCGCACGACGAATGCCCGCAGATGACAACCGAACGCACGCCCAACTGGCTGGCCGCGAATTCGATTGCGGCGTCGACCGATCGGTCGTCGGAGTCGGTCGGCACCAGGTTGCCGAAGTTGCGAACGGTGTACAGGTCGCCGGGGCCGCTGGCAGTGATGACGTTCGGCAGGATCCGGGAATCCGCGCAGGTGAGGAACAGCGCATACGGGTCCTGGGCGCCGCCGAGCCCCGCGATGTGCTGGTGCAAAACGGCCGAGCCGTTGCGGTGATACTCATCGACGCGGTCGAGAATCGAAGCCTCGCCGTTGTTTTCGTGATTGGCGCGCGCCGACCGCCACGGCACCAGCCCGATCGGAGCGGACGCGAAGTGACGCTTCGGTGGGCTCACGTGCGCGTTCTGCAGCTTCGCGCCGGTCGTCTCCACGATCACCACCACGCCGCCGCGCGCTTCGTGCGTGCGTTGCCAATCCTCGATCGTTTCGGATACGGAGTCGTCGATGTAGTCCGCGTTCAGGTTCAGCGTCACCTCGGTACCCTGCGGCACCGACGCGAGCGCTTTGGTCAGGCGTGGCAGCAGCAGGAAGCTCAGCGTGCCGTCGATATCGATGCGCCATTGCTTAGACTGTTCGCCGCCGATCGGCTGCACCGCGACAGGTGCGCGAGTCACCCTGACCAGCAGGAAGCCGATGGCGACGGCGAGCCCAATGAGCACACCTTCCAGCAGGTTCAGGAACACCACCGACAAAATGGTGATGGCGTACACTGCGAAATTGCCTGTGCGCCAGGCCAGTTTGATGTGAGCCAGTTTGATCAGCTGGGCGCCGACCACGATCAGCAGTCCGGCCAGCGCGGCCTTCGGGATGAGTTCCACCAGGTCGGTGAACAGCGAGGCGAACAGCAGGATCCACACGCCGTGCAGCACCGCCGACATCCGGGTGCGGGCGCCCGCGGCCACGTTGGCCGAACTACGCACGATGACACCGGTGATCGGCAAGCCGCCAAGCAATCCGGATACCACGTTCGCGGTGCCCTGCCCGATGATCTCCTTGTCGAAGTTCGTGCGCGGCCCGTCGTGCAGTTTGTCGACACCGACCGCGCACAGCAGCGATTCGACACTGGCGATCAGGGCGATCGTCAGCACACCGATGGCGATGTCCTCGGTCTCGTCCAGCCACGGCTTGCCTTTCGGGGTCGCTCCCGAGATATGAGGCAGGTTAAGCGCGTCGAAGAAGTTGCCCGACAAGGAGATTCGATCGGTGTCCAGCCCCGCCGCGATCGCCAGCGCGGTCGCCGCGACGATAGCGACCAGTGGGGCGGGGATCATCCGAATCTTGGCGGGCAGCCTCGACCAGACCAACAAGATCGCGATGACCGTTGCACCCGTGATCACCTCATGTAGTTCGTGATGCAGAATCCCGTTGGGCAACGCCACCAGATTCTGCCAAGCAGAGCTGTGTGACGATCCCCCCATCAGTACGTGAATCTGCTGCAAAATGATCGTGATACCGATGCCCGCCAGCATTGCGTGCACGACCACCGGAGCAATAGCCAGCGCGGCGCGTGCCAGCCGGCTCAGCCCGAACGCGATCTGCAGCGCACCGGCGCCGATCGTCATCAGACACAACATCGGGAACCCGAAGTCGTCGATCAGCCCGGCGACCACGACCGTGAGGCCCGCGGCCGGGCCACTGACCTGGACCGACGACCCGCCGAAAGTGCCGGCGACGATGCCGCCCACTACCGCGGCGATCAAGCCGGCGGCCAGCGGGGCCCCGGAGGCGATCGCGATGCCCAGCGAAAGTGGCAGGGCCACAAGGAAGACGACGAGCGATGCGGGAACGTCGTGGCGCAGGTTCTTCAGAAGCGACCCGGATTTGGCCGTTTCCACAAGCGCATTCATACGTCGACTCCTCCAGCGGTTAGGAAGTCGGCAAGCGGCGGTCCGCTACCCCGAAGCTGACGACTCTTTATGACCGGTAGAACGTCGTGTGTCAATCATGCGCTCACCAGCCTTGGCAACCAAGACAAGTCAGATAAGCGGACGACAAGACGTCGTGCCGCCTGCGGCTAGTTCGTGTGAGGAAGCTTTCCGCGACCGCCTGATCACGGGGATAAACGCCCACGGATTCATCGACAACTCAAAGAAACCCAGGTGTCCCTGCTTTGACAACAAGTCGTTTCATCGGCGATTCAAAGAAAGCCGGTGCGCGAAATCAGGACTCGGCCAGAAACATGTCGTTGTGCTGGCCCGCAGCGGGTGGGGGATCGGTGGCTGCCGCATCGAAGCTGGAGTAGCGGGCCGGAGTGCGGATCACCGTGATTTCATCGGCACCACTGCCGACCGTTAGCGCGAGTTCGTTTTCGGCGAATAGCGGGGTGCCGACGACTTGCTTCCAGGTGTAGGCCAGGCAGGCCATCAAGCCGCCTTCTTGCAGCAGCTCAACCCATTCGGCGGCGGTCTTGGCGGCCAGCGCCGACTCGAGTTCCTCGGTCAACTCGGGGTAGTTCATCGCACGGGACCGCTGGTCGATGAACCGTTCGTCTTCCAACATGTCGGGCCGGCCGATGATCTCGCACAGCTTCGCCCAGTGCTTGGGCACGTACGCGCTGATCACCAGGTACCCATCCGCGGCCTTGAAGGCATCCGACGGCTGGGTGGCGAAGCCAACACCCTTGCGCTTCTTGGTAGTTGGCGCCGGGTCCGGCTTCGGCTTGGGCGCCTCGGCAGGCTTGTTCAGGTGAATCGTGAGCTGGCTGGCCTGCAGGCCCACCGCGACGTCGTACATTGCGACCCGGACCACATCGGCCACACCATGGCGCTCGCGGTTGAGCAGCGCGGCCAGCACCGCCTGCGCCAGCACGTGGCCGCTGGCCGCGTCGACGAGCTGGAACGGAATGATCTGTGGTTTGCCGCTCGGCGTGGGCATTCCGGTGGTCATGCCCGACTCGGCGGCGACCATCAGGTCGACGCCCGGCCGGTTGCCCTCCGGGCCGTTGCCGCCGTAGGCGGACAAACGCGCGTAGATGAGCTTCGGGTTGCGCGCCTGTAACTCATTGGGGCCCAGCCCCATACGCTCCATCACCCCGGGCCGGAAACCCTCGAGCACGACGTCGGCGGTGTCGACCAGCCGCAAGATCTGTTGTTTGGCTTCGTCTTTGGTCAGGTCCACCGCGACCGACTTCTTGCCCCGGTTGTGGGGCCAGAACAGCGTGGGCAGCGGCGGCCGGCCGGGCAGCACCGCGACGATCTGCCGGGCCGCTTCGCCGTGGGGCGCCTCGACCTTGATCACCTCGGCACCGAGGTCGGCCATGATCTGTCCAGCTAGCGGGCCGGCGATGTTCTGCGTGAAATCGAGAACCCGGTATCCGTCAAGTGGCTTGGGCGGCTGGCTGTTTGGCATAATGGAGCCTTCCTTTACCCTGCCTGGTGCAAAACTGCGGTGCAGTAGTAATTCTTGGCGAACGGGGCGTCGTCACCATCGGGCTGCTGCGGTAATCCGTTGTCGGCCAACAATTGATTCAGCGGGGTGCTGACCGGATGCCAGCCGCGATCGGCCAGATACGTGGCCGCATCGCTGCGCTCACCCGGGAAGCCCAGATCGTCGAGCACGACGTCGAGCCCGTGATCGCGCCACCGCTGGCTGGCGCCGTTCAACGCGTTCTGATTGCAGCCGGTATTCAGAAACACCTCGGCCACCAGCCGGCTGCCGTCGGCGGACAGCGCGGTGATGTTGTCCAGCAAGCGATCCTGGGCGTCGGGTGGCAGGAAGCCGAGTAGGCCCTCTGCAGCCCACGCGGCGGGTTGGCCGGTATCGAACCCGGCCCGCGTCAGCGCTGACGGCCAATCGTGGCGCAGGTCGACCGCGACGGCCCGGAGCTCGGCGGTGGGCTTGGCACCGAGCGCTTCGATCGTGGTGGTCTTGAACTCGATGACTTCCGGCTGATCGATCTCGAACACCGTCGTTCCCGGGGCCCAGGGCAGTCGGTATCCGCGCGCGTCCAGGCCGGAGGCCAGGATCACGACTTGGCGGATGCCCGCGGCGGCTTCGTCTTTCTGGGCGTCGGCGAAGAACGCATCGATGTAGCGGGTGCGCGCCGCCAGCAGGTCGGTCATGCGCTGCATGCCCCATGGTGCACCGGGCTCGTCGACCTCGGCCGCGTCGATCTCGGCGTTGGCCCACCGGGTGAAGAAGTCGACGCCGACGGCGCGCACCAGCGGCTCGGCGAACCGGTCGTCGATCAGCTCGTCCCTGGTGGCCCGGGCCCGTCCGGCGGCCACCATGGTGGCGGTGGCTCCCACACTCGTCGCCAGGTCCCAGGTGTCGTCGTCGCTGCGTGCCACGGATGCGCCTTTCTCTCGAACCACTGGTTAGACACAATAACTACGAGCGCGGCGGCGGTGACCAAAGACCTCGGGCGCGGTGGCATTGCGCCCTTATCGACGAGCTGTGGCCGCGCGCAATATCGATGAGTGCAGACGTTGGCGGGATGGTTGCGGCGCCTCGGCCTTGAAGGCTGGTCACTACTTCTTTTTGCGAAGTCCGGGGGGTTGCACCCGATCCGCGGCCGTCGCGTATTCGCGGTGCTGGCGGCGCTGAACCGCTACGGGCTGTTGGGTGCGGCGACGGTGATCGCCGCGGGCCGAGATTGCCATGGGGTGGCGCTGATCGACGAGCGGGGTGCGCTGACCTTCGGCGAGCTGAATGAGCGGACCAATGCGTTGGCCAACGAGTGGCGCGGGCGCGGACTCGGCCCGGGCGCCAACGTGGCGATCTTGGCCGCCAACCACAGAGGTTTTCTCGAAGCGGTCTACGGCGCAGCCAAGTGCGGAGCCGGGGTGGTTCTGCTCAACACCGGATTTGGCGAGCAGCAACTGGCCGACATGGTCAGCCGCGAGGACATCGATCTGCTTGTCTATGACGACGAGTACGGCCCGATCGTCGCTGACGTCCAACCGCGGCTGGGGCGCATCCGGGCCTGGGCACATGCGCCGGGTACCGACACTCTCGATGCGCTGATCGAGCATGGCGATACCTCGGCGCCACCCGCGTCCGGTGGTAGACCCAAGATCGTCATTTCGACCAGCGGGACGACCGGCGCCCCGAAGGGGGCCGCGCGCTCCGAGCCGTACTCGTTGATACCGGTGGGGGCGTTGCTCGGCAAGGCGCCGTTCAGGGGCCGAGAAGTCACCGAATGTTGTGTGCCACTGTTTCATTCGCTGGGGTTCAGCCACGCGATGTTCGGGATGGTGCTGGGCTCGACGTTGGTGCTGCGCCGCCACTTCGATCCCGAGCGGGCCGTGGCGAGCGTGGCCGCACATCGTGCCAGCGCCTTGATCGTGGTGCCGATCATGCTGCGGCGCATCCTGGACCTGGGCCCGCAAGCGCTGGCCGACCGCGATTTGTCGAACCTACGCATTGTGTTCGTCGGTGGGTCCCAGCTGGGTGCCGCGCTGGCGACCCGCGCGGCCGAAGAGTTGGGACCCGTCGTCTACAACATGTACGGGACCACCGAAGTCGCCTACGCCACCATCGCCACGCCTGCGGATCTGGTTGTCGAGCCGGGATGCGTCGGTCGAGTCGTGCCTGGATCGGTCGTCAAGGTGTTCGCCGACGCCGACCACGAGGCGCCGACCGGGACCCCCGGCCGGATCTTCGTCGGCAACGTGCTGGCGTTCGAGGGATACACCGGCGGTGGCACCAGGGACTCGATCCAGGGCCTGATAGCTACCGGTGACGTGGGCCATTTCGATGGCGACGGCAGGTTGTTCATCGATGGCCGCGACGACGAGATGATCGTGTCCGGGGGTGAGAACGTATACCCGGGCGAGGTCGAAGAGGCACTCGCGCAGCATCCGGATATCGCCGACGTCGCGGTGATCGGCGTCGACGATGAGGAGTTCGGCCAGCGCCTGCGCGCCTACATCGTGCTGCGCCCGGGCGCGTCGCTGACCGAGCGCGATGTCCAGGAATATATCCGAAACCGGTTGGCGCGCTTCAAGATTCCGCGTGATGTGCTGTTCGTCGACGAGCTGCCCCGCAACGCGGGCGGAAAGGTGCTGAAACGGATGCTCAACACGCGGCCTAGCCGGCCGAAAGACCCTCGGCCCATTGAATCAGTCCCTCGACGTTGAGCTGCGGTTGAATTCCCGCGGTTCCGGCCAGGCCAGGCGAGGCGGCCGCCGCGAGAAACCTCGCGATGTCATCAGAGAACGCGGGTGACCTTCTCGGTCTCGACGCGGCGCTGCAGCGCCGCCGGATCCGGGTTGGCCACCTGGACCAACGAGGCGCCGACGGACATGATCGCCAGCAGGCCGTCGACCAATTCGGCCGGGCCCGGCCACGAGGCGGTGGAAAGCACCCGATCCTTGGCCGTCAAACCCCTTGCCGCCGCCGAGCTTTCACAGTCGGCCAGGACTTCTTCGACGGAACGGCCGGCCAGTGCGGGGCCGGGATGGCGTTCGGCGACGATCTGGTCGCCATGCACCCGCACCGCGGTGGCGTAGTCGGTGACGCCGATCGGCAGATCGGATCCCCCCAGGTTTGCGGGACGACCGAATGGATCCAGCGACAACACCGCGACCTCGCCGCCGGGCTCGACCGTCGCGTCGGCCTCGTCGAGCCGTTCGATGGTGCACAGCGCCAGGTCGGCCGGCCCGTCGAGAACCGCCTCGGCGCCGATCCACCACACCCCGAAGAGGACCGCCGCGGTCTGCCAATGCGCGGGCAACAAGATCGCCACCCGGCTGTCCGGGCCCGCGCCCAACTCGTCGCGTAATAGGTTGCCGGTCTTGGCCGCCCAGTTGGCCAGGGTCACCGCGGACAACTCGATGCGCTCGCTGGTCGCGTCGTCGTAATAGGTAATGCGCGGACCGACCGGGTCGGCGGCCAGCATCGGATCGAGGATCGCCCCGGATAGCGTGGTCAGTTGATGCACTCCGGCTTGTCGCTGCCGGCCGTCAGGATCGGGGAAGGCGCAGGAACATTCGGATCGGTGGCCGACTGGTTGGTCACCCGTGCCGGTGCTGTCGTGCCACCGGACAGGCCCGAGCCCGGTCCGGTGTAGTCGTTGGCCAGCACCACCCGGACCGATCCCGGCGCCAGTGACGCATCGGGGACGACGGGCAACCCGCCCAGTTCCTTGGAGACTTCCTGGGCTCCCATGTCGTCGGACTTGTTGGCGCGCACCTGGCTGGATTTGACGTGGCTGCCGTCGTTGTTGCCCGCTGCGCCTGTGGTAAATCCCTTGGAGCTCAACACATCTGACACCGCGGCCGCCAGTCCGTTGATGTCGGTGTCGTTGACGACGGTGGCGGTGGTCTTGGCGGGTGTGTAGGCCAGTTGCTCGGTTTTGCCCTGATCCTGGTCGTGCAACAGGCTGGCGACCCAGTCCTGAACCTGGTGCGGGTCGACGCGGACCACGCTCTGCATGCCGTCGTCGCTCCAGCCGGCCCCGTCGAGCACCGGGATGGTGGCGAAGGCGACGTTACCGCCGGCCAGCTTCTGCAGCTGCTGGACGAAATCCATCACATCCCAACCCTGGGAGATCACCACCGAGCGCTGCACCGCGGCCTCCAGCTTTTTCAGCGTGCCGGGGCTCGACAACGTCTGGCCGGAGATCACCCGGTGGGCCAGCGAAGCCATCACGACTTGCTGGCGCACCACCCGGTCGAGGTCACCGCGCGGCAGGTCGTGGCGCTGACGCACGAAGCTGAGCGCCTCTGCGCCGTCCAGCTTTTGTGGACCGGCCGGGAAGTCCGCACCCGAAAGGGGTTCGTATACAGCATCTTTGAGACACACGTTGACGCCGCCGAGCGCTTCGGTGATCAAGGCGAAGCCCAGCAGCCCGATCTCGGCGTAGTGGTCGACGGTGACACCGGTGAGGTCGCCGACGGTCTTGATCAAGGCCTCGCGGCCGGCCTCGGTTCCCTGAGTGGCGGCGTCCTCGGCCGAATCGCCGGCCTTCACTAGGTTGGTCCGCTTGGCTTCCCGGGTTTGGCCGTAGACCCCGTTGATCTTCGTCTTGCCCAGACCGGGCGCCATCACATAGGAGTCGCGCGGTATCGAGATCGCGGTGGCCGACTTCCCGTTGTTCGGTATCCGGACCAGGATGATGGTGTCGGTGTTGGTGGCTTCCTCGTCACCGGCCTTCAGCGTCGCCAGCTCCTCGGGGGTCAACGGGTTGCCGTGCGCGTCGGTGCGGCTATCCAGGCCGACCAGCAGGATGTCGATCGCGCCGTCGTCGCCGCCCTTGCCCAGCGACGGGGCCGACATGTGGAAGATGCCGTCTTCGAATGCCCGGACGTTGTTCCACGCCACGCCGGTGCCGAGAACGACGGCGACGGCTAGCACCGTGGCAACAACACGAACCACACGCTGCACAAGCATCACACTAGGTTACTTGCGACACACCCGCTTCTCGGGTAGCCAGCAGCGGCGTGGCCCGAGCTTTCCCGGACATGCCAGACTCGAACCATGTCGGGCAGGATCGTCGTCACCGGAGCCGGTGGACAGCTGGGCGGGCGTTTGGCGGCCCACGGCACTGAGCAGGGACGCAACGTCCTGGCGCTGACGTCCGCGCAGTGGGACATCACCGACCCGGCCGCCGCGGAGGCGATCGTGACGAGCGGCGACGTCGTTATCAATTGCGCCGCCTACACCGATGTCGACGGCGCCGAGAGCGACCAAGCGCGGGCGTACGCGGTCAATGAGGCCGCGCCGGCGCACATCGCGCGGGCCTGCGCGCGGGTCGGCGCCCGGCTGATCCACGTCTCGACCGACTTCGTTTTTGCCGGTGATTACGCCGATCCCCATCCGTTCGAACCCAGCGACGAGACCACGCCGCGCGGCGTATACGCATGCAGCAAGCGCGCCGGCGAAGTCGCCGTGCTGGCGGCGCTGCCGGAGGCCCAGTGCACCGTGGTCCGCACCGCCTGGGTCTACACCGGCGGCACCGGCAAAGACTTCGTCGCGATCATGCGCAAGCTCGCGGCCGGCGGTGATGCCCAAGGCCCGGTTAAGGTCGTCGACGACCAGGTCGGCTCGCCCACCTACGTCGGCGACGTGGCCGACGCACTGCTGCAGATCGCCGACGACCGCGTGCCCGGGCCGATCCTGCACGCCGCCAACGAGGGCGCCGTCTCGCGATTCGGCCTGGCCCGCGCGGTGTTCGAGGAGTGTGGCGCCGACCCCGAGCGGGTGCACCCGGTGAGCACCGCCGAATTTCCCCGTCCCGCGCCCCGTCCGACCTACTCCGCGTTGTCGAGCCGGGAGTCGGCGGCGGCGGGCATGACGCCGCTGCGGCCCTGGCGCCCTGCGCTTGTCGCGGCGCTGGCCGCGCCCGCCGCCTCGGGGGGGCCGGCTCCAGCCGAACGACCGATAATCTCTACGCGTGACTGACGTCCTGCCGGTCGTGACGGTGACCTATTCGCCGGGCCACCACCTCGAACGTTTTCTGGCTTCGCTGTCGCTGGCCACCGAGCGTCCGGTCAGCGTTCTGATGGCCGACAACGGTTCCACCGATGGCGCGCCCCAGGCGGCGGTGGAGCGCTATCCGAACGTGCGGCTGTTCAGCACCGGGGGCAATCTCGGCTACGGCACCGCGGTCAACCGCGCGATCGAGCACCTGTCCGAGCGCGGGGAGATCGACGACTGGGTGCTGGTGGCCAACCCGGACGTGCAGTGGGGCCCGAACAGCATCGACGCGCTGCTGGAAGCGGCAACCCGCTGGCCGCAGGCCGGCGCGCTGGGCCCGCTGATCCACGACCCCGACGGCTCGGTGTATCCGTCGGCGCGCCACCTGCCCAGCCTGATCCGCGGCGGCATGCACGCGGTGATCGGGCCGTTCTGGAAGCGCAATCCCTGGTCGGCGGCCTACCGCCAGGAGCGGCTCGAGCCCAGCGAACGGCCGGTGGGCTGGCTCTCGGGATCGTGTCTACTGCTGCGCCGATCGGCCTACGGTCAGATCGGCGGATTCGACGAGCGCTACTTCATGTATATGGAGGACGTCGACCTCGGCGACCGGCTCGGCAAGGCCGGCTGGCTCAACGTCTACGTGCCGTCGGCCGAAGTGCTGCACCACAAGGGCCATTCCACCGGGGACGATCCGGCCAGCCACCTCGCCGCCCACCACCGCAGCACCTATATCTTTCTGGCAGATCGGCATACCGGTTGGTGGCTGGCTCCGCTGCGCTGGGTGTTGCGGGCCTCGTTGGCGTTGCGCTCGGCTCTGATGGTCCGCAGCTCGCGCCGGCAGCGTTCGGAGAAGTCGGCAGAAGGGCGACACTGAGTTGGCGATTGCCGGAGTGGATGCGGTGATTCTGGTCGGCGGCAAGGGCACTCGCCTGCGGCCGCTGACGTTGTCGGCGCCCAAGCCGATGCTGCCGACGGCCGGGGTGCCGTTTCTCACCCACATGTTGTCGCGCGTCGCCGCGGCGGGCGTCGAGCACGTCATCCTGAGCACCTCGTACAAGGCCGGGGTGTTCGAAGCGGAGTTCGGTGACGGGTCTGCGCTGGGTCTGGAGATCGACTACGTCACCGAATCCGAGCCGCTGGGGACCGGCGGCGGCATCGCCAACATCGCGGACAAGTTGCGCCACGACACCGCGCTGATCTTCAACGGCGACGTGCTGTCCGGCGCCGATCTCGGCCAGCTGGTGGAGTCGCACCGGGCCAACCAGGCCGACGTGACGCTGCACCTGGTGCGGGTGGGTGATCCGCGTGCCTTCGGTTGCGTGCCGACCGACGAGAACAACCGCGTCTTGGCCTTTCTGGAGAAGACCGAGGATCCCCCGACCGATCAGATCAACGCCGGCACCTACGTCTTCGAGCGCAAGATCATCGACCGGATTCCGCGCGGGCGGCCGGTGTCGGTCGAGCGCGAGGTGTTCCCAGCGTTGTTGTCGGACCCCGACGTGAAGATCTGCGGCTACGTCGACGCCACCTACTGGCGAGACATGGGCACCCCGGACGATTTCGTCCGCGGTTCGTCGGACCTGGTGCGCGGCATCGTCACGTCTCCCGCCCTGCATGGTCATCACGGCGAGAAGCTGGTGCACGAAGGCGCGGCGGTGTCGCCCGGTGCGGTGCTGATCGGTGGCACCGTCGTCGGGCGCGGCGCCGAGATCGGTCCCGGGGTGCGGCTGGACGGCGCGGTGATCTTCGACGGCGTCAAGATCGAGGCGGGCAGCGTGGTCGAGCGCTCGATCGTCGGCTTCGGGGCGCGCATCGGTCCGCGCGCGCTGATCCGCGACGGGGTGATCGGCGACGGCGCCGACATCGGTGCGCGCTGCGAGCTGTTGCGCGGCGCCCGGGTCTGGCCCGGTGTCTCGATTCCCGACGGCGGGATCCGCTACTCCAGCGACGTCTGAGCTTGCATCGTCGGCGCTACAACGCCAGTGCGCGCGAAACCAGGTGTGCGAGCGCGTAATCCGTGCCGGGTGGCAGCGCGTCGGCCGGCCACCACCGCAAGTCGTCGGATTCCTCGCTGATCGCGATCTGGGCACCCGACGGTGCGTGCGCGACGAATTGCAGGTCCAGATGCCGGGTCGGGATACCCAGCGAGCAGGTGACCGGGTGGACGTGAATCGCGGCCAGCTCCGGTGCGATGCGCAGGTCGGGCACGCCGGATTCCTCGACGGCTTCGCGCAGCGCCGCGGTCACGATGTCGGCGTCGTCATCGTCGCAGTGGCCACCGAGCTGGACCCAGCGGCCTAGCCGGGGATGCAGGGTCAGCAGCACCCGGGTGCCGGTGTCGTCGAGCACGATCGCCGACGCCGTGACGTGGCCGGCTTCGCACTCGCGGCGGCAGGCGTCGGGGCGAGCGTGCACGAAGGCCAGCACGGCGTGCCGCAGCGACTCCTGCGTCGGGTCGGGTGCCCGCCAGTCGGCGAGCACCGAGATGGCCGAATCGCGGATGCTCATCGGGCGCCGCGTCTGGCCCGGCGGTCGCGCAGCGTGTGCCATGCCGCTCGGCACTGCGCGACGACATCGGGTGACCAGCCGAGCCCGTCGATCAGGACGTGACGGTCGACGGCGTCGAGTGCCTTCTCGATTTCGTTGGCCTTCAGCAGGAGATCCACATCTGCGGCCAGTTCGGCGCCGGCCAGGGCCGGGGCGGGAATGGGCAGCTGCTCGGCTTCGGTCGGCTCCAGTTCCAAGATGCCACCACCATAACTACGGCCCATGATCTCGGCGAAAGCGAATGTCGCGCTGTTGTGGAACACCGCCGCGAACGCCTTCGGGTCCGCCCGGCTTTCGGCGGGTCCCACCAGCCGCACCCGATGCACGGTGTCGGTGCTGGTCGCCGCGGCGGCGTTGACGGTCAGCCGCGGCGCCAGGTGAATCTGGCGCAGCAGGAACAGATCGGGAACCCACAGCGACGGGGTTCTCCACCACGGCACGCGGATCGAGCACTTATAGCCGAGGTGAACCCCGGCGGCCTCACCGGCATCGATGTGGCTGGTCAGCGCGGGATCGGCGGGCTCCTGCGGGGCGTCGAGCAGCCAGGTCCGCTGCCCGGCCGCGATATCGCTTGCCCGGCAATCGGTGTCGTAGACCAGACCGCACAGCTGGCTGCTGCGCGAGACGAGCGGGACGCAATGCGGTCGCAAGCCCAGCTCGTGGGCTTGTGCGTCGGTGAAGGTGAAGAAGCTGTTGCGGCCGGTCACGATGCCGACGTCGACGTCGGCGACGGCCCCGAGCCGCGTCATCGTGGCGGACTGGTTGAGCGTGCGCAGCAGCCGGATCGCGGCGGGGTCCAAGAAATACTTGGTCCACTTCTCCTTCTCGTGCAGTAGCGCGGGTGCGGCTTCGCCGTCGAGGTCCGCGTGCGCGAGCGCGTCGGCATCGGCGAGATTGATCGTCCGAATTCGCGCGGGCCCCGCACCGGCCACCCCGCAGAACAACACGACTTCCTGCAGGATGCCGTCGAAAACCAGGCGGGCAAATGTGACCAGAGTGATTTCGCGGTAGCGCGCGAGCAGAAATTCGCGCAATTGTGCGGCATAACTGACTTGCAGCAATTCGGCGGGCAATACCAAACCCACCCGCCCGCCGTCGCGCACCATTACCGTGCTCGCGACGACGAAAGGGACCCAGGCATTGGTCAGCCTGCTGGGGCGCAGCCCCTCCCGTCGCATCAGCTCCAGCGCCGGCTCCCGTTGCTCGGACGCCCAATTGCCGAAGCGGATGTAGGGCGGATTGCCCGCCACCGCGTCCCAGCCGGCCGCCTCGATTTCGGCGACCCAGCTGAACAGATTCGCGACGTCGACCGGAGCGAATCGCTGTGCCTTGAGCGCCTCTTGTGGCACGAGTTCCACGCCCCGTACTTGCGCACTGAGCGCGGCCAGCTCGCGCAGGATCCGGCCGTCGCCGCACGAGGGTTCCAGGATCCGGGGTCCGGCCTCGCGCACCCAGCGGGCCAGAAATCGTGCCACCGACGCCGGCGTGTAGTAGCCGCCGCGAACCTTGTCGGCCGATGCGGCCGCCTTGCCCGCGAACGTTTTCACCCGGTCAGTATCACTTGCGGATCAGCAGATCTCCGGGATTCACGGGTCCGCGCAACCCTCCGGGCCCTGCCTCTTCGGAGGCGTAGCCGATCGCGATGCCGCCCAACGGTTCCCAGTCGGCCGGCAGCTCCAGCTCGGCGCGGACCAAATCGGCGGCAAAGATCGTCGAGCCGATCCAGCAGCTGCCCACTCCCCGAACGGCCAGCGCGACCAGCAATGCCTGCACGGCCGCGCCGACCGCGACGGTGAACATGGTGTGCTCGGCATCGGTGCGCTCAGCATCGGAATAGGTGTGGGCGCCCTCGGGCACCAGCATCGGGATGATGACCTCGGGTGCCTCGTAGAGGATCTGGCCGCGCGCCACTCGCCGATCGATCGCGTCGTCCGGCTTTCCGTCGCCGGCCAGGTCGGTGCGCCACTTGTCCTTCATCCGATCGAGCAGCCGGGTCCGGGTGGCCGTGGTACGCAGCCAGACGAACCGCACCGGGCGGGTGTGGTGCGGGGCGGGCGCGGTGAGCGCCTCGGCGACGGCCGCCTCGATCAGCTCCGGTGGCACCGGCTCGGCGCTGAACCGGCGCACCGACCGGCGCAGCAGCTGGGCCTCGCGGCGGCCCATCTCGAGGGCTTCGGCGGTGCCGAGCCAGAACAGATCTTCGGGTCCGGGCCGCAGCAGCTGCCGCGCAGTGGTGCCGTCGTCGACGACGGTCAGCCCGCGCACCACGGCCACCGGCATTGCGGTCAGCTTGCCCTTGACCAGATCCGCAGCGGCGGCCACTTCGTCGGCCACCGCGATCTCGGTGACCACCAACTCGTTGCCGTGCTCGTCGAACGCACCCGAATAGCCATGCAGCACAGCCAATCCCGCCGCGCCGATCGCGGCGTCGATTTGACCGTTGCGCCAGGCCCGGCCCATGGTGTCGGTGATAACCACCGCGACGTCGACGCCGAGCTTCTCACGCAGCGCGGCGCGCAGGGCCGCGGCACTGCCGTCGGGGTCCAGCGGCAGCAGCGCGAGTTCGCTTCGGCCGACGTTGGATCCGTCGACGCCGGCGGCGGCCTGCACCAGCCCGAGCCGGTTCTCGGTGATCAGCGTGCGGCCCTTGCGGGCCAGCACCCGCACCGCCTCGTCATCGACCAGTCTGCGCCGGAGCTCGTCGCGCTCCTCGGGGTCCTCGGGAGCGGCCACCAGCCGGCCCTCGCACTTGGACACCACCTTGCTGGTGACCACGACGACATCGCTGTCGCGCAGCCACGGGGCGGCAGCGGCGACTGCCGCGCCGAGATCGTCGCCGGGGCGGAACTCGGGAAGTCCGGTGACGGGCAGGATCTCGATCGTCGCGGCGGAGCCGTGCTCCCTCGGGGTATCGGTCACGGCGCCACGCCCGCAATGTCCAGTCCGGCCCGAACCATTTCTGCCGTCGCCTTCGGATCGCTCATCAACAGCGGCACCGCGCGCACCGCGACGCCGTCGATTTCTTCTTTGAAGGTTTCCAAGTCGCCGTCGTGCACCAGCCAGCAGTCCAATATCCCGGTGGCAGTGCGCGCGCCGTAATATCGGCCGACCGCTTCGGCGGTGGACTCGACCCCGATCACCTCGAGGCAGGCATCAGCCATGCCGCGCAACGGTTTTCCACCGATGATCGGGGAGTAGCCGACGATCGGTGCGCGAGCCGCCCGCAGTGCGCCGCGGATCCCCGGCACGGCCAGGATCGCGCCGACGCTCACCACCGGATTGGACGGCGCCAGCATGATGATATCGGCGTTGCCGATCGCGTCGACCGCATCAGTTGTGGCACTGGCCGTTTCAGCGCCGACGAACGCGAAGCTGTGGGTTGGCACGTTGGCCCGGTAGCGCACCCACCACTCCTGGAAGTGGATCGCGCGCCGACTGTCGTCGGCCGGATCGGTGATCACCACATGGGTTTCACAACGGTCGTCGCTGGCGGGCACCAACTGTGCGCCGGGTTGCCAGCGGTCGCACAACGCCGTGGTGATCTGCGAGAGCGGGTAGCCGGCGTTGAGCATCTGGGTGCGCACCAGGTGCGTCCCCAAATCGCGGTCGCCGAGTTGAAACCAGTCTGGCTGCATGCCGTAGTGCGCCAATTCCTCTTTGGCGTGCCAGGTTTCGTCGCGATGGCCCCAACCGCGCTCCGGGTCTACGCCTCCACCTAAGGTATACATGCAGGTGTCCAAATCCGGACAAACCCGAACCCCGTGGATCCAGGCATCGTCGCCGATGTTGACGACGGCGGTCAGCTCGTGGTCGGAAGTTTCTCCCCCGGTTGCGAACTGACCCAGCCCGAGTAATTGTTGAACACCCAGTAGGAACCGGGCGCCGCCGACCCCACCGACCAGAACGGTGACCTTCACACCGGACGACAGTACCGGCCGGGGACTTTGGCGAGCGTTTGTGATGGACACGCCGAAGGGCCGAAATAACAGAAACGCCGGAAATTGATCACGAGATGGTATGGAAATACGCCGAAACGCTTGACCCGGCAGATCAACCCGTGTCTAATCACATCAGTGTCATTTCCCGGTTGGCCGGCCGGTTCCGGTGTCGCAGACCGAGATTCGATCACTTGTTCGAATTGTCTGTTACATCAGAACAGCGGGACACAACCACTCTCTCAAAGACCAAGCTGAGGAGGCGTACGACGCATGTCTTACGAGCACCTACGGGGCGTCATGCCAAGCACTGAGCGCGCCACGATCAGCTCCGCGCCGGCGCCGATTGCACGGCCATACTTGACCGTGGTCCCTGATGCGCCAATCGCATTCGAGCCCGAGCCGTTGCCGGAACCCGAACTCACTCCGGACCAATGGCAGGACCGCGCGCTGTGCGCGCAGACCGACCCGGAGGCCTTCTTCCCGGAGAAGGGCGGATCGACTCGCGAAGCCAAGAAGATCTGCCTGGGTTGCGAGGTACGTCATGAATGCCTGGAGTACGCGCTGGCCCATGACGAGCGCTTCGGCATCTGGGGTGGCCTCTCCGAGCGTGAGCGCCGCCGCCTCAAGCGCGGCATCATCTGACCGCTGAACCCGCTTGGGTTATTCGTCGTCGATCGTCGGGTCGATGACAGTCGGTTCGACGTCGAGGTAGATGGCCACCTGCGCCACCAGGATCTCGTGCAGTAAGTCGCCCAGTTCGACGGTGTCTTTAGCGCGTCGTTCGATGGGCTTGCGGAACAAGACAATTCGCGCCCGCGTCGAATTTCCTCGGACGTCGACCCCGGCGGGGATCAAGCGGGCCAGCGCGATCGGTCCATCGGCGACGACCTCGGGCGGCCACTGCACGCTGTCCGGGTCCTTGGCGGCGATGCGCGGAATTTCGTCGACCGCCACGTCGAGTTCCGACACTCGTGATTGCCAGCGCCGCTCGATGGGTTCGTAGGCCTCGAGCACCGCCATGTCGAATCGCTCGGCCCGGCTGCGCCACCCCGGCACCGTCGGCGGCAGCAAAGGACCGCGCATATCGCGCCCGCGCCGAGTTGCCCGGTGCCCAGGCGTTCGGCCCGACGGCCGTCCGTTGCGCGGGAAACTGCGCGAATCACCCACGCGCCGATGGTAACGGTTGGACATCGTGGCACGAACGGATGCGCGTGTCCGGCGCTTCGGTGGCGTTTGTCCACGATAGCCTTTCCGACGTGAACGTTCCCCGTCGCTGCTGCCGGCCAGGGTGCCCGCATTACGCCGTGGCGACCTTGACGTTCGTCTATTCGGACTCGACGGCAGTGGTAGGCCCGCTCGCGACCGCGCGCGAACCGCATTCGTGGGACCTGTGCGTCGGCCACGCCGGCCGCATCACGGCCCCCCGCGGCTGGGATCTCGTGCGCCATGCCGGCCCCCTGAATTCGGAGCCCACGAATCCCGATGAAGACGACTTGGTCGCGCTTGCCGACGCCGTGCGCGAAGGCGGTGCGGCAGCGGCGTCCTTGCCGCACGCCGGCGGCACCGGCATGCCGTTGAACGGCTTCCCCGCGCGAGCGGGAAATGTCTCCGCCGAACCGCATCTGCACCACACCGGAGCCCAGGCCACCGCGCCGAGCAGCCATCTGTTCGCGCCGCCGGATAAACGGTCCGGTCGCCGTCGCGGGCATCTGCGGGTGTTGCCCGATCCGTCCGACTAGGGGACCGCTCGGGCCGATAGGCTGACGCCAAGAGGCAAATCAATCCATGGCGTCAAGGAGGCCCGCATGTCTCGGCCCGCCGCGACTGTCCACCGTGTCATCAAGGCTTATGACATCCGTGGGCTGGTCGGCGAAGAGATCGACGAGTCGCTGGTCGCCGATGTCGGGGCAGCGTTCGCCGCGTTGATGCGCGGCGAGGGCGCGCAACGCGTGGTGATCGGACACGACATGCGCGATAGCTCGCCGTCGCTCGCCGCTGCCTTCGCGGCCGGGGTGACCAACCAGGGCCTGGACGTGGTGCGGATCGGGTTGGCCTCCACCGACCAGCTGTATTTCGCCTCGGGGTCACTCGATTGCCCCGGCGCGATATTCACCGCCAGCCACAACCCCGCCGCTTACAACGGCATCAAGCTCTGCCGGGCCGGCGCGAAACCGGTCGGTGCGGAGACCGGGCTGAAAGTGATCTCCGAACACGTGATCGCCGGAGTCGCCGACTACGACGGGAAGCCGGGGACCAGCACCGACCGCGATGTGCTCTCCGACTACGGCGAGTTCCTGCGGTCCCTGGTGGCGACGTCCGGCTTACGGCCGCTGCGGGTGGCGGTCGACGCCGGCAACGGCATGGCCGGTCATACCGCACCGTCGGTGCTCGGCCCGATCGACTCGATCACGTTGTTGCCGTTGTATTTCGAGCTCGACGGGTCGTTTCCGAATCACGAGGCCAACCCGCTGGACGCGGCTAACCTGCTGGATCTGCAGTTCTACGTCCGCGAAACCGGCGCCGACATCGGATTGGCCTTCGACGGCGACGCCGACCGGTGCTTCGTGATCGACGAGCGCGGGATGCCGGTTTCTCCGTCGACGGTGACGAGCCTGGTTGCCGCGCGCGAGATCGGCCGGGAAATCGGCGCCACCGTCATCCACAATCTGATCACGTCGCGGGCGGTGCCCGAGCTGGTCGCCGAGCGCGGCGGTACTCCGTTGCGCTCGCGGGTCGGACACTCCTATATCAAGGCGCTGATGGCCGAAACCGGTGCGATCTTCGGCGGCGAGCATTCCGCGCACTATTACTTCCGTGATTTCTGGGGCGCCGACTCAGGGATGCTGGCCGCGCTGTATGTACTGGCCGCGCTCGGCGAGCAGGACCGGCCGCTGTCCGAGCTGACCGCGGACTATCAGCGTTACGAGGCGTCCGGTGAGATCAATTTCAAGGTGGCCGACGCCGCGCAGTGCGTGGACGCCGTGTTGAAGTCGTTCGGCAGCCGGATCCACTCCATCGACCACATGGACGGGGTGACGGTGGATCTGGGCGACGGCAGCTGGTTCAACCTGCGCACCTCCAACACCGAGCCGTTGTTGCGACTGAACGCGGAGGGCCGCACCACCGAGGACGTCGAGGCGATGGTCGCCGAGATCAGCGCCGGAATCGCCGGCCAGGTGCAGCGCAATGAGAGTGTGCCGTGAACGTCACCCGGGCGATCGATCTCGAAGACACCGACGGCCTGATCGCCGCCGACCGGCGGGGCCTGTTGCGGTCCGCCTCCTCGGCCGGTGCGCAGGTGCGCGCCATTGCCGCCGCGGTCGAGGAAGGTGAGCTGGACTCGCTGCGCACCGGCGACCGGCCACGCAGCGTGATCTGGGTGGCCGGGCAGGGCACCGCCGAGACGGCCGGGGCGATGCTGGCCGCGACGCAGGGCGGCGCGGCGTCCGCGCCGATCGCAATCGTCGGGGAGGCCCCGCCGTGGATAGGCCCGCTCGACGTGCTGATCGTCGCCGGCGACGACCCCGGCGACCCGGCTCTCGTCGGAGCCGCCGCGACCGGGGTGCGCCGCGGTGCGCGAATTGCCGTCGTCGCGCCGTACGAAGGTCCGCTGCGCGACACCACGGCCGGCCGCGCCGCGGTGCTCGCCCCACGGTTGCGGTTTCCCGACGAGTTCGGCCTGTGCCGGTACCTGGCCGCCGGCTTGGCGACGCTGCATACCGTGGACCCGCGACTGGACATCGATCTGCCGGCGCTCGCCGACGAGCTGGACGCCGAAGCGCTGCGCAACAGCGCGAGCCGTGACGTATTCACCAACCCGGCCAAGATCATCGCCGCGCGCTTGTCGCACCACCCGGTGGCACTGGCAGGTGACTCTCCCGCGACGCTGGCGCTGGCCCGGCATGGCAGTTCGCAGCTACTGCGGATCGCGCACCAGGTGGTCGCCGCCACCGGGCTGGCCGATGCGGTGGTGGCGCTGCGCGAGCCCGTCCATTTCGGTGATGGCCCCCCGTCGGTGGATGCGCTCTTTCACGACGAACAAATCGACGGGCCGCTGCCCGAGCGGATGCGGGTGCTGGCGTTCACGCTGGCCGGCGACCGGACAGTGTTGGCCGCTCGGGTGGCCGGGCTGGACGAGGTGTACCTGATCGCGGCGCACGACGTGCCCGAAGCACCCGGCGGCGTGGGCGGGTCCGGCGGCCTGGTCGGGGCGGTGGCCCCGGGAGGCGCGGCCCGCCCCGAACAGCAACTGGCAGTATTGGCCGTTCGGCTGGAGATGGCTGCCGTTTACTTACGACTGGTGCGGGGATAGATAGACAAGTGGAACTGCTTCGCGGTGCGATACGGACGTACGCATGGGGGTCGCGTACGGCCATCGCAGAATTCACCGGGCGTCCAGTGCCCGCGGCCCACCCCGAGGCCGAGCTCTGGTTCGGCGCGCATCCGGGGGATCCAGCCTTCCTGGAAACCGAGCATGGCGAACTCTCCTTGCTGGAGGCGGTGACCGCCGATCCGGAAGGACAGCTCGGCTCCGCCTCGCGCGAACGGTTCGGCGACGTGCTGCCGTTCCTGGTCAAGGTGCTCGCCGCCGACGAACCGCTGTCGCTGCAGGCCCATCCCAGCGCCGAACAGGCAATCGAGGGCTACCTGCGCGAGGAAAAGTTGGGCATTCCGGTGGCGTCGCCGGTCCGCAACTACCGCGACACGTCGCACAAGCCCGAATTGTTGGTGGCTCTGCACTCATTCGAGGCACTCGCCGGATTCCGCCAGGCCGCGGTCACCATCGAGTTGCTGCGGGCGCTGGCCGTCACCGACCTCGACCCCTACATCGAATTGCTGCACGACCAGTCCGACGCCGACGGTCTACGCGCGCTGTTCACCACCTGGATCACCGCACCGCAGCCCGACATCGACGTGCTGGTGTCCGCGGTGATCGACGGCGCCATCCAGTACGTCAGTTCCGGCGCAACGGAATTCGCGGCCGAGGCCAAGGCGGTGCTCGAACTCGGCGAACGCTACCCCGGGGACGCCGGAGTGCTGGCGTCGTTGTTGCTCAACCGGATCACTCTGGTCGCGGGCGAGGCGCTCTACATCCCGGCCGGCAACCTGCACACCTATCTGCGCGGGTTCGCGATCGAGGTAATGGCGAACTCCGACAACGTGTTACGCGGCGGGCTGACCCCCAAGCACGTCGACGTGCCCGAGTTGCTGCGGGTGCTGGACTTCGCACCCACCGCCGAGGCGCAGCTGCGGCCGTCCGTGCACCGCGAGGGCCTGGGGCTTGTCTACGACACCCCGGCCGACGAGTTCGCGGTGGCACTGCTGACCCTCGAGGGCGAACACCTCGGCCACGAGGTCGACGCGTCACCAAACCATGACGGTCCGCAGATCCTGTTGTGCGCCGAGGGTTCCGCGGTCGTGCACGGCAAATCCGGGTCACTGGTGCTGGAGCGCGGGATGGCGGCATGGGTCGCGGCCGACGACGGACCGGTGGGGCTGGTCGCGCACCAGCCGGCCAAGTTGTTCAGGGCGACCGTAGGCTTGTGACGGCCCGACCCTTGGCGGCCTGACGCGCCTCGCGGCGCTCGCGCAGCCACAGCCGTAGGTTGTGCGCGATGGTCCGGCCGACGATCCGCGGCGGTGGAACCATATAGAGGCTGTCGAGCAGCGAGAATCGGCGCAAAAACCATTCGGCGAGAACGGGTTCGGTCTCGGCGGCTCCGAGGAATTGGTCGAACAGCGCTCCCGACGGCCGCCACCACCAGGGGATCGGAGCATTGGCGCCGGCGTGGTGAAAAGCGACGTCGCCGATCGCGTTCATCGTCCACACCGGATAAGTCGTCTTGGCGGTCGCCCGGCTGAGCTCGCCGGCCAGGTCTTCGTCCGCGGACCGCAATGCCCGCCGCAGATGACCGGCCTGCAGCGACGTCATCGTCATGCCCTGCCCGAAGGTGGGATTGAAGCTGGCCACGGCGTCGCCCAACGGGATGATGCCGGCCGGGAAGCGGTCCAGCTTGTCATAGCGGCGCCATCTGCTGGTCGGAAAGGCGTGAAACGCCGGTGCACCAAGCGGTTTGGCGTGGGTCAGCGCCTCGGTGAAGTGCGCCGGGAGCAGCTCGATGGCCAGCGCGACCATTTCCGGGAACGTCGTCGGCGGCTTCGCGCCGGCCACCCCGAAGGTGGTCAGCACCCAGGTGCCGTCCTCGTAGCACAGCATGCCCATCCCCAACGACTGGTCGTGGGAGGCGCCCGCCACCACCACCTTCTCCGGGATCAATCCCTCGGGGATGCGGAACTGGTGACTGGCGTAGTTGATGCCGATGTCCAGGGTCTCCTCGATGGGCCGCTCGTATCCCCACTGCGTCAACCACACCGGCAGCCGGGTGCCCCGGCCCGCCGCGTCGACCACCAGATCGGCAGGCACGAATTCCGGCTCGCCGCCGACCTCGTCCTTGGGGTCCAGCACCACACCGGTCACCCGCTGTCGCGCCGGGTCGAACCGCGGTTCGGCGACGGATCGGCGCAGGATCGTGACGTTGTCGATGTCGCGGACGCGGCTGCGCAACTGCCACTCGAGATGTGGCCGGCTGGGCACGTATGCGGTGAATTCGTCGCGCAGCGTGTGGCCCGTCCCGAGGACATGGCCCGCCGCGCCCAGGTGGATGCAGTCCGGGCGGTTTTCCAGCATCGGCACACCCGCGGCCACCATGTCCTTGAGCAGACCCGGGAACAACGAGTCGAATTCGTGGGCCCCGCGCGCCATCAGCAGATGCAGATGCCGGTCCTGCGGAATCGTCGCGCGATTTGCCGGGGTGCTCGGCAGTTCATCGCGCTCATAGACGCTGACCTGCGAATACCAGTCAGCAAGCACCCGGGCGGCGCACAAACCCGCGATGCTCGCGCCTATCACTATTGCGTGGTCTCGCGTGGCTGCGCAGTCCGGCATTCGGGGGGAGTACCCAGTACTGTGCGGTCCAATGATTTCTGACGGTAGCGAGAAGGAGGCATATGTCCAACCGATGGCGTACTAAGTCAGTCGAACAGTCCATCGAGGACACCGACGAGCCAGACACTCGACTCCGCAAGGTCCTCACCTGGTGGGACCTGATGGTCTTCGGCGTCGCCGTGGTGATCGGCGCCGGCATCTTCACGGTCACCGCATCGACCGCCGGTGATATCACCGGCCCCGCGATTTGGATCTCGTTCCTGATCGCCGCCATCACCTGCGCGCTGGCGGCGCTGTGCTACGCCGAATTCGCCTCGACGCTGCCCGTCGCGGGCAGCGCGTACACCTTCTCCTATGCCACCTTTGGTGAGTTCTTAGCGTGGATCATCGGCTGGAATCTGTTGCTGGAGTTGGCAATTGGTGCCGCCGTGGTGTCCAAGGGCTGGTCCAGTTATCTCGGCACCGTATTCGGTTTCGGCGGTGGCACAGTCAACGTGGGGTCGTACAGCGTCGACTGGGGCGCGCTGCTGATCGTCGCCGTGGTGGCGACCCTGGTCGCGTCGGGCACCAAAGTGTCGTCAAGGGTTTCGGCGGTGATCACCGCCATCAAGGTGTCGGTGGTCATCTTCGTCGTGCTGGTGGGCGTCTTCTACATCAAAGGCTCCAACTACTCGCCGTTCATCCCGAAGCCGGAAGCCGGGCACGAGGCGAGCGGCATCAATCAGTCGGTGCTGTCGCTGCTCACCGGGGCGCACAGCAGCCACTACGGGTGGTACGGCGTGCTGGCCGGGGCTTCGATCGTGTTCTTCGCATTCATCGGGTTCGACATCGTCGCGACGATGGCCGAGGAGACCAAACACCCGCAGCGCGACGTGCCGCGCGGGATTCTGGCGTCGCTGGCCGTCGTGACCGTTCTCTATGTCGCCGTCTCCGTCGTGTTGTCCGGCATGGTGTCCTACACCCAGCTCCAGACCGTCCCCGGCGGCAAGCCGGCAAACCTGGCCACCGCATTCACGGCGAACGGGATCCAGTGGGCGAGCAAGATCATCGCCATCGGCGCACTGGCCGGGTTGACCACCGTCGTGATGGTGCTGGTGCTGGGGCAGTGCCGGGTGCTGTTCGCGATGGCGCGCGACGGCTTGTTGCCGCGGTCGCTGGCCAAGACCGGCTCACGCGGGACGCCGGTCCGGATCACCGTGTTGGTCGCGCTGGTGATCGCGGCGACCGCATCAGTCTTCCCGATCAGCAAGCTCGAGGAGATGGTCAACGTCGGGACGCTGTTCGCGTTCGCGCTGGTCTCCGCCGGCGTCGTCGTCCTGCGCCGCACCCGACCGGACCTGGAGCGCGGGTTCCGGGCGCCGTGGGTGCCGCTGCTCCCGATCGCCTCGATTTGCGCGTGCATCTGGCTGATGGTCAACCTCACCGCACTGACCTGGGTCCGGTTCGGCGTGTGGCTGGTGGTGGGGACCGCGATCTATCTCGGCTACGGATACCGGCACTCCATCCAGGGGCATCGGCAGGCCGCTCAGCAGGCATAGCCGTCTGCTTTACAAAATAGCGTCCTTTGTCTAGACAGAGGACGCAAACAGCGGTATTGTCCAATCTCAACGTGGTGTGACTCACAAGGAGGTTTGGCATATGACCACTCAGATCCAGGCGGCCGAAGAACTCGGTGCTGCCCAGTGGCGCGACAAGAAGCGCTATCTGTGGCTGATGGGCCTGATCCCGCCGACGGCGTTGTTCGTGATGCTGCCGATCGTCTGGGGACTGAACCAATTCGGCTGGCACGGCGCCGCCCAGGTGCCGATGTGGATCGGGCCGATCCTGCTCTACATCCTGCTGCCGATCCTGGACCTGCGGTTCGGGCCCGACGGGCAGAACCCGCCCGACGAGGTGATGGAGCGGCTGGAGAACGACAAGTATTACCGCTTCTGCACCTACATCTACATCCCGTTCCAGTACCTCAGCGTCGTGCTGGGCGCCTACCTGTTCACCGCGTCGGACCTGCACTGGCTGGGCTTCGAAACCGGACCCGACGGCGGCCTGGGCTGGTTCGGAAAGATCGGCGTCGCGCTGTCGGTCGGTGTGCTCGGCGGCGTCGGCATCAACACCGCGCACGAGATGGGGCATAAGAAGGACTCGCTGGAGCGCTGGCTGTCCAAGATCACCCTGGCGCAGACCGCCTACGGCCACTTCTACATCGAGCACAACCGCGGCCACCACGTGCGCGTCTCCACCCCCGAGGACCCGGCGTCGGCCCGCTTCGGCGAGACCTTCTGGGAGTTCCTGCCCCGCAGCGTGTTCGGCAGCCTGCGCTCATCGGTTCATCTCGAGGCGCAGCGGATCCGCCGGCTCGGCCGCAGCCCCTGGGACCCCAGGACCTATGCGTCCAACGACGTGCTCAACGCTTGGGCGCTGTCGGTAGTGCTGTTCGGCGCGCTGATCGCGTTCTTCGGCGTCGGCGTGATCCCGTTCATCGTCATCCAGGCGGTGTTCGGCTTCTCGCTGCTGGAAACCGTCAACTACCTGGAGCACTACGGCCTGCTGCGGCAGCAGACCGCGAACGGTCGCTACGAGCGTTGCGCGCCGGTGCACAGCTGGAACTCCGACCACATCGTCACCAACCTGTTCCTCTACCACCTGCAGCGGCACAGCGATCACCACGCCAACCCCACCCGGCGGTATCAGACGTTGCGCAGCATGGAAGGCGCGCCCAACCTGCCGAGCGGATACGCGTCGATGATCGCGCTGACCTACTTCCCGCCGGTGTGGCGCAAGGTGATGGACCGCCGCGTGCTGGCGCACTACGACGGCGACATCACCAAGGTCAACGTTCACCCGCGGATGCGTGACAAGGTAATGGCGAAATACGGGGTGCCGGCATGACCGCCTACCGCTGCCCAGGCTGCGACTACATCTACGACGAGACGAAAGGGGCGCCGCGGGAAGGCTTTCGGCCGGGCACGCCGTTTGCCGACATCCCCGACGACTGGTGCTGCCCCGATTGTGCGGTGCTCGAGAAGGTCGACTTCGAAACGATAGGAGCAACGAAATGACGGACTACAAGCTTTTCATCTGCGTCCAGTGTGGATTCGAGTACGACGAGGCGAAGGGCTGGCCGGAGGACGGCATCGCCCCCGGCACCCGGTGGGACGAGATTCCGGACGACTGGAGCTGCCCGGACTGCGGCGCGGCAAAATCCGACTTCGAGATGGTGGAGGTGGCAAGGCCCTGAGCGCCGTAAAAACCGATATTGTCGCGCCTGTGAAGCGGATTCCATACGCCGAGGCGTCGCGCGATCTGCTGCGCAACTCGGTGTTGGACGCGATGCGCGACTTGCTGCTGACGCGGGACTGGTCCTCGATCACTCTCGCCGACGTGGCGAAGGCCGCCGGTATCAGCCGCCAGACCATCTACAACGAGTTCGGCTCGCGGCAGGGTCTGGCGCAGGGGTACGCCCTGCGCCTGGCCGA
The DNA here is from genome assembly GCF_036409155.1 of Mycobacterium sp. 050128. Taxonomy (NCBI): domain Bacteria; kingdom Bacillati; phylum Actinomycetota; class Actinomycetes; order Mycobacteriales; family Mycobacteriaceae; genus Mycobacterium; species Mycobacterium sp. 050128. The sequence continues at coordinate 240,555 of NZ_JAZGLW010000001.1, read as the reverse complement.
TCGCCTGGTCGACGCGGTCCACTCCGCTATCGATGCGAATGTCGGCCACGTCTATGAGGCGTTTCTGCAGGGCTTTCGTGCCTTCTTCTCGGAGTCGGCGTCGGACCCGTTGGTGATCTCACTGCTGACCGGCGTCGCCAAGCCCGATCTGCTGCAGATCATCACCACCGACAGCGGGCCCATCATCACCCGGGCGTCGGAGCGGCTGACATTGGCCTTCACCCACAGCTGGGTGGCCACCAGCGACGAGGACGCCGGCGTGCTGGCGCGCGCCATCGTGCGGCTCGCATTGAGTTATGTGTCGATGCCGCCGGAGGCGAGTCACGACGTCGCACAGGATCTCGCCCGTCTGATGACGCCCTTTGCGGAGCGTCACGGCGTCATCAACGTCCCCTGACCTGCAGGGGCCGTCGGCCCGAAAACGTCAACGACTACAGTGGCGGAAGAGCGTACCGAAGCTAACTAAACGCCCGTCCGCTCATACTTGAGCCCCCTGAGCCGCAAAAGGATACCGACACGCCATGACTCTGACGCCCGACGTTGTAAACGGCATCGACTTCAAGATCGCCGATCTGTCGCTCGCAGAATTCGGCCGCAAAGAGCTTGACCTGGCCGAATACGAGATGCCCGGCCTGATGTCGCTGCGTCGCGAGTACGCCGACGTGCAGCCGTTGAAGGGCGCGCGCATCTCGGGCTCGCTGCACATGACCGTGCAGACCGCCGTGCTGATCGAGACGCTGACCTCGCTGGGCGCCGAGGTCCGCTGGGCCTCCTGCAACATCTTCTCCACCCAGGACCACGCCGCGGCCGCGGTCGTCGTCGGACCGCACGGCACCCCGGAGGAGCCCAAGGGCGTACCGGTGTTCGCGTGGAAGGGCGAGTCGCTCGAGGAGTACTGGTGGTGCGCCGAGCAGATGCTCACCTGGGAGGGCGAGCCGGCCAACATGATCCTGGACGACGGCGGCGACGCGACCATGATGGTGCTGCGGGGCGCGCAGTACGAGAAGGCCGGCGTGGTGCCGCCCGCCGAGGACGACGACTCCGCGGAATGGAAGGTCTTCCTGAGCGTGCTGCGGAGCCGCTTCGAGACCGACAAGACCAAGTGGACCAAGATCTCCGAGTCCGTCAAGGGTGTCACCGAGGAGACCACCACCGGCGTGCTGCGCCTCTACCAGTTCGCGGCAGCCGGCGACCTGGCGTTCCCGGCGATCAACGTCAACGACTCGGTCACCAAGTCCAAGTTCGACAACAAGTACGGCACCCGGCACTCGCTGCTCGACGGCATCAACCGCGGCACCGACGCGCTGATCGGCGGCAAGAACGTGCTGATCTGTGGTTACGGCGACGTGGGTAAGGGCTGCGCCGAGGCCGCCAAGGGCCAGGGTGCGCGGGTGTCCGTCACCGAGATCGACCCGATCAACGCGCTGCAGGCGCTGATGGAGGGCTTCGACGTGGTGACCGTCGAGGACGCCATCGCCGACGCCGACATCGTCATCACCGCGACCGGCAACAAGGACATCATCTCGCTGGAGCACATGAAGGCGATGAAGGACCACGCCATCCTGGGCAACATCGGCCACTTCGACAACGAAATCGACATGGCCGCGCTGGAGCGCTCCGGGGCGACGAAGCTCAACATCAAGCCGCAGGTCGACCTGTGGACGTTCAAGGATTCCGGCAAGGCGATCATCGTGCTGTCCGAGGGTCGGTTGCTGAACCTGGGCAACGCCACCGGGCACCCGTCGTTCGTGATGAGCAACAGCTTCGCCAACCAGACGATCGCGCAGATCGAGCTGTGGACCAAGAACGACGAGTACGACAACGAGGTCTACCGGCTGCCCAAGCACCTCGACGAGAAGGTGGCCCGCATCCACGTCGAGGCGCTCGGCGGTCAGCTGACCAAGCTCACCAAGGACCAGGCCGAGTACCTGGGCGTCGACGTCGAGGGCCCGTTCAAGCCGGACCACTACCGCTACTGATTCAGCTCGGAAACCGAACGCCCGGCCAGCCGGGCGTTCGGTACCGCGTGCCCGGCCCGCCGGGCGCTCGACGTGAGACTAGGCTCGCGCCGTGCTGATCGCGATCGAGGGCGTCGACGGCTCCGGCAAGCGGACGCTGACCGAAGGGCTGCGCAAGGCCTTCGAAGCCGCCGGCAAGTCGGTGGCCACGATGGCATTCCCCCGGTACGGGCAGTCGGTGACCGCCGACATCGCGGCCGAGGCGCTGCACGGCGAGCACGGCGACCTCGCGACGTCGGTCTACGCGATGGCGCTGCTGTTCGCGCTGGACCGGGCCGGCGCGGCCGACGACATCGAGGAGCTGCGTGGCAGCCACGACGTGCTCATTCTCGATCGCTACGTCGCCTCCAACGCGGCCTACAGCGCCGCGCGCCTGCACCAGGACGCCTCCGGAGACGCGGCTTCCTGGGTCTACGCGTTGGAATTCCAGCGGCTCGGACTGCCCGCCCCGGATTGTCAGGTGCTGCTCGGGGTGTCCGCCGAGCTCGCCGGGGAGCGGGCCCGGCGCCGGGCCGAGTCCGATCCGGGCCGTCCGCGCGACAGCTACGAGCGCGACGACGGGCTCCAGCAGCGCACCCGCGCGGTGTACGCCGGGCTGGCCGCCGCGGGCTGGGGCGGGCGATGGCTGGTGGTCGACGCGAACGTCGATCCGGCGCGCCTGGCGGCCGATTTGACCGTTGATAGGCCCCGGATAGGCCCCGAATAGCACAGATTTGTCACGGTTTGCCCGTATTCAATACGAAACGCCCGTGTGGCGCCCGAGTTTTGTCCCGATCTGGTGACACCATGGACTCCATGAGGCAAAGGATTTTGGTCGTCGACGACGACGCTTCGCTCGCGGAGATGCTGACCATCGTTCTTCGTGGGGAGGGTTTCGACACTGCGGTCATCGGTGATGGCACGCAGGCTCTGACCGCGGTGCGCGAACTGCGGCCCGACCTGGTGCTGCTCGACCTGATGTTGCCCGGTATGAACGGCATCGACGTATGCCGGGTGTTGCGCGCCGACTCCGGCGTTCCGATCGTGATGCTGACCGCCAAGACCGACACCGTGGATGTGGTGCTCGGCCTGGAGTCGGGCGCCGACGACTACATCATGAAGCCGTTCAAGCCGAAGGAGCTGGTGGCCCGGGTGCGGGCGCGGCTGCGGCGCAACGACGACGAGCCGGCCGAGATGCTCTCCATCGCCGACGTCGAGATCGACGTGCCGGCGCACAAGGTCACCCGCAACGGCGAGCAGATCTCGCTGACCCCGCTGGAGTTCGACCTGCTGGTCGCGCTGGCACGCAAACCGCGCCAGGTGTTTACTCGTGATGTACTGCTCGAACAGGTGTGGGGCTACCGTCATCCAGCGGACACCCGCTTGGTGAATGTGCACGTCCAGCGCCTGCGGGCCAAGGTCGAGAAAGACCCCGAGAACCCGACTGTGGTGTTAACCGTTCGAGGAGTGGGTTACAAGGCCGGACCTCCGTGATCCGCGGCGGCGCCGGTGTAAGACATCACGATGCTGAGGAGCGCCGCCATTGATCTGGGGCTCGCGGCGACGTATTCACGGTCACCGCTGGGGACGCACCGGTCCCATGACTCGGGGCATGAGTGCGTTGAGTCGAGCCGTCGGCATTGCCTGGCGCCGCTCGCTGCAGCTGCGAGTCGTGGCGTTGACTCTCGGGCTGTCGTTGGCGGTGATCCTGGCGCTCGGCTTCGTGCTGACCAGCCAGGTCACCAACCGCGTTCTTGACGTCAAGGTCAAGGCGGGTATCGAGCAGATCGAGCGGGCGCGCGGCACCGTCGGCGGGATCGTCAACGGTGAGGAGACCCGCTCGCTGGACAGCAGCCTGCAGCTGGCCCGCAACACGTTGACCTCGAAAACCGATCCGGCGTCCGGTCCCGGCCTTGCCGGGGCGTTCGACGTGGTGCTGATGGTGCCCGGTGACGGCCCGCGCGCCGCGACCGCCGCCGGGCCGGTCGACCAGGTGCCCGCCTCGTTGCGTGGCTTCGTCAAGGCGGGGCAGGCGGCCTACCAATACGCCACGGTGCACACCGAAGGCTTTTCGGGACCGGCGCTGATCGTCGGCACGCCGGCGTCGTCGCAGGTGGCCAACCTGGAGCTGTACCTGATCTTCCCGCTGGCCAGTGAGCAGGCCACGATCAGGCTGGTGCGCGGCACGATGATCACCGGTGGGGCGGTGCTGCTGGTACTGCTGGCCGGAATCGCACTGCTGGTATCGCGGCAGGTGGTGGTGCCGGTGCGGTCGGCGTCGCGGATCGCCGAACGGTTCGCCGACGGGCATTTGTCCGAACGCATGCCGGTACGCGGTGAAGACGACATGGCGCGGTTGGCGGTGTCGTTCAACGACATGGCCGAGAGTCTGTCGCGGCAGATCACCCAGCTCGAGGAGTTCGGCAACCTGCAGCGCCGGTTCACCTCCGATGTCAGCCACGAACTTCGTACGCCGCTGACCACGGTGCGAATGGCCGCCGACCTGATCTACGACCACAGCTCCGAGCTGGACCCCACCCTGCAACGCTCCACCGAGCTGATGGTCAACGAGCTAGATCGCTTCGAGACCCTGCTCAACGACCTGCTGGAAATTTCCCGGCACGACGCCGGTGTGGCCGAATTGTCCGTGGAGGCGGTCGACTTGCGCACGACCGTGCAGAAAGCGCTGGGTAACGTCGGCCACCTTTCCGAGGACGCCGGCATCGAGCTGGTCGTGGACATGCCCGACGAAGAGGTAATCGCCGAAGTCGATCCGCGGCGGGTGGAGCGGATCCTGCGCAATCTGATCGCCAACGCCATCGACCATGCCGAGCACAAACCGGTGCGCATCCGGATGGGCGTCGACGAAGACACCGTCGCCGTCACCGTCCGCGACTACGGGGTGGGGCTGCGGCCCGGCGAGGAGAAGCTGGTGTTCAGCAGGTTCTGGCGCTCGGACCCGTCGCGGGTGCGGCGCTCCGGCGGAACCGGGCTGGGTCTCGCGATCAGCGTCGAGGACGCGCGCCTGCACCAGGGCCGGCTGGAGGCGTGGGGTGAGCCCGGTCAGGGCGCCTGTTTCCGGCTGACGCTTCCGCTGGTCCGCGGCCACAAGGTCACCACCAGCCCGTTGCCGATGAAGCCGATCCCGCAGCCGGCGCCGCCGGCCGGGGAGCCCGGGCAATCGGCCGGCAAAGAGCGTTCGCGCCAACATGAGCACGCCGAAAGGGGCGTGTGATGCGGCTCCTCGTCGCACTGCTGGCGGTGCTGCTCGCCGGCTGCGCGGGGATTCCCAGTACCTCGGCGCCGCAGGCCATCGGCACCGTCGAGCGGCCCGCCCCGTCGAATCTGCCCAAGCCGACCCCCGGCATGGATCCCGACGTGTTGCTGCGCGAATTCCTCAAGGCCACAGCCGATCCGGCCAACCGGCATCTGGCGGCGCGGCAGTTCCTCACCCAGTCGGCATCCAATGCCTGGGACGACGCCGGTAGCGCACTGCTGATCGACCACGTGGTGTTCGTCGAAACCCGTGGTGCAGAACGTGTTTCGGCGACGATGCGGGCCGACATCCTGGGCTCGCTGTCCGACGTCGGGGTGTTCGAAACGGCCGAGGGTGTGCTGCCCGACCCCGGGCCGATCGAGCTGGTCAAGACGTCCGGTGGCTGGCGAATCGACAAGCTGCCCAACGGTGTTTTCCTAGACTGGCAACAGTTTCAATCCACCTACAAGCGCAATACGCTCTACTTCGCCGATCCGACCGGTAAGACGGTGGTGCCCGATCCGCGCTATGTCGCGGTCTCCGATCACGATCAGCTGCCCACCGAACTCATCTCCAAGCTGCTGGCCGGGCCCCGGCCCGAGATGGCGCACACGGTTCGCAACCTGCTCGCCCCGCCGCTGCGCCTGCGCGGGCCGGTGACCCGGGCCGACGGCGGCAAGAACGGGATCGGTCGAGGCTACGGCGGCGCGCGCATCGATTTGCAGAAGCTGTCCACCACCGATCCGCACAGTAGGCAATTGCTTGCCGCACAGATCATTTGGACGCTGGCCAGAGCCGACATCAGAGGTCCGTATGTGATTTATGCCGACGGCGCACCGCTGGACGACAGGTTCGCCGAAGGGTGGACGACCTCCGACGTCGCCGCCACCGACCCGGGTGCGGCCGACGGTGCCGGCGCGGGGCTGCACGCGCTGATCAACGGATCGCTGGTCGGCCTGGACGGGCAGCGGACCACCACGGTGAACGGCGCATTCGGCCGGATGGGCGATCAGACGCTCGCGGCGCTGTCCCGCAGCGGCCGGCAGGTGGCGTCCGTCGTGACGCTGCACCGCGGCGCCCCGGACATGGCCGAGTCGCTGTGGATCGGTGATCTCGGTGGCGAGGCGGTGCAATCCGCCGACGGACACAGCCTGACGCGCCCCAGCTGGGCGCTGGACGACGCGGTCTGGGTGGTGGTGGACGGCAATAACGTGCTGCGGGCCATCCAGGAACCGGCATCCGGGCAACCCGCTCGCCTGCCGGTGGATTCCGGGGCGGTGGCGAGCAAGTTCCCGGGCCCGATCAGTGACTTGCAACTGTCACGCGACGGCACGCGCGCGGCGATGGTGATCGGCGGCATGGTCATTCTCGCCGGTGTGGAGCAGACCCAGGCCGGGCAATATGCGCTGACCTATCCCCGGCGATTGGGTTTCGGGCTGGGCAATTCGGTGGTGTCCCTGTACTGGCGCACCGGCGACGACATGGTGGTGACCCGCAACGACCTCGCCCATCCGGTCTCATACGTGAACCTCGACGGGGTGAACTCCGACGCCCCCGCACACGGTTTGCAGATCCCGCTGACCGCGATCGCGGCCAACCCGTCGACCGTCTACGTCGCGGCACCGCAGGGCGTGCTGCAGTATTCGGCGTCGGCGCCGGAAAGCCAGCAAACCTGGTCCGACGTGCCGGGCTTGATGACCGGTGGCGCTGCTCCGGTGCTGCCTGGGTAGCGCTAGATCTTCGTCGCGATCTGCAGGGCGACGTCGCCGCGGCTCAGGCTGGCGGGCCGTTGATGTCACCCCTGCCGGAGACACTGGGGCCGTGCTCGATTTGATCCTGCCGCTGGAGTGCGGTGGCTGCCGGACGGCGTCGACTCGCTGGTGCGACGCGTGCGCCATGGAGCTTCTCGTCAAGCCCGACGAGCCGCACCTGATCAGTCCGCGCATCGACCCGCACGTACCCGTGTTCGCACTCGGGCGTTACGCCGGCGCCCGTCGTCAGGCGATTCTCGCGATGAAGGAGCAGGGCCGCCGCGATCTCGTCGCGCCACTGGCCCGGGCGCTGGCCGCGGGTGTTCACCGGCTGCTCGCCTGGGGCATCGTCGATACCCCGTTGACGGTCGTGCCCGCGCCGACCCGGCGCGCGGCGGCACGCCGGCGCGGCGGCGACCCCGTCGCCCGTGTGGCGCACGCCGCCGTGGGCCGGCATCCGGACGTCACCGTCGCCGCGGCGTTGCGCATGAAAGCGCGGACCCGCGACTCGGTGGGTCTCGGCACCGCCGAACGCGAGCGCAACGTCGCCGGCCGGGTGCTGCTGCGGGGCGCGGCGCCGCGCACCGAGGTGCTGCTCGTCGACGACATCGTCACCACCGGCGCGACCGCGGGTGAGTCGGTCCGGGTCTTGTCGGCGGCCGGAGTGCGGGTGGCGGCGGTGCTGGCGATCGCGTTCGCCTGAATCGGCGAATCTCGGGATAAACCAGTGAAATTGCCAAGAAGACGTGAAGAACTCGCTACGGGTTCGTCAAATCGGTGGCACGGCGAGGCGAACACGAGCTAACGTCGAGGACAACCTTCAACAACTCTTCGGGACCTACGGGTTCCGACTCACTGGTCGTGATTTCCCAGGTTGAGACGGCAATTGCGGAGGGGGTGAGTATTCGACACCTCGCGACGGCGGGCTGCCTGCGGCGGTGACCTCCGCAAACCGTTCCCACCCCGTCGAAGCTTCTTGTAGAAAGCCGGCACGCAGGGCGCGTGCGACGTGAAAAGAGAAATGAGTTGTCACGTATGTCAAGGCTCACCGTGGATTCCACTCAGCTCCTGGACGAACCACCGGCAAGGATCGACGCGCAGGAACCGACCACCACCGCCGAGGTTGTGTTCAAGGGTCGCAACGTCGAGATTCCCGATCACTTCCGCGTTTACGTCTCGCAGAAACTCGCCCGCTTGGAACGTTTCGACAAGACCATCTACCTCTTCGATGTCGAGCTCAAGCACGAACGCAACCGTCGCCAACGTAAGTCCTGTCAGCGCGTGGAGATCACCGCGCGGGGCCGTGGGCCGGTAGTCCGCGGCGAGGCGTGCGCCGACAGCTTCTATTCCGCGCTCGAGTCCGCGGTGGTCCGGCTGGAAAGCCGGCTGCGCCGCGGCAAGGACCGCCGCAAGGTCCATTACGGCGAAAAGACCCCGGTTTCGCTGGCCGAGGCTACCGCGGTGGCCCCCCCGGAGCGTGTTTTCCGCGACAACCATGCGCCCGCGGAGCCGCATCAACACGACACCGGCGACGACGACCGAGACCATCAGCCCGGTCGGGTGGTGCGTACCAAGGAACACCAGGCCACGCCGATGTCGGTCGACGACGCGCTCTACGAGATGGAGCTCGTCGGACACGACTTCTTTTTGTTCTACGACAAGCAGACCGAGCGGCCGTCCGTCGTCTATCGCCGTCACGCCTACGACTACGGACTGATCAGGCTCTCCTGAGGATCGGCGGCCATCAGCTGGTCGTCCCCTACGATGGGAGTCGCCTTGAAGAAAAAGACTCCTACCCACAGGGGACCTAGCTGTGCTGTCGAAGCTGCTGCGCCTTGGTGAAGGTCGCATGGTCAAGCGCCTCAAGCGCGTGGCCGACTATGTCAACACGTTGTCCGACGACGTCGAGAAACTCACCGATGCGGAGCTGAGGGCCAAGACCGACGAGTTCCGTAAGCGGCTCGATGACGGCGAAACCCTCGATGACCTGCTGCCCGAGGCCTTCGCGGTGGCCCGCGAGGCCGCCTGGCGGGTGCTGGATCAGCGTCCGTTCGACGTGCAGGTGATGGGCGCCGCCGCGCTGCACCTGGGCAACGTCGCCGAGATGAAAACCGGTGAGGGCAAGACGCTGACCTGTGTGTTGCCGGCCTACCTCAACGCGCTGGCCGGCAACGGCGTGCACATCGTCACCGTCAACGACTACCTGGCCAAACGCGACAGCGAGTGGATGGGCCGGGTGCACCGCTTCCTCGGCCTGCAGGTCGGGGTGATCCTGGCCAACATGACCCCCGACGAGCGCCGGGTGGCTTACGGCGCCGACATCACCTACGGCACCAACAACGAGTTCGGCTTCGACTACCTGCGCGACAACATGGCGCATTCGGTCGACGACATGGTGCAGCGCGGACACACCTTTGCGATCGTCGACGAGGTCGACTCCATCCTGATCGACGAGGCCCGCACGCCGCTGATCATCTCCGGGCCCGCCGACGGCGCCTCCAACTGGTACCTCGAGTTCGCCCGGTTGGCCCCGCTGATGGAAAAGGACACCCACTATGAGGTGGACCTGCGCAAACGCACCGTCGGTGTGCATGAACTCGGGGTCGAGTTCGTCGAGGATCAGCTCGGTATCGACAACCTCTACGAGGCCGCCAACTCGCCGCTGGTCAGCTACCTGAACAACGCGCTGAAGGCCAAGGAGCTGTTCAACCGCGACAAGGACTACATCGTCCGCGACGGCGAGGTCCTGATCGTCGACGAGTTCACCGGTCGTGTGCTGATCGGCCGCCGCTACAACGAGGGCATGCACCAGGCCATCGAGGCCAAGGAGCACGTCGAGATCAAGGCCGAGAACCAGACGCTGGCCACCATCACGCTGCAGAACTACTTCCGGCTCTACGACAAGCTGGCCGGCATGACCGGTACCGCCCAGACCGAGGCGGCCGAGCTGCACGAGATCTACAAGCTGGGTGTGGTCCCCATCCCGACCAACAAGGAGATGATCCGCGAGGACCAGTCCGACCTGATCTACAAGACCGAGGAAGCCAAGTACATCGCGGTGGTCGACGACGTATCCGAACGCTACGAGAAGGGCCAGCCGGTCCTGATCGGTACCACCAGCGTGGAGCGGTCGGAATACCTGTCGCGACAGTTCCAGAAGCGCCGCATCCCGCACAACGTGCTCAACGCGAAGTTCCACGAGCAGGAAGCCGGCATCATCGCGGTGGCCGGGCGCCGGGGCGGCATCACCGTGGCCACCAACATGGCCGGTCGCGGTACCGACATCGTGCTGGGCGGCAACGTCGACTTCCTCACCGACCAGCGGCTGCGCGAGCGGGGCCTGGACCCGCTGGAGACGCCCGAGGAGTACGAGGCGGCCTGGCACGAGGAACTGCCCAAGGTCAAAGAGGAAGCCAGTGCCGAGGCCAAAGAGGTGATCGAGGCCGGCGGGCTGTACGTGCTGGGCACCGAACGCCACGAGTCGCGCCGTATCGACAACCAGCTACGCGGCCGCTCCGGCCGGCAGGGCGACCCGGGTGAATCACGCTTCTACCTGTCACTGGGTGACGAGTTGATGCGGCGGTTCAATGGCGCCGCGCTCGAGGCGATGCTCAACCGGCTGAACCTGCCCGACGATGTGCCGATCGAAGCCAAGATGGTCACCCGCGCCATCAAGAGCGCCCAAACCCAGGTCGAGCAGCAGAACTTCGAGGTCCGCAAAAACGTCCTCAAGTACGACGAGGTGATGAACCAGCAGCGCAAGGTGATCTACGCCGAGCGCAAACGCATTCTCGAGGGCGAGAACCTGCAGGAGCAGGCGCTCGAGATGGTCCGCGACGTCATCACCGCCTACGTGGATGGCGCGACAACCGAAGGCTATGCCGAGGATTGGGACCTCGACGCGTTGTGGTCGGCGCTCAAGACGCTGTATCCGGTCGGAATCGAGCACGAGTCGCTCACGCGTCGGGACGCGGACTCCGAGCACGACGATCTCACCCGCGAGGAGCTGCTCGAGGCGCTCGTCAAAGACGCCGAACGGGCTTACGCCACAAGGGAATCCGAACTGGAGGAGATCGCCGGCGAGGGCGCGATGCGACAGCTGGAACGCAACGTGTTGCTCAACGTCATCGACCGCAAGTGGCGTGAGCACCTCTACGAGATGGACTACCTCAAGGAGGGTATCGGGCTGCGCGCGATGGCTCAGCGCGACCCGCTGGTCGAGTACCAGCGCGAGGGCTACGACATGTTCATGGCCATGCTGGATGCCATGAAGGAGGAGTCGGTCGGCTTCTTGTTCAACGTCAGCGTGGAGGCGGTTCCCGCTCCGCAGGTCGCGCCGGTGGAAACGCCGGAAGGGCTGGCGGAGTTCGCGACTGCCGCCGAACAGCAGCAGGACGAATCCGCTTCCGCACCTGCCCCGGTGCGCGAACCGGCTCCAAGCACCTTGCGCGCCAAGGGTATTGACAATTTTGATAGTGAGGCGCCCGCCCTTTCGTATTCCGGTCCGGCAGAAGACGGTTCGGCCGAAGTCCAGCGCAACGGCGGCGGCGCGCAGAAGACTCCGGCCGGCGTGCCTGCCGGGGCCAGCAGGCGCGAGCGCCGCGCGGCCGCCCGCCAGCAGGGCCGGGGCGCCAAGCCGCCGAAGTCGGTCAAGAAGCGCTAGCCCGCGTCTAGCTGTCTCATGCCGCCGAGTGTGAAGTTGGTTTCACGCTCGACGCCCAGTGTGAAACCAACGTCACGTTCGGGCGTCCCCGGCGTGGCTCCGCGCGTCCCCGGCATGGCTCCGCGCGTGCCCGAGCATAGCTCCGCGCGTGCCCGAGCGCCCGGCCAGCCGGGCGTTCGACAGCGAGCGCCCCGCTGGCCGGGCGTTCGGCCCTGCTCCGGCGATTTGAGGCATAAGCCTCATGCACGCGTCGGGTGGCGCGGCGCAGCATCAGTGCATGAATACGTTGTACAGTCCCGCCGACGCGGCTTCGGCCGTCCTGCACGACGCCACGCTGCCCCCCGGTGACGACGAAAGATTTGCCGGTTTCGGGGTTTTGGGGCTTCCCTTCGCCAGCGGGCATTACCTCGCGCTGCGCTGCATACCCACGTCGTCGTTCGCCCCGGGCTACCGGTCGGTGTGGCATCGCGATGCCGCGGGGGTGTGGACGTTCTACGCGACCAGCTCCGGCGAACTCAGTTGCTCCCGCTTCTTCAGCTCGGCCACGCCGAACGACCCGGTGCGATGCGATATCGACGTCGCCTGGGTGACGCCGTGGTCGCTGTACATCCGGATTGCCGGCTTGCTCGAGTGGCATCTCGGTCTCGGGACCAGTGCGTCGTCCCGACTGATGAGCGCTATCGCCCCGCGATTGCCCGCATGGGCATGGACCAACCAATGGGCCCTCGGCGCTCTCGGCCGAATGGCCGGACCGCTGATGGGCGCCGGGCGGGTGCGGCTATCCGGCAAGGCGCCGAACGGCCAACGATTCATGATCGCCCCCAAGCGATTCTGGGCTGTCAGCGATGCGCGCGCGGTGTGGCGTGGCGAGGACCTCGGCGCGGTGACCCCGTTGCCGCAGCAGGCCCGGTTGGCCGACTTCTGGGGTCCGCAGCGCGGACTATTCGTGACCGGGGGCGGCCGTCTGGAGGCGTTCGACCCGGGCCGTCACCACGCCGTGCAGCGCACTGTTTCGATTTGCTGACTTGCACGCCACCGAAGGGGACAATGGGCCGATGTCGTCGCGCATAGCCGAGCCGCCGCCGGCGGGCGAGGGGCCCCGCCGGGCCGAATTGCTCGCGGCGCTATCGGTGGCGATCGACCTCGGCCTGGGACAGCCCGCCGAGCACATGCTGCGCGCGGCGATGATTGCGACCCGGCTCGCGGATCGGCTGGGACTCACCGACGCGCAACGGGATTGCGTTTACTACACGACGTTGGTGATGTGGATCGGATGTCACGCCGACTCCCATGAATACGCGCGGTGGTTCGGCGATGACATTGCGGTACGCCATGACTCGTATCTGGTCGACTGGTCGGGCCTGCCGTATTGGCGGTTCCTGATGGGCAACATCGGTCGCGGTCAGCCGTTGGCGCAGCGGCTGACCATCATGGCCACCCTGTTCGCCAATGCGCGCGGTCAGTTGTCCCGGCTCATCCACTCGCACTGCACCTCCGCGGCGCTGCTGGCGGATCGCATCGGCCTGGGCCCCGACGTCCAGGCGTCGCTCGCCTTCGCTTTCGAGCGCTACGACGGCGGCGGCCTGCCCGCCGGTTCGCACGGCGACGAGATTCCGATCCAGATGCGTGTTGCCCAGCTCGCCGACATGGTCGAGGTGCACCACCGCACCTACGGTGTCGAGGGCGCCGTGGCGATGGCTCGCGGCCGCCGCGGGGGCCAGTTCGACCCGAAGGTCGTCGACACGTTCCTGCACAATGCCGACGCGATCCTGTCCGGTCCCGGCCCCGGCGATGCGTGGACCGCAGCGGTGCGCGAAGCGCCCGATCGTCACCAACGGCTCGACGACAACGGGCTGGACGCACTGCTTGTCGCGTTCGGTGACTTCGTCGACCTCAAATGTCCTTTCACCCTTGGACATTCGCGTGTGGTGGCCGGGCTCGCCGGCGATGCGGCACTGGCGGCCGGCGTCGATGCCGCCTCGGCGGCCCTGACGCGACGTGCGGGCCACGTTCACGACCTGGGCCGCATTGGTGTGTCGAATCAAATCTGGTCCAAGCCAGGGTCGTTGACCGCGGGGGAATTCGAGCGGGTGCGACTGCATCCCTATCTCACCGCCCGGATCCTCAACCAGGTTCGTGGTCTGGGGCGGCTGGCCGAAGTCGCCGGAAACCACCATGAATGCCTGAACGGATCGGGATATCCACGCGGACTTGCCGGTACCGCGCTGAGCCTGCCCGACCGTATCCTGGCAGCGGCGGTCAGTTACCAATCCGCTTGTGAACCAAGGCCTTACCGCAATGAGCTGCCGCCCGGCGCGGCGAGTCGGCGGCTGCACGAGCGGGTGAGCGCCGGTGAGCTCGACCCCGTCGCCGTCGAAGCGGTGTTGCATGCGGCGGGCCGGCCCGCCCAACGGCCCAAGCCCCGTCCGGACGGTCTCACCCCGCGCGAGATCGAGGTGCTCTGCCTGGTCGCCCGCGGCGCGTCGAACAAGGAAATCGCCGGGGCGTTGGTGATCACCGAGAAGACCGCCCGCAACCATGTGGAGCGAACGTACGCCAAGATCGGTGTCTCAAATCGCATCGGCGCCAGCATGTACGCCCTGCAGCAGGGGTTGTCGTTACCGGCTGCCGAAAATTGAGGCAATCGCCCCATTCCCTTACGCCGGATTCGGCGGACAATCAACACATGAGTCGATATTTGACAATCTGTTACGGCGCAGTGGCTTATCTGCTGTTCCTGGTGTCGTTTGTCTATGCAATCGGATTCGTCGGCAACATGGTGGTGCCACGAAGTGTCGACCACGCGCTCTCGGCGCCCGTCGGCTTGGCGGTGCTGATTGACGCACTGCTGCTAGGTATTTTCGCAATTCAGCACAGCGTCATGGCGAGGCCCGCGTTCAAGAGATGGTGGACCCGATTTGTGCCCCCTTCGATCGAACGCAGCACCTACGTGATCCTGGCGAGTGCCGCGCTATTGCTGCTCTACTGGCAGTGGCGCACGCTGCCCGACCTCGTGTGGGACGTGAGTCTGCCGGCGGCACGGGTGGTTTTGTGGGCGTTGTTCTGGCTCGGCTGGGCTACGGTGTTCTTCTCGTCCTTCATGGTCAGCCACTTCGACCTGTTCGGCCTGCGGCAGGTGTACCTGGCCTGGCGCGGAAAACCCTACCGCGAGTTGGACTTTCGTGTTCGGTACCTGTACCGGTTGGTGCGTCACCCGCTGATGCTGGGTTTCCTGATCGCATTCTGGGCGACACCCACGATGTCGGTCGGGCACCTGCTGTTCAGCGCCGCCACAACGGGTTACATCCTGATCGCGCTGCGGCTGGAAGAACACGACCTGGTCGAGTCGCTGGGCGAGCAGTACCGTGCCTACCGTCGCGAGGTCCCGGCGCTGGTGCCCGGGACACGGCGGCACCCGCACGCGGCGGCCGGCCAGCACTAGCCCTCGACAAGCGTCGCGATCCGGTCCAGGGTGGCGCGCATACCGTCGGCGGTCTTTTGCGGCATCGAGCCACTGATGACCATCCGCTTGTTCTTTTCCTGCGACACGTCCCAGGTTTCGCGCACCAGCGTGCCGCCGTCCGCGGGCGAAAGCTCGTAACGCCAGATGCGGCCACCGACCAGGCCGCCCAGCCCGTAGGTTTGCCACGCGATGCGACGATCCGGCTCGTACTCGATGATGGTGTTGGTCGTGCGGTAGGGGAGGAACAACGTCTCCTTGCGCCCCCGCATCGCCATCCCGAATGTTGAACCCTTGGTCAGGGGAACCGAGTCCTGCGTGCAGCGATTCACCGACTCCGAACCGTCGAAGCTGGCATGTTTGCCGGCGTCGGCCAGTAGCGCGAAGATCCTGTTCGGCGGTGCTTTGATGACCCGCTCGACGCTGACCGTGTTTCCGTCCATTCGGCAACACTAGCCCCGGTCGAAGGATATGAGATCGGTCTGTATCGCCGCAGTCCGCGCGGTTTTTCGTCGCGGGTTCCCGGTATGTTGCGGATATGGATGTCAAGGAGGTGTTGCTGCCGGGCGTCGGCCTGCGATACGAGTTCGTCAGCCACAAGGGCGACCGGATCGGCATCATCGCGCGACGCGGCGGCGACTTCGACATCGTCCTGTACGGTTCCGACGATCCGGACCAGGCCCGGCCGGTGTTTCACCTCACCGACGAAGAGGCCGACACCATGGCCCAGATTCTGGGCGCTCCCCGCATTGCCGAGCGGTTCACCGAGCTCACCCGTGAAGTGCCCGGGCTAGAGGCGGGTCAGGTCCATATCGAGCCGGGCAGCCCGTTCGTCGACAAACCGTTGGGCGACACCCACGCTCGCACCCGCACCGGGGCGTCGATCGTCGCGATCGTGCGCGACGAGGATGTGCTCGCCTCTCCTGGTCCGGCCGAAATGCTAAGGGAGCGAGACGTTTTGATCGTCATCGGCACCGAAGAGGGCATCGCCGCCGTCGAGCAGATCGTCGACAAGGGCTGAGCCAGTGCAGGTTTCGGGGGCGCTGCTGTTTCAGCTAGGCGCCCTCCTCGCCGCACTCGCGGTGTTGGGGGCCATCTCGCGGCGGTTGGCGCTGTCGCCGATCCCGGTCTATCTGATGGCGGGTCTTTCGCTGGGCAAAGGTGGCATCTGGCCGATGGCCGCCTCGGGCGAGTTCATCATGACGGGTGCGCCCATCGGCGTCGTGCTGTTGCTGCTGACCCTCGGACTGGAGTTTTCCGCGACGGAATTCGCCGCCAGCTTGCGTCACCACCTGCCGTCGGCCGGGGTCGACGTGGTCCTCAACGCCACGCCGGGAGCGGTGGCGGGGTGGCTGCTGGGCCTCGACGGCATCGCGATCCTGGCACTGGCCGGCGTCACCTACATCTCGTCTTCGGGTGTGATCGCGCGCCTGCTGGAGGACCTGGGCCGGCTCGGCAACCGCGAAACGCCGGCCGTGTTGTCGGTGCTGGTGCTCGAGGACTTCGCGATGGCCGCCTACCTGCCGCTGTTCGCGGTGCTCGCGTCCGGCGGTACCGGGCTGGAAGCGGTCGCGGGGATGGCCGTCGCCGTCGGTGCTCTCTTCGCGGCTTTCTTCGCCTCCTATTACTGGGGCCATCACGTCGGACGGCTGGTGGCCAATGCCGACTCCGAGCAGCTGTTGCTGCGGGTGCTGGGCGTGACCCTGTTGGTGGCGGCGCTGGCCGAATCGTTGCACGCCTCGGCGGCCGTCGGCGCTTTCCTGGTCGGGCTCACCCTGACCGGTGACACGGCCAAACGAGCGCGCAAGGTGCTGGGCCCGTTGCGCGACCTCTTCGCCGCGATCTTCTTCGTCGCGATCGGTCTGCAGGTCGACCCGCATGAGCTGGTTCCCATGCTTCCGGTCGCGCTGTTGCTGGCCGCCGTCACCGCGGCCACCAAGGTGGCCACCGGGATCTTCGCCGCCCGGCGCGACGGCGTGGCGCGGCGCGGGCAGTTGCGGGCCGGCACCGCACTCGTCGCGCGGGGCGAGTTCTCGCTGATCATCATCGGATTGGCCGGCGCGGCGATCCCCACCGTGGCCGCGCTGGCGACGGCGTATGTGTTCGTGATGGCGACCCTGGGTCCGGTGCTGGCCCGATTCTCCGGCGGCCCGTCCCCCGCCAGCGGCTGGGGTCCCCGCGCAGCAGGGGAGGGGCCGCAGCCCGAGGGAGCCGGATCGCCGGCCTAGCCGATCAACCGATGTGCAGAGCCACCACCTGCCACCGGATTCCGTTGCTGGTGGGCAGCTTCTCCACCCGAGCGGCGATCGCGTGGATGCGGTCGCCGCGGCTGTAGCAGCCGAACACCTCGGCGGCGGTTTCCGGATCCCGGTGCCCGACCGGCTGCAGCCGCATCCGGCGCAGCACCGCGGCACCCTGGCGCCCGCCGCTCGACTGGCTGACCGACAGCACGGAGTCGACGAGGCCGCGCACCAACAGCGGCTGAAGCTGGGTGACCGGCCGCCGGTGATCGATGACCTCCAGCACCCGGCGCAGCGCGGCGTCGGCGAACGCCGCCGCCTGACGCATTGCCGCGGACCAGACCGCCGTCGTCGGCTCGGGTTGCCTGACCGGCCGCCCGCTGTAAGGCCGGCGCGGCCCACCGCCGCTTCGGCGTGCCACGGCCGGCTGCCGGCACCCGGCGACGTTGCGCGGCACCTCCCGTGGCGGCGGTTCGTACTCGACGACCGGCACGACGGCGAAATCGTCACGGTGAGCGGGGTTTACGGAGCTGATAGTCAATGCGCACTCTCCAAGGCATCGGACAACGAGCGGCCTGCAGGAGAGTGACAGACAATTGGTCTTTCAATTGCCGGTCATCATCGCACAATTCGACATCGCGCGTACCCGCGCCGTGTTGCGCCCTAGCGGACGATTACGGTGAGCGAGAAACCCGAAGGATTGACCTAGGAGGCCAGGGCCGCAATGGTGACCCGGTTGTCCACATCGGACGCATCCTTCTTTCGGCTCGAAAACACCGCCACCCCGATGTACGTCGGATCGCTGTCCATCCTGCAGCGTCCGCGCGCCGGACTGAGCTACGAGACGCTGCTCGCCGCCGTCGAACAGCGGTTGCCGCAAATACCTCGCTATCGGCAGAAGGTGCGTGAAGTCGGGGTCGGCATGGCCAGGCCGGTGTGGATCGACGACGCCGACTTCGACATCACCTACCACATCCGGCGGTCGGCACTGCCGTCACCGGGCAGCGACGAGCAGCTGCACGAGCTCGTCGCCCGGCTGGCCGCGCGGCCGTTGGACAAGAAACGACCGTTGTGGGAGATGTACCTGGTCGAGGGGCTGGCCCAAAACCGGGTCGCCCTCTACACCAAGTCGCATCAGGCGTTGATCAATGGGATGACCGCGCTCGAGATCGGCCACGTGATCGCCGATCGGACCCGAAAGCCGGCGCCGTTCCCCGAGGACCTCTGGGTCCCGGAACGCGAGCCCGGCTCGACGCGGCTGCTGGTGGGCGCGCTCACCGACTGGATGGTGGGGCCGGGTGCGCAGCTGCAGGCCGTCGGCTCCGCGATGGCCGGGCTGGCGACGAACTACGGCGAGCTGCTCAACGTGGGCCGCCGGGTCTTCGACATCGCGCGCACCGTCGCGCGCGGTACCGCGCCCAGTAGCCCGCTCAATGCCACCGTCTCGCGTCATCGGCGGTTCACCGTCGCCCGCGGAAGTCTCGAGGACTACCGCACGGTGCGCGCACGCTACGACTGCGACATCAACGATGTGGTGCTGGCGGTCGTGACCGGCGCCCTGAGCAACTGGCTGATGTCGCGCGGGGAAGGGGTGTCGTCGAGCGCGACGATCCGGGCGATGGCACCACTTTCGGTGTATGCCGAGGATCAGCACGATTCGACCGGGCCCGGCCAGATGATCAGTCAGGTCACCCCGTTCCTGGTCGACCTGCCGGTGGGCGAGGGCAATGCCGTGGTGCGGCTGTCGCAGATCGCGCATGCCACCGAGTCGAATCCGTCCGCCGCGCGGCTGGTCGACGCCCGGACCATCGTCACCTTGTCGGGCTTCGCGCCGCCCACCCTGCACGCCATGGGCATCCGGGTCGCCACCAACTTCTCGGCGCGGTTGTTCAACTTGTTGATCACCAATGCGCCCGGAGCCCAGTCGCAGATGTACGTCGCCGGCACCAAGCTGCTGGAGACCTACGCGGTACCGCCGCTGCTGCACAATCAGGCGCTCGCCATCGGTGTGACCTCCTACAACGGGACGCTGTATTTCGGAATCAACGCCGACCGCGAGGCGATGAGCGATGTCGACCTGCTGCCGGCGTTGTTGAAGCAATCACTCGAGGAACTACTCGAAGCTTCCCGCTAGTTGTGCGGTGAAATTGGTATGCGTGCATCTACCATTCGTTGATGTGGGCACTTCGAATCACGGCGCACCGGCAGCGAAGGTGAAGAAAAAGAAATCGCCGGCGCGCGACGCTGCCAGGATCTCCGATGCCGTCTATGAAGCCGAATTGTTCAGGCTACAAGCAGAATTCGTGAAGCTGCAGGAGTGGGTGCGGTATAGCGGCTCGCGAGTCGTAGTGCTCTTCGAAGGCCGCGACGCCGCAGGCAAGGGTGGTGCAATCAAACGGATCACCGAATACCTCAGTCCCCGTACCGCCACTATCGCCGCCTTGCCGGTGCCCACGGGTCGAGAACGTGGCCAGTGGTACTACCAGCGGTATATCGCGCATCTGCCCTCCGAGGGCGAAATCGTGCTGTTCGACCGATCGTGGTACAACCGCGCCGGCATCGAGAAAGTCATGGGATTCTGCACGCCGCAAGAACATGCGCTGTTTTTGCGGCAGACTCCGATATTCGAGCAGATGCTGATCGACGACGGGATTCTGCTGCGCAAGTACTGGTTTTCGGTTTCCGAGTCCGAACAGTTGCGCCGTTTCAAGGCGCGCCGTAACGATCCCGTCCGGCGCTGGAAACTGTCCACGACGGACTTGGAATCGGTGTACCGCTGGGAGGACTATTCGCGCGCCAGAGACGAGATGATGGTGCACACCGATACGCCGGTAAGTCCCTGGTACATAGTGGATTCCGATATCAAGAAGCACGCGCGGCTGAACATGATGCACCACCTGTTGTCCAGCATCTCCTACCACGAGGTCGACCAGCCGAAGGTTGATTTGCCGGCACGTCCGGTCCTCAGCGGCAACTACCAGCGTCCGCCGCGCGAGCTGTCGACGTATGTCGACGACTACGCCGCGACCTTGATCGAGGCCTAGGGATGGGCGCGACCCAGGTCTACATTCCGGCCACACTGACGATGCTGCAGCAGCTCGTCGCCGAGGACTCGCTGCGGCCGGTCAACGGCACCGCATTCGCGGTGACGCCGACACTGCGCGAGGCCTACGCGGAAGGCGACGAGGACGAGCTCGCTGACGTCGCGTTGCGTGAGGCGGCGCTGGCCTCGCTGCGGCTGCTGGCGGACCGGGAAGCCGGCGGAGCCGATCAGTCGGCACGGCCACGGCGCGCGGTGCTGGCCGCCGAGGTCGATGACGTCACCTTCCGTCCCGATCTCGACGATGCGGTGGTCAGAATCGGCGGGCCGGTCTCGATGGACCAGGTGGTCGCGGCCTATGTCGACAACGCCGGCGCCGAAGAGGCGGTCGCCAAGGCGATTGAGGCCATCGACGCCGCTGACCTGGGGGATGAGGATGCGGACCTGATCGTCGGCGACGCCCAGGACCACGATTTGGCGTGGTATGCGAACCAGGAATTGCCGTTCCTGCTCGAGCTGTTGTGACCGCCACGACGCGTCGGCGAATGTGACGCAATCCGGGCGTGTGGACCTGGAAAAGATACCGTAACTTACGGTACCGTAGCTTTCATTATGGGTAGGAAATTCCAATCGGTCACCGCGAATGTCGTCGACACCAAGCGCCCCACCGTCGCGGGGGCGGAACGGCATCCCGGCTGGCATGCGCTGCGCCAGCTCGCTGCGCGCATCACGACGCCGCTGTTGCCCGACGACTATCTGCATCTGGCCAACCCGCTGTGGTCGGCCCGGGAATTGCGGGGCCGCATCGTGCAGGTCCGCCGCGAGACCGAGGACTCCGCGACCCTGGTCATCAAGCCGGGCTGGGGTTTCAGCTTCGACTTCGAGCCGGGCCAGTACATCGGGATCGGACTGCGGATGGACGGCCGCTGGCGCTGGCGGTCGTACTCGCTGACCTCGAGCCCGGTCGCGCGGTCGGGGTCCGGCCCCGAGCGCACCGTGACGATCACCGTCAAGGCGATGCCGGAAGGCTTCCTGTCCAGCCACCTGGTGGCCGGCGTCGAGCCGGGAACCATCGTGCGGCTGGCCGCACCCCAGGGCAATTTCGTCCTGCCCGACCCGGCTCCGGCGTCGATGCTGTTCCTCACTGCGGGATCGGGGATCACGCCGGTGATGTCAATGTTGCGAACGCTGGTGCGCCGCAAGCAAATTGGTGACATTCAGCACATCCATTCGGCGCCCACCGAATCGGACGTGATGTTCGGCAGCGAGTTGACCGCGCTCGCGTCGGTGCACCCCGGTTACCGGTTGCGGGTACGCGAGACCCGAGCGCAGGGGCGGCTCGACCTCGCCCGGCTCGACGACGAGGTGCCGGACTGGCGCGAACGTCAAACCTGGGCCTGCGGACCCGAGGGCATGCTGGCCCAGGCCGAGAAGGTCTGGGCGGCCGCGGGGATCAGCGACCGGTTGCACCTGGAGCGGTTCGCGGTGGCCAAGGCGGCACCGGCCGGGGAGGGCGGAACGGTGACCTTCGGCCGAACCGGTCGCACGGTGGCCGCCGACGCCGCGACCTCGCTGATGGACGCGGGGGAGGGGGCCGGAATCCAGATGCCCTTCGGCTGCCGGATGGGTATCTGCCAGTCCTGCGTGGTACCCCTGCTGGAGGGCCACGTCCGTGACCTGCGAACCGGGCAGGAACACGAGCCCGGGAGCCGAGTGCAGACCTGCGTGTCGGCCGCTTCCGGCGATTGTGTGCTCGACATTTAAGTATTACTCATAGGTAACCTACGGGGTCGTAGGTTACGATAGCGTAGGTACTGACCATAGAATCGAACGCCGGGAGGTGAGAACGATGGCGATCACAGACGTCGACGTATTTGCGCATCTGTCGGACGCTGATATCGAAGCCCTGGCCGTTGAGCTGGATGCTATCCGCCAGGACGTAGAGGACTCACGCGGCGAGCGGGACGCCCGCTACATCCGCCGCACCATCGCCGCGCAGCGTGCGCTGGAAGTGTCCGCCCGACTGATGCTGGCCGCGAGTTCGCGGCGCTCGGCATGGTGGGCCGGCACTGTGACCCTGGGCGTGGCCAAGATCATCGAGAACATGGAGATCGGCCACAACGTCATGCACGGCCAGTGGGACTGGATGAACGACCCGGAGATCCACTCCTCCTCGTGGGAGTGGGACATGAGCGGGTCGTCCAAGCACTGGCGTTACACCCACAACTTCGTGCACCACAAGTACACGAACATCCTCGGGATGGACGACGACGTCGGCTACGGCATGCTGCGGGTCACCCGCGACCAGCGCTGGAAGAAGTTCAACCTTTTCAACCTGGTGTGGAACACGTTGCTGGCCCTCGGTTTTGAGTGGGGCGTCGGCCTGCAGCACGTCGAGATCGGCAAGATAGTCAAGAAGCGGATGGATCAGGACGAGGCGCGGGAACGCACGGAAGAGTTCTTCGCCAAGGCCGGCCGTCAGCTGCTCAAGGACTACGTCGCGTTCCCGGCGCTGACCTCGCTGTCACCCGGCGCGACCTACAAGTCCACGTTGAAGGCCAATGCCGTCGCCAACGTGATCCGTAACGTGTGGGCCAACGCGGTGATCTTCTGTGGCCACTTTCCAGATGGCGCAGAGAAATTCACCAAGACTGACATGATCGGCGAGACGAAGGGCCAGTGGTACCTGCGCCAGATGCTGGGCAGTGCCAACTTCGAAGGCGGATGGCTGCTTCGGTTCATGAGCGGCAACCTGTGCCACCAGATCGAGCACCACCTCTACCCGGATCTGCCGAGCAACCGGCTCCACGAGATCTCGGTGCGAGTGCGCGAGATCTGCGACAAGTACGACTTGCCTTACACCACAGGCTCATTCCTGGTGCAGTACGGCAAGACCTGGCGCACGTTGGCCAAGCTGTCATTGCCCAACAAGTACTTGCTCGACAACGCCGACGATGCGCCGGAGACGCGCAGCGAGCGGATGTTCGCCGAACTGGAGGCCGATTTCGCCGGTACCGACCCGGAGACCGGCCGGCGGCGCGGGCTCAAGACCGCCATCGCGACCGTTCGGGGTTGGCGCCGCAACAAGCGCGCCATGAAGAAAATGGAGCAGATGCTCAGGGACGCCGACGATCTGGCGGCCTAGGCGCTGCGCCTAGAGCTGGGTGAAGAACATCGCCGCGGTGCCGGCGGCAGCGCATGCTTGATAGAGCGGTTCCAAGCGCGCGGACTGCCGCCGGGCGGCGCAACGGCTTGACCAATACAGCGCCGCCACCGCGAACCCGAGTGCCACAATCCAGTTCACCGTGGTGATCCACCCGAATCCGGTTGGCGTCCTGGACATCCCGTGTACCGGCATCTCCATGCCGGGCATGTTCATGGCCAGGGAGTCCAGCTTCGGGTGGCTGGCCTGGCCGGGCAGGTTGCCGCTCATCACCGCGTACATCCACACCATCGCCGCCGCCATCACGGCGTAGTAGGAGTTGGTGAGTCGCGCACCGGTAGCGGACGAGCGTGCGCAGGCCGCGCGCACAAACCAGGTACCCGCCAAAACGAAGAAGATCATCGGCCCGGCCGTCGAGAGACTTATTCCGATGTGCCACGCCATCAGGATCATTGCCGCCGCCATCGTCAGGTGCAACAGATGGTCGATTGTGCGGGTCGATCGGTCACGTTGCGCGACAAGGATATAGACGTAAGTCGCAATGCTGACACCGAAGAGCGCGGTGACGATCCACCGCAGCGCAAAGTCGTCGATCAAGAGGTGGTCGCGCCTTCAAACATGCGCCGAACGGTACCCCCCTAGGGTACTAGGGTCAAGCATGGTGGCCGCCGGCGCGCCGCGTGGCGAAGGCGGGAGCGTTGCGGTCCGGGGCCGAGTCCGTCAGCGGCGCCGCGCACGTCGACTCGAATATTTGGTGCATGTACGTGCCGCAAGCTCAGGTTAGGCTAACCGCGGGTGACGTCGAGGCGTCCTCCAAGGGTCGCCGAGATGTCCCCTAACCCACGTTGCCGGTTCGCCAGTTGCCGGTGGCGTTGTGTGATGAAATCTCAACGACGCTGGTCGTCCGCTTTTCCAAGCCCTGTGGCCGCTAGGAGATGATTCACCATGACGCTGACGGTGATCCCCGACAAACTCAAGCAGCGAGCCGACGTGCTGGAGGTCCCGCTCCGACGCCCGCCCGCCGACAACCCCCAACCGGCCTGCACCCTCGACTTCGTAAGAAATGCGGTCGCCGACCTTGCGTACGGCGCTGACCAAATGCGAGACAAGATTTCGCGTGCAGAAACGGAGTGGAAAAGTCTGGCCGAGTCGCTGCGCAACGCGGCCTTCGCCTACGAAGTCATCGACGAGGGGAGCGCTGCGGCCCTCAGGAATGAAACGTCCGCGCCGCAGGCGGTCATGGTTGGGGTCGCCAATGAGGATTTCGGGCCGGCGATGCTTGGCACAGGGTCGGTTCTCGCCGCCCCCGTCCCGATCCCAACCCAGTTCCGAGAGGTAGAAGTTACGGCGCGGCAACTCGAGGAAAGCGATCAGGGCGCATCGCTGAGTCGCTTCGCGGATGCGTGGGAGCAGTACAAGTCGGTGTTACGGGATGCCACAAAGCGATTCGTACCGATCGAGGGATGGAGCAGCGACGACATCACCGGCGCGTGTCAGAAGGTCCAGGCCAATTTCAACGCGTACGCAACGTGGTTGAACGCGATGGCGGCACTGTGCCAGCAGATGGCTGACCAGGCGCGAGCAGTTGTGGATGCGCACAAAAAGGCTCGCCACGACCATGTCTACGCGGGCAATTGGCGGGCTGAGGGGCGCATCAAATATGACCACCAGACATTCGTGGACCTGGAGAAATTCATCTTGTCACCCGCGGGCGAGAACTTCACCAGAAAATATCCGAATTGGTGGCCTACGTTTTACACGGGGGTGTCCCAGGAGTCGTTGGAGGCAATCGCCCCGTACCGGGCAAGTCTGAAGAGCGTGGCACCGGTCAACCCGGATGCGCCGCCCCCGGCCCAAAATGTCGACAAGCCGAAACCCCCGAAACCATTCGTGCCCACCCCCGACCAATACTGGGAGTGGGAATGGGCCGCGGAATTGGAGGAGAGAAAAAAGCATAATTTGAAACCCGCGACGAAGCCGAAGGACGTTTTAAGGCCACCGTCGAAACCGGATCCGGCGAATGACCCAAACATCACCCCCGGGGGTGGGGGCAGCGGCGGACTCTCGGGTCTGCCCTCGATGCCGATGATGCCGATGACGCCTTCGACACCCCAGCCCGACCCGGCGATCGCTGAGGCCTTGAAGGACCTGAAAGGCCAAGGGGGGCCGAAGCTTCCGCACGGCGGTGGGGTCAAACCGGCATCGTTCGGTGGGGCCGGTGGGCCAGGGACGCCATTGCAGTCCTGGGGAGAGGACAGTGCGACGCCCAAGGCCGGCGCCGCCGGGCCCGCGGGTCCGGGTCGTGCAGTCCCGGGTGTCGGCGGGACGCCCGGCGCCATGGGCGGTGGCATGGGAGGCGCTCCCGCCGCCGGTGGGGACAAGGGCGGCAAAGGCAAGCGCGTCGAGGGTGATAAGGAAGCGCTGTATACCGAGGAACGGTCGTGGACTGAGGGTGTCATCGGTTTGCGCGGTGCCAAGGAAGTGCCCAAGCAGTAGGCGGCAGTCGTGGAACGAGGAGTAATCGATGGGCTTGGCGCCGCCGACGGGTGAGTACGCCGTGGAGATGCTTGCCCCGAACGCGTGGCCGGAGTCCGACGAGGACGTCAACTTCGACCGCGCCGAGCAATACATGCGGGTGTTGCGACAGGTCAGCGACGTAGCGGATAACTGCCGGCATCAGCAGCTCGAGATCTTCGACAGCAATGTCTGGTCGGGAAGTGCCTCCGGGGCCGCCGATAGCGAAGTAGGAACACTCGTCGCAGCGTTGGCGACTCTGCAGAACGGCCTTGCCACTGTGATCACCTGGCACAGAACTATCGCCAGATCGATCATTCAAGCCAAGTCAGACATCTACGACAACGTCGACGTCGCCGAGCGCAAGATCGACGCTCTGGCAAACGAATTCAGGCTGACCGAAGCCGAGCGGACCGAAGCGATCCGCGCGGTGGTCACCGCCACGCACGAGGCAAACGCCGGCGTGGTGACCGCGACTGCCGAGCAGATCCTGGCAAGTAAGGCCTGGACGCCGCCCGACACCGCACTTCAGGACTTGTTGGACCAGAAGGCGCCGCCCGGGAGGCCCGGCGACGACGAGCCGTCAGACACCGATCCAGCGCTGCCGGGACCCGTCGCCCCGCCGCCGCCAGGACCGGTTGCGCCGCCCCCGGTGGGGCCGGCGATTCCGCAGCCGTCGCTGCCCGGTCTCGGTGCGCCGACGATTCCCGGCTGGTCGCCGGCTACGCCTGCTGCCGCAACGCCCGGTCACACAACGCCGGGCAGCGGACCGACAACGCCGGGCACCGTCCGTCGCCCGGCGGCATCGGAGCGGGATGGCAGTGACGGTCCGGCTGATCCGCTGCTGCCGGATGCTGCGCCGTATGGAGTTGGGCCGCAAGATGATTCACCGCGGGTAGCGCCCGCCAGTGCGAGTGTCATGCCCGCGATGCCGATGGCGCCGGGTGCGGCCGGCGCCGGTGCCGCGGCCGGGTCCGCGTCGGGTGCCGGGCCGGGTGGTGGCGGGGTGCCGGGAGTGGGCGGTCCGGCCGGGCGAGTGTCCCGGGGTCAATCCGCAGGGGTCCGGCCGGCCGCTGCGACGCATCGTCCGGCGCCGCGTGCCGAAGGCGTAGCGCATCGTGAAACGGTCGATGCGGGGCAGGTGGCGGAAGTCAACGCGATTGCAGCGATCCCGGTTTCGCCGGCTCGGCTAGAACGCGACGCGATTGCCGACGCCGCAACTGCCGATGCCGCGCGCCGACGCGGGGCCGATCCGCTGCAGTTGGCTCGGCGCATCGCGGCGGCGTTGAACGCCCCGGTTGGCGACAAAGGGCCGGACCTCGGGTTCTTCTGGGTGACCGGTGTGACCACCGACGGCGCAATCGTGGTGGCCAACAGTTATGGGCTGGCCTATATCCCAGACGGCGTGCAGTTGCCCGAGCCGGTATTCATGGCCACAGCCGAGGACGCGATTCCGGCCGCCGAGCGGGCATCCTGGGCCACGTATCCGGTGGTGGCCGTGCAAGGCTGGGTGGCTCATCGCGACGCGGAGTTGCGCGCGGTGATCGGTACTGCCGAACAGTTCGCCGATTCCGACCCGGGTGTGGCCCAGCTGGTGCTCGACCCCGATGACATCCCCGAGAGCGGGGAGATGATCGGCCGCTCCCGGTTAGAGGTGGTGAATCCCGAAGCGGCCGAGCGGTTGGCGCAGACGCCCGACGCGCAGTTGCTCGCATTGCTGCCGCCGGCGCCGGCGGATGCCAACCCGCCCGGTAATGAGCGCATCAGACTGTGGCTACAGGTGATGAAGCCCATGGCCACCACCGACCCTCTTCGTCAGACGCCGCATCTGCAGGCCTTCCACGCCTACGTCAGTCATGCCCAGGGCGCCGTCGTCAACGATGCTTACGCCGCGGCCGACCCGGTAGCCCAGCGCTGCGCTATCGCCGACTGGTTCTACTGGAAACACCTCGCCGAACTCCTCGACGCCGCGTTGTCCATTACTTCTTAGTGCTGGCTCGGTGACCGCCCAGGTCTACTCTCGGAAATATGCTTGCAGCGTTTGGATTCGAAACCCTGGGTGTAGTCGTCGGGGATATGTTCTTCGTCGACCCGACCCCGAACGAAGGTCAGGAAACCCCGGAGCGGGGAGTCAGACTGGAACTCCGTGTTGTCGACCGGGCCGAGCCGCAGGGATCGATATACGCGGGCATCCCGATCGCCTTCAACCGTCCGGTCTGGCGGGTGGACCTGTTCGGGTCCACCGAGAGCCCACCGGGGACGCTGGACCGGGCCCATCACCACCCCAAGTTCAAGGGGTGGGAACCCGGGCGCCGGCACTTCGTCCCCGAGCTGTCAGCCGACCCGGTGTCGTGGTTGACCGAGCAGCTGGCCGATCCGGCCGCCGTGCTGGCGCGGGCGGGCGTCGAACCCGACGACGTCCCGGAGGCCGACAAGGCCGGACTCGCCGCGGCCGCCCCGGAGATTGTCGCGGCGGTGAAGCGGATGCTCGACGGCGTGCGTGACGGGGAATTGGCTCCCGCGCCCGCCGAACCGGTTGCCGCCGCACGCACCGGCTGGCTCTGACTTCGCCCGGCACGGGCTCGCGCCAAAGAGAGTGCCGGGCAACGACATTGTTATTACGTGCTGGGATGCTCCATTTCGACGAGCTTGCGAGCGATGTCCACCAGTCGGATGTTCGCCTCCTGCGACAGCTTCGCCAATAGGTCGAACGCCGCGGCGGCGTCGACGTTGAACCGCTCCATCAGCATGCCCTTGGCCTGGCCGATGATGTCGCGGGTTTCGACTGCCCGCTGCAGCTGCTCGATCTCGCCCGTCATGGCCCGCGCCCGACTCTGGTCCTCGCGGGCCTTGTTGGCCAGCGCCGCCAGCACGTGCATGTGCTCGGCCGCGAGGAGTGACTCACCACCCGCGACGTTCTGCGCCAACGCGGACAACGCTTCGTCGAGCGACGTGATCTCGGCTACCTGGTGCAGCACCCCGAATTGCTCGTCGCCTTCGTCGACCGCGACGTTCTGGCATGTCCACAGCTTCGGCAGAAAGACGTCCGGCTGCTGTGGGTCGGTGATGTCGTACCGCAAGATTGGCATGCTGTCGGCTCCCCGCCGTCGCATCGCTGATTCCACGGACGCGGCAAGCTGCTCCGTGCCGCGGGCCTGCGCGTCGTCAGGGTTGTCCGGAAACACGTCGGACACGAGCTCGCCGAGCAGCTCGCCGCGTGGTCGCAAGGAGAGGACTTCAAAGGTCGCATTGACGCCGCGGATACGCAGGTCGCGGTCCAGCAACATCATGGCCGCGTTGGACGCTTCGAGTGCCAGCGACGCTGACACGGCATCGAAACGATGCTGGTCCAGAACTCGCCGATGCTCGTACATTGTTTTGCGATACCCGATCTGGTCTCGATCGAATCCGCAGCCATTTCGTGAGCCGAACTGTAATTCTTACAGTATGGTGTGATAGTGGCCCCGGTGACCGAGCAGAAGCCGACCTTTTGTCGCATCTGCGAGCCGCTGTGTGGCATGATCGCGACGGTTGAGGATGGGCGCCTGGTGGCGCTTCGTCCCGATAAGGATCACCCACTCTCGTCCGGGTTCGCCTGTCAGAAGGGCATCGCGTTCGCCGAGGTGCACAACGATCCCGACCGCGTCACCACGCCACTGCGCCGCACTCAGGACGGCTTCGAACCGACGACTTGGGATGCGGCGCTGACCGACATCGCCTCGCGGTTGACGACACTTCTGCGCACTCACGGATCCGGCGCAGTCGGCTGGTACATGGGCAACCCGGGCGCCTTCAGCTATGCGCACGTATTTGCCGCGCTGATGTTCATCAAGGGACTCGGCCGTCACGGCCACTACTTCACGTCGTCGTCTCAGGACACCAACAGCAGGTTGATCGCGAGCCAGTTGCTCTATGGTGCACCGACTTCGGTGCCCATTCCGGATCTGACCCGCACCGACCTGCTGGTGCTGATGGGCGCCAATCCCGTTGTGTCACATGGCAGTTTTCTGACCGCACCGCGGATCAAGGACCGCATGCACGATATCGTCAAGCGTGGTGGACGCATCGTGGTCGTCGACCCGCGCCGCACCGAGACCGCCGCAGCGTTCGAATGGCTGGGCATCGTCCCGGATACCGACTCGTTCCTCTTGCTGTCGCTGTTGCACGTGATATTCGCCGACAACCTCGTCGACCACGCCGCCGTGCGCCGGCAAGCCGACGGAATCGATTGGCTGCGCCGACTATCCGAGCCGTTCACCCCGGAGGGCACCGCTGCCCACACGGGCATCGACCCTCGCGACGTACGGGCCCTCGCGCACGATCTGGTTCGCACGCAACGAGCGGCGATCTACGGTCGACTGGGCACCTGTATCGGGCGATCCGGAACCCTCACCACCTACCTCATCGACGCGGTCAATCTCGTCGCGGGGAACCTCGACACGCCGGGCGGTTCCGTATTCAGTTCGATGGAGACACTGGGGCAGCGGTGGCAGAACACGCTGATGGGTTTTGCGCTGCGACGTTCCTACCGTCGCAACCGATCCCGCATCGGCGGGATGGCCAATGCCATTGGCTCCGAACCCGCCGCGCTGATGGCGAAGGAAATCACCACTGCGGGTGATCGTCAGCTCAAGGCCTTGTTTGTATCGGCCGGCAACCCGGTTCTGTCGGTGCCCAATGGCAACGAACTCGAAGCCGCGTTCGAAGCGCTGGAATTATCCGTGGCACTCGACTTCTACGTCACCGAGACCACGGCCCACTGCGACTACATCCTGCCGACTACGACGATGTACGAACGCGATGACTTTCCGTACACCTTCCAAGGGTTCCAAGCCACGCCGTTTCGTCAGGCCACCGAGGCGGTCGTTGCGCCGGCGGGACAGGCGCGGCCGGAATGGGACATTGTCGACGACCTGACCCGGCGCCTGGCGCGCGCCGTGCCGGTATTTGCGGTTCTCGGGATTGTTCGAAAAGTGCTGGGAATCTTCGGAATCGCACTTTCGCCGCGAATATTGATGGATGCCCTCATCCGGATGTCTCAGGGCGGTGACCGGTTCGGCCTACGGCGTGGCGGGCTGACGCTGAAGCGGCTCATGCAGCAGTATCCGCACGGCGTCGTTGTGGCACAGCATATTCGGACCGGCGTATTACGCAACGCCATCGCCTACCTGTCGCGGCGCATCAAGCTGGCGCATACCGGCATCGCCGACGAAGTCGAGAAAC
Source organism: Mycobacterium sp. 050128 (assembly GCF_036409155.1). Taxonomy (NCBI): domain Bacteria; kingdom Bacillati; phylum Actinomycetota; class Actinomycetes; order Mycobacteriales; family Mycobacteriaceae; genus Mycobacterium; species Mycobacterium sp. 050128. The sequence goes on along the minus strand of NZ_JAZGLW010000001.1, from coordinate 209,248 downwards.
TCGCGAACCGGCGCCAGCCCGACGGTTACCCCATGAAGATGATCGGGATGCGCGAGCCGCGTTCGGAGAACTCCTGGATGCACAACTCGCCTTTACTGATGCGCGGCGGCCGGACGCACCGCGCCCTCGTCCATGTCGACGACGCCGAGAGGCTGGCAATCGCCGACGGCGACCTGGTTCGGATCTCGTCCCCGTACGGTGCGATCACCATCCCGATCTCCACCACTAAGGACCTGGTGGCCAGGGTGATCGCGGTGCCGCACGGCTGGGGCCACAAGGGAACCGGGACCTGGCAACTGGCCAATCGGGCGCGTGGCGAGAACGTCAACCAGTTAACGTCAAGTGAGCCTGAGGATGTCGAGTACCTATCCGGAATGGCGTGGCTGACCGGCGTGCCGGTCCGGATCGAAGCGGTGGACGCGCGCAGCTCAGCCACTGGATAGCGAGTGCCCCTGTTTGGCGGTGCTACTGGATCGCGGTGCCGAAGAGGTGGCCGACGCCGTAGGTGAACGCTAGGCCCGCCGCCCCTCCGAGCACGACGCGCAGCACCGCCCGCCATACGCTGCCACCGCCGATCCGGGCGCTGAGCGCACCGGTGAGCGCCAAGGCCGCGAGCACGGCGATAAATGTCACCGGCACTCGAATGGCCGTGGGCGGCAATAGGATTGATATCAACGGTAGCAGCGCTCCGATGATGAACGACGCTGCTGACGCGGCGGCGGCCTGCCAGGGGTTGGCCAGCTCCTGGGGATTGATGTTGAGTTCGGCGTGCGCGTGGGCGGTCAGCGCGTCGTGCGCGGTCAGCTCTTTGGCTACTTGCGCCGCGGTTTCAGCTGATAGGCCTCGGTCCTGGTAGATGGCGGTGAGCTCAGCCAACTCGGCCTCGGGTATGTGCCGTAGCTCATGTCGCTCGGTTGCAAGTTGCGCCTTCTCGCTGTCCCGTTGGCTCGAGACGGAAACGAATTCGCCAAGGGCCATCGAGGCCGCCCCGCCGACCAGGGCCGCCAGTCCGGCGGTGAAGATCGGACCGCGCTCTGTGGTTGCCCCGGCCACACCTACCACCAGACTGGCCACCGAGACGATGCCGTCGTTGGCCCCTAACACCGCTGCTCGAAGGCTGTTCAGTCGGCCTGAACTGTGGCCGGCATGCGGTTCCGCCGCATGCGATGGTTCGTCCGGTACTGCCGCATCGGAGGGCCGGGGCGTTTGCGACATCGGGGGCTTAAGTGGCTGATCGTCACCCATGTCGCCTAGCCAAGCGCATTTCCACCCTGTCGCGCCAGCAAGCGCAGCCTCATCAAACTTTGTCGAGGTACCCATAGTTAGCTTTGCCTTTGCCGCGGTGAACGACGTTATGATCACGCTCGCCCGACCTCACTGGGCGTCCGTTCTAGCCAGCCGCCGCACAAGCCATGACGTTGGCGCCCGAGGTATTTCAACTTCGCAAAGGACCTTCATGACGGTCATTCATGGCTTGCCCGCCCATGTGCTGCTGGTGCATTTCCTCGTCGTGCTTGCGCCGCTGACGGCTCTGCTCGAGATCGTGTGCGCCCTGTGGCCCGCCGGCCGGCGGGGACATCTGGTCTGGTTGACCGCCATACTCGCCGTCGTGACAGCGGTGCTGACACCGGTCACGGCAAACGCCGGTGGCTGGCTGTATGACTTGCGGCGCGATCCCAGCCCGATTCTGCGCGAGCACGCCGAGCTGGGCGACACCATGAGCTATTTCGCTGTGGGGTTATTAATCGTTGCCGCGGCGCTTTTGGTACTCGGGTGGGCCGAACGTCGATCCGGCCCGCGTCACTTGGGCGTCAGCGCTACCGTCGCGGTGGTCGCGCTCGTCGTTGGTATCGCGACGATAGTTCAGATCTACCGAATCGGCGACGCGGGCGCAGATTCGGTGTGGGGCAACGAGATAGCGCACCTGAAACAGGCCAACAACAAGTAGTGGCGGTTTCAGGGTGGTCTCATCATGCCGCCGGGACCCATCATGCCGCCCCCCATTCCCGGTCCCATCATTGTCTGCATCATCGCCGGCATGCCCTCGTTCACAAATCCAGTGACCTCGCGGGCGTGAGCACGGATGGTTTCCGTGAGGGCGGGATCGTCAGCGGTCTCTTCGGCGATCACACCCGTGGGGGTCAGCGTGAGCTGGCGACGATAACCGCCGGCCTGGCGGAAAAGAGTCGGCAGGCTTTGGCTCATGCACATCACCTCGGTTCCCTGATCGAGGTGGGCGTACATGCTTGAGACATGCGCCTGCAGTTGGGCGGTCAGATCTGGAGACTTCGATTCGGTGGTGGTGCGCACGCCGCCGGGAATGTCTTCGACCACACGGCTGATCTCGGTGTGTCGCTTGAACATTTCCATGTAGCGGCTCATATCCATGTGACCGGCGCCCATGAAACCGTCTCCGTCGGTGAGGCGGATGGCCGAGGACGGTTCGAACAGGTTGCGAAGGACATAGCCGAGACCTACGACGCTGCTCGCTGCGATCGAACCGAGCGCAACGAGGGCCGCCCGTCGCGTCAACCTAGCCATCGCGGTCAGGCACGGAGGCAGCTGTCCCCTTGCCCTGGCTGCCGTCCCGAATCAAATCGCGCATCGCGAAGGCCACTACGACGACCATGGCCACCAGAAGCGCTGCCAACACGACGTACATCACGCCGCTGCCCCATCCCCAGCCACCGCCGTTCCACATCCAGCCCCAACCGCACATGTCCGGCGCTCCCTTTGTCAGGTGATCCTTGAGACAGAGGATGCGCGGGCCGTTCGCGAGCTTCTAGGGTCGATGGTCCCTCTTTATGCGTCGAAGCGCCTAGCCGAGGCGCTCGATGATGGTGGCGTTGGCCATGCCGCCGCCCTCGCACATCGTCTGCAGCGCGTACCGTCCGCCGCGCTGTTCGAGGGCGTTGACCATTGTGGTCATGATGCGAGCGCCGCTGGCGCCCAACGGATGTCCGATCGCGATGGCGCCGCCGTTGACGTTGGTCTTGGCCAGGTCGGCACCGGTGTCGTGAGCCCAGGCCAGCACGACCGGAATGCCACGTTGCGGGCGCGGGCGGCGGGCATTCCGGAGCCCGCCATGCGCGCATCATCGGCAAGATCCCCTCGGGCGGCATAGGGGGCAATCAACCCAAAGCGGCGAACCATCAGCGGATCGACAGGCCACTCATCAATGTGTCGATCAATCCGTCATAACGTCCAATCGCTTCGTCCACCGATGTCGTGACGCTGAGCATGCGATACAGCGTGGCTCCGATTAATGCGTCGGCGGCAGCGTCAATGTCGGCGTCTGCGCGTACGTGACCCACTGAGATTCCGATCTGTAGGCGGTGCCTTAGAGCGCCGTGGAAGCGGTCCGTGAGTTGCTGGTACAAGGTGTCACGGTCTCGTAGATCCTCAGCGGCGGCGGCGGCAAGGGCACGGACGAGCGCGACGTTTTCAGGCGCTGCACTGAGTGCGGCGTACTCGTGCATCCAGGTCCGTAAGTCTGCGACGGTGTTGCCCGTATTTGGCAGGGTGAAGTCGGTCAAGGCGTAGGCCTGCATGACGGCCTCGGCCACTAAGGGACCTTTCGACGGCCACCGTCGATATACGGTCTGCACCCCCACCCCGGCATCGGCGGCGACCTTATCCATCGACACCGCCCCATATCCGCCTTCTATGAGCAGGGCGCGGGTGGCTTCAAGGATCGCCCCATGTGCCGCTGCGCTGCGGGGTCGTCCTCGGCGGGATTGACTCACCAGCAGAACCTTAGGGCAAGATTCAGCGCCCTAACTGTTGCTCGTGCCTCCAGGAGGCCGGACACCCAGCTGTGTACATCGGCTTGCGAACATGAGACTATTTTCGAGAAAAATATTCTCGTAATAAGGATGGCCGGCTGGATGAGCAGCAAAGGCGGGAGAGGATTGTCCGATGACTGAGACCCACACTCGCGGTCTCCGGACAGGCGGCTATCGGGCCCTCGCGGTCGTCGCCATCGGCGTCTTGCATTTTCTAGTTCCAAGCGCTTTTGACCCCATCAACCGGCTCAGCTTCCCTGGCCATGCGCGGAGATTCACCTACATCAACGGTGCCATCGAAACAATGATCGGCGTCTTGATGGCATGTCCACGGACGCGTCGACAGTTGGTTGCCGTATCTGTCTGCTACGTCATCTACCTGACGGGCAACATCATTCGAGCCCGGACTGAAATCTGTAACCGTCAAGTTCGCCTGAGCGGGCGGGGCGGATAGGGGGAGCGAGATGTCGATCAATCACACCGCGCGGAGGGCTGTTGAAGCCGTCAAGCCTTTTGGTGATGCAGTCCGGATGAACGCGTCAGCCGCGATTCGGACCCGTCGACGTGGCTACGACGGCTGGACGGGTGCCGTGAACACCGACTACGACCCACAGAATCCGGGCACTGCTGCGCAACCGTTCGACGCCTACCGCGCGCTGCACAGGGGTGGGCGGGTGCATTACAACCCGAGGCGAGCCACCTGGATCCTCAGTCGACTCGAAGACGTTCAAGCCGCGTTGCGCGATACCGACCACGTCACCAGTACCCAAGGGGTCACCCGACTCAGGTTCTCGGCACCGCTCGCGGTGCTCACCGACGGCGAAGAACACACCCGGCTGCGCAAGCAGGTCCAACCCGGATTTAGCAAGGGAGCCATGAATATATGGCAGGGAATGACTGAGAAGCTCGCCGTGGAACTCGTGTCGGACCTCTTGGCCAACCCCGGTTGCGATGTCGTGCAGCACTTGGCGATACCCATGCCGATACGCCTGATCGCACAAATCCTTGGAGTACCCGAATGCGATGTCAGCGACTTTCGGCGATGGTCGGAAAAGGCTGTGGGCATCATGGAATTGACCCCCACCCCGACAGGCCTGGTCGGAGCCGCCAAGTCGCTGGCCGCCACAGTTGCGTTGCAACGTTACTTTGCAAGGCAATTCGCTGTCGGTGGACTCAAGGGCTCGGGCACCGTGTTGGGTCGGCTGCTTGAACACAACACTGATGGCAGCCTCACAGATCGCCAGCTTCTCCTCATCGCGATTCACCTGTTGATCGCCGGAAATGAAACAACCACCAACCTGCTCGGCGGGATGTTCGATACCTTTGCGCACAACCCCGAACAGTATGACTTGATCCGCGCCAATCCCGACCTCATCCCCATGGCAGTCGAAGAGCAACTTCGCATCACGACCCCGATACAGAACCTCTACCGCTATACCCGCGCCGATTACCGGATCGGTGATGTCACCATCCCAACCGGATCACGGGTCCTTCTCTCCTTCGGCGCGGCCAACCGTGACCCGCTGATCTTTGAGGATCCCGACGAGTATCGCGCCGACCGCAACCCGCGCATGCACCTCGCGTTCGGGTACGGCGCACATATGTGTCTAGGGGCACCATTGGCCCGCATGGAGGCACAAGCGGTGCTGCGCGAACTGGTAACCCATGTCGCCAGGATCAACCCAGATGGGCCGACGACGTGGTCCAGTCACAGCTCCTTGCGCGGGCCAACCCATCTGCCGGTCCATCTGATGCCAGCCTGACTGCTTCGCTTCCCCTAGCAGAAGTCTCAAGAAGTCGATCCTTCGTTGTGAAGCCGCCTAGCCGAGGCGCTCGATGATGGTGGCGTTGGCCATGCCGCCGTCCTCGCACATCGTCTGCAGTGCGTATCGTCCGCCGCGCTGCTCGAGCGCGTTGACCATTGACCGCGCCACCCGACGAACTGTAATTCGCGGTGCAGCCTCTTGCCGCAAGTTGTTGAACCTCAGGCGGTCGGAGGGAACACGGCCTCCGGCGGTAGGGAACTCATGGGGTACTCATTTCGCGATAGGACAACCGTCCCAGTCGGCGTGGACATACCTTCGAGATAGTGGTGTCCATCGGGAATCCCCGAATCAACCATCGAATTCAGCAATTCGACGACTTCTGTCGCTTTGGCGGCGTCGAGCCGCCACAACACGGTGCCACTGTGAAACTCAATGTCTGCGGCGCCCGGTTCGATGCGGAACAGTAGAGTCGACGCGCCGTGGTCCAGGCGAGCTGATCCTTGCTGCGTTGCCTGAGTGACCGCTGCCAGCACTTCGCTTACACCCGCATCGTCCATCGCCAGCAGCACCGCGTCGTGACCGGAATCGAGCTTTTCGGCCAGTTCGACGTAAATCACGCTCATGAGGACCATGCTTCCGTCGCGAATACCTTGAGCGGGTTGGCTGCCATTTCATCCCCACTTCTTCAGCAATCCGACCCTATCGCGACAGGCTACGCCCGTTCGCCGATCCGCTGATCTAGCCCAACCGCTCGATGATGGTGGCGTTGGCCATGCCGCCGCCCTCGCACATCGTCTGCAGCGCGTACCGTCCGCCGCGCTGTTCGAGGGCGTTGACCATTGTGGTCATGATGCGAGCGCCGCTGGCGCCCAACGGATGTCCGATCGCGATGGCGCCGCCGTTGACGTTGGTCTTGGCCAGGTCGGCACCGGTGTCGTGAGCCCAGGCCAGCACGACGGGCTTGCGGCGAGGACATCGGGCAGTCGAAAATTGCCGAAATCCTTATACGGTCGCGGGGACGAGGGCGCTAATGTCTTCGCCTTGAAGGAGTTTCACGGTCAGCGATACGTCGAAGTAATCCGTCCAGCGGGTGATCTTCCCGTCGTCGCCGACTACGAAGGTACCCATCACGGGGACTGCCGGCTTGCTGCCGTCCGGTGCCTGGATGTAGTCAAGGCGCTCGGTCAGCACCACTGGTCCGTCGCTGGCCATGTTCACGATTTCAAAGGCGTAGGCATCGGGAAACATTGCAAACTGCGCCGCCATATTCTCAACAATGGCATTCACGCCGTTGGACGCTGGCATGCCGACATTCTGATAGACAGCGTTGTCGGCAATCAGCGGTCGCAGCGCCTCTGCGTCACGTTCCTCCATCAGCGCGCAGAACCTGCGGACGACATCAACAGGTGCAGACATATCGCGGAACCTCCACGTCAGACTGAATCAGTGGGCATCACCTACAAGATGTATGTGACATTCGGACTGTATGTGACCTACACCGTGTATGCAATAGGCTGGCGCAGTGGCGCTTGACGATGAGGCCCTAGACACGAAAGCGCGCCGGGCGGCGCAGGCAGAAGCCACTCGTGCCGCACTCGTCGCTGCCGCTCGACGGCTGTTTGTCGAAAAGGGCTATCACCGAACGGGCACCCAAGAAGTTGTGGCAGAAGCTGGCGTCGGCACCCGTGGTGCGCTCTACCACCACTTCGCGGATAAGCAGGCGCTATTCGAAGCGGCGTTCCTTGCGGTCGAAGAGGACCTGGTCGTCGAGGCCGCAAAAAACCTTGCCGACCCTGCGGACGGCGCGCTAAACCAATTGCGGCAGGGCCTAATTGGCTTTCTGGATGCCTCGCTCACTCCTCATGTTCAGCGGATATTGTTGATCGACGGGCCAGCCGTCCTCGGCTGGGTCAAGTGGCGTGAATTGGAAAGCCGCTACGGACTTGGGGCCATCCGGGCCATGCTTGAACGTGCCATCGACGAGGGCGACCTTGCGGTAAATCAGCCCACTGACGCTTTGGCGCACCTTCTACTCGCCGCTGCCGACGAAGCCGCCCTTTTCATCGCGAACGCACCCGATCAACTTGTAGCGCGCGAGCAAGGAGTGCGGGCGCTGAACGCCCTGCTTGACGGGCTTCGAGTCAAGTAGTGCGATCAACAGTTAATAGAAACCCCACGCCTATGAAGCAGGGCCCTGTCGCTTCGTTGACTCTTATTAGCGGAGCCGCTCGATGATGGTCGCGTTGGCCATGCCACCGCCCTCACACATCGTCTGCAGCGCGTAGCGTCCGCCGCGCTGTTCGAGCGCGTTGACGAGTGTTGTCATGATGCGGGCACCGCTAGCGCCGAGCGGGTGACCAAGGGCAATGGCACCCCCATTGACGTTGGTCCGTTCAAGTATGCCGCTCTGCTCCCTATCCACGTCCTTTGCCCAGGCCAGCACGACGGGCGCGAAGGCCTCGTTAACCTCGAACAGGTCGATGTCGGCCAGCGTCAGGCCGGATCGCTGCAGTACCTTCTCGGTCGCCGGGATGACGCCGGTCAGCATGTAGAGCGGGTCATCGCCCACCACCGTGGTCGTGTGGATGCGCGCCAGCGGCCGCAGGCCCAGCTTCTTGGCGACCTCGCTGGTGGTGATCAGCACCGCGGCGCTGCCGTCCGAGAGCGGCGACGAGTTACCCGGCGTGATCTCCCAATTGATCTGCGGGAAGCGCTGTTCCATCTTCTCGCTGTAGAACGCGGGCTTCAGCGTGGCCAGCGTCTCCACCGTGGTGGCGGGACGAATGATCTCGTCGGTGTGCAGCCCGGCGATCGGGATCAGCTCGTTCTCGAACAGCCCGTCCTTGGTGGCGCGGGCGGCCTTGTCGTGGCTGCCGGCGGAGAACTCGTCGAGTTGGGTGCGCGAGAAGCCCCACTTGGCGGCGATCAGCTCGGCGCTGATGCCCTGTGGCACCAGCCCTTCGGGGTAGCGCGCGGCCATACCCTCGCCGAACGGGTCGCTGCCCGGCAATACTTGGGTGCCCATCGGCACGCGGCTCATCGACTCCACGCCCGCGGCGATCACCAGGTCGTAGGCGCCCGCGATAACGCCCTGGGCGGCGAAGCTGATGGCCTGCTGGCTGCTGCCGCACTGCCGGTCGATGGTTACTCCGGGAACCGACTCGGGGAAGCCCGCGCCCAGCAACGCGTTACGCGCGATGTTGACCGCCTGATCGCCAACCTGGGTGACGGCCCCGGCGATGACGTCGTCAACCTGCGCCGGGTCCACACCGGTGCGGGCCACCAGTTCGCGCAGGCTGTGCGCCAACAGGTCGACCGGCAGTACGTCGTGCAGTGCTCCGCTGGCCTTGCCCTTGCCGATCGGGGTCCGGACGGCGCCGACGATGACGGCGTCGCGGCCCTGAGAACCGGTCGAGAATGCGGTCATGACTCCTCCTCGAGTCCTGAGTATGGCTTGATATACCCAGCAAAACGCCTAGGTATACTGAAATCAACCCAGATGGGAGGTGATCTACATGACATTTCTGCAGGGCGCGCTGGCGGACCGCGAGAAATGGTCGCCGGTCGGTCAGTGCGCGATCGAGAAGACGATGGCGGTGGTCGGCACCAAGTCCGCGATGCTGATCATGCGCGAGGCGTACTACGGCACCACTCGGTTCGACGACTTCGCCCACCGCGTCGGTATTACCAAGGCCGCCACCTCGGCACGCCTGTCCGAATTGGTGGAGCTGGGGCTATTGGCGCGCCGGCCTTATCAGGAGCCGGGGCAGCGCAGCCGCGAGGAATACGTGCTGACCGAGGCCGGCACCGACTTCATGCCGGTGGTCTGGGCGCTGTTCGAGTGGGGACGACACCACCTGCCGGGCCGTCACAAGCTGCGCCTGACGCATCTGGATTGCGGCGCCGAAGCGCGCGTCGAAATCCGTTGCACCGAGGGTCATCTGGTGCCGCCCGACGAGCTCGGCATGCGGCTGGCTAAGTCTCCCTGAGCGCCGCCAGCAACCGGCGAGCTGCCGCGACACGGCGAAGGGCGGGACCGGAGAGCGTGTCCAGCGCGCATTCCGGGTCTGCCGGGGGGCCCATGTGCCCGCAGCCGCGCGGGCAGTCCTCGATCGCCTCGGCGAGGTCCGAAAAAGACTTCAGCACGTCGTCGGGCTGGATGTGGGCCAGCCCGAAGGAGCGGATGCCCGGGGTGTCGATCACCCAGCCGCTGCCGGGCAGCGTGTCGCCCAGCGGCAACGCGACGGACTGCGTTGAGGTATGCCGGCCCCTGCCGATGTCGGTGACTACGCCGACGGCCCGATCGGCTTCGGGCACAAGACGATTCACCAAAGTCGATTTGCCGACCCCGGAATGCCCGAGCAGCACGGTGATCTTGCCGTCGAGCAGGTCCGCCACGGCGAGCAGGGGGTCGTCGACGCCGGCGGCGATCACCGTGAGATCCAGGTCGACGAACTGCTCGGCGAAGGGTTCGGGCGGGGCAAGGTCGGTCTTGGTCAGGCACAGAATCGGTTTCAGCCCGCCGGTGTAGGCGGCGATCAGCGTGCGGTCGACCAGGCCGGTGCGCGGCGGCGGGTCGGCCAGCGCCACCACGATGAGCAGCTGGTCGGCGTTGGCGACCACCACGCGCTCGGTGGGATCGGTGTCATCGGCGGTGCGCCGCAACACCGTTCGTCGCGGACCCCGGCGCACAATGCGGGCCAGCGTGTCCGTCTTCCCGGACAGATCGCCGACGATGTCGACGTCGTCGCCGACCACGATCGGAGTGCGGCCCAGTTCGCGGGCCCGCATGGCGATGACCCGGTGATCCGGGCGGCCGCCCAGCACGCATCCCCAGCGGCCACGGTCGACGCTGACCACCATGGCGGACTGGGCGTCGGCGTGCTCGGGACGGGTTTTGGTCCGGGGTCGTGAACCCCGGCCGGATCGGACCTTGACGTCGGACTCGTCGTAGTCGCCCGGCCTCAAACGCTGGACTCCCCGTCGGCCAGCATCCGCGCCCACAGCTGGGCGAATTGCGGCAATGTCTTGGTGGTGGCGCCGATGTCGTCGACCTGGACTCCAGGTACTCGCAGCCCGACGATCGCGCCGGCCATTGCCATGCGGTGATCGGCGTAGACCCGCCAGGTGCCGGAATGCAGCGGCGTCGAGGTGATCACCAGGCCATCGGCGGTCTCCTGGCAGTCGCCCCCTAGCCGGTTGATCTCGGCGCTCAGCGCGGCGAGGCGGTCGGTCTCATGGCCCCGCAAATGGGCGACACCGGAAAGCCGTGACACCGAGCCAGGTGTTGCCAACGCCGCCAGTGCCGCGACCGACGGCGTCAGCTCACCGACCGCGCGCAGGTCGACATCAAAGCCTGGGTAGCCGTTGTAGCCGTTGGCGCCCTGCACTTCGAGATATGAATCAGACTGGGTGACAACGGCATTGAGCTTTCCAAACACGTCGAGAATGTCGTCGGCGGGTTGCACGCTGGTCGACGGCCAGCCGGTGATGCGTACGGTGCCGCCGGTGACCACCGCTGCCGACAGGAACGGAACTGCGTTGGTGAGGTCTGGCTCGACTTCCCAGTGCCGGGCCGCGACGGTGCCGGGGCGCACGTGCCAGCGGTTGGGTACCGAATCGTCGACGTCGACTCCGCCCTGCCGCAGCATCACGGTGGTCATCGCGATGTGCGGTGCCGAGGGCAGCGACGCACCGATGTGCTGCACCGTCAGGCCGTTGCTGAACGACGCACCGCACAGCAACAGGCCGGAGACGAACTGTGACGACGCCGACGCGTCGATCGCCACGGTGCCGCCGGCGACCGATCCGCTGCCCAGCACCCGGAACGGCAGTCCGGTTCCCTCGATCGGGACACCAAGGTCGCGCAGCGCGTCCAGCAGCGGCGCGATCGGACGGACCCGGGCTTGTTCGTCGCCGTCGAATTCCACCGGAGCGTTCGCCAGCGCCGCCAGCGGCGGCACGAAGCGCAACACGGTGCCGGCCAGGCCGCAGTCCACGCGGGCGCCGGGGCCCGGGTCGAGTCGGCCGCTGACCCTCAACTCGGAACCGTCGCCGTCCACCCGCAGCCCCAGCGTGGCGAGCGCGCCGATCATCAGGTCGGTATCGCGGCTGCGCAGCGCGCCGCTGATGGTCGAGGCGCTCTGCCCTTGCGCACTCGCTAGTCCCGCGAGCACCAGCGCCCGGTTGGTCTGCGATTTCGAGCCCGGCACGGTCACGGTCGCATGCACCGGCGTCGGCGCGAAGGGGGCCGTCCAGGCGTCGGTGTTCACGGCTTCATCCTGCCGTGTCGGCGGGTGTCGTGGGTACGGGGCACCATGGAAGTCATGTGTGGACGGTTTGCGGTCACGACGGATCCGGCCCTGCTGGCCGAGAAGATCAAGGCGATCGGCGAAGCTACCGGTACCTCGGAGCGTGCGTCGGAGCCGAACTACAACGTGGCTCCCACGACCACGGTCGCGACGGTGGTCTCCCGCCACAGCGAGCCGGACGACGAGCCGACTCGCCGGGTGCGGCTGATGCGCTGGGGACTGGTTCCGCCGTGGGTCAAGACCGGTCCCGACGGTGGGCCGGATTCCAAGGGTCCGCTGCTGATCAATGCCCGGGCCGACAAGGTGGCCACGTCACCGGCCTTCCGCGGTTCGGCCAAGAGCAAGCGTTGCCTGGTGCCGATGGACGGCTGGTACGAATGGCGACCCAATCCGGACAACCCTGCGGGCAAGAAGACCGCCAAGACGCCGTTCTTCATGCACCGCGACGACGGTGAGCCGCTGTTTATGGCCGGCCTGTGGTCGGTCTGGAAACCGGACAAGGCTGCGGACCCGCTGCTGAGCTGCACGATCATCACCACCGACGCCGTGGGTGAGCTGGCCGCCGTCCACGATCGGATGCCCCTGGTCCTGGCCGAGCGCGACTGGGATGCCTGGTTGAATCCCGATGCCCCGCTGGACCCCGAGCTGCTGAACCATGCCCCGGATGTGCGGGGCATCGAGCTGCGCGAGGTGTCGAGGCTGGTGAACAGCATTCGCAATAACGGTCCCCAGCTGCTCGAGCCGGCCGAGCCGGAGGCCGAACAGATCACACTGCTATAGCGGGTCATCCCCTTCGAGAAGCAGCTTCTCGGGGTGGTGGTAGGAGTTGGTGCGCGGTTGGCCTCGATCAAGGTGCGGGGGCGGGATCCATTCGGTATCGCCGTTGGCGCGTTTTCTGGTGGTCCAGCCCGTCGGTCGCAGCATTCGGTGGTGGGGGCCGCAAGCGAAAGTGAGGTCGTCGACGTCGGTGGTGTGGCACTGGGCATAGTCGGTGACATGGTGAACTTCGCAGTAGAAGCCGGGCAGGTTGCATCCGGGCGCTGAACAGCCGCGATCCTTGGCGTACAACACGATTCGTTGTCCGGGTGAGGCGAGGCGTTTGGTGTGATGCAGGGAAACAGCTTTGCCCTTGTCGAAGATGGCCAGGTAGTGGTGGGCGTGGCGGGCCAGGCGGATGACGTCGCTGATGGGCAGCCGGGTGCCTCCGCCGGTGATCCCGTGGCCGGTGGCGGCTTCCAACTCGGCCAGGGTGGTGGAGACGATGATGGCGGCGGGCAGCCCATTGTGCTGACCGAGCTCTCCGGAGGCCAGGACCGCGCGCAGGGCGGCGTTGAGGCCGTCGTGGTGGCGTTGGGCTGCTGAGCGGGGGTCGTGATCGATGGCGTCTTGGCTGGGGGTGCCGTCGACGCAGGGGGTGTGGTCGTCGGGGTTGCACATGCCGGGGGCGGCCAGTTTGGCCAGCACCGCTTCCAGGGTGGCACGTAGTTCGGGGGTGATCCAGCCATGTAGGGCTGACATGCCGTCGGGTTGCTGGCTGCCCAGGGTCACCCCGCGCCGCCGGGCGCGGTCGTCGTCGGAAAAGTTGCCGTCGGGGTTGAGCAGGTCGGTGAGGTGCTCGGCGAACCCGGTCAACTGGTCAGGCCGGTAGTGGGTGGCCAGCCGGGTCAGGTCGGCTTCGGCGCGGGTGCGGGTCTCGACATCGACCCACCCGGGCAGCTGGTGGTAGAAGCGGCGGATCACCGCCACATGCTCGACCCCGAGCTGCCCGGCGCGTTGGGCTTCGGCGGTGGCGGCCAGCACCGGTTTTAAGGGTTCACCGGTCAGGGCGCGGCGCTCACCGAGATCAGCGGCTTCCCGCACCCGCCTGCCGGCTTCGGCGCGGCTGATCAATGTCCACTCCGCGATCGCGTGGGACAGTTTGCCGCCCAACTCCGCCGGGGTGGCCTCCTGCTGGAGTTGGTTGATCAGGGGATGCTCGCCGGCGGGTAGGCGCCGTCGTATCTTCTCGTAGCGGCCCAGCAGCACCAGCCGCTCGCGGGTGCACAGCATCTCGGTATCCAGGCCCAGGACGCCGTCCAGGGCGGTGTCGAGCGCGTCGAAGGCCGCCGTGACGACGTCCCCATCGACGACCACCGCTGAACTCATACCCTGAAACTAAACCCACCCACCGACAAAAAACGCCACCATGTGACTACAGAAACCACAGTGGCGCAAGAGAATTCGCCCGTGTGCACGCACGGCGACTGCCCCTCAAGGCAGGCAAAACGACACACGGCCACGAGGGAGTGCGGACTGGGTGAGGGCTCCAAAGATGCGAAGCTTAAACAGTTTTGGTGACACCGACATACGACAGCACCACATCGGATTCGTCGGTCACCTGAGTCAGCGTCGCGAAGGAGCGGATAAACGACTGACCCACGCATCCGTCGATTTTGACGTGGAAGCCGGTGATGATCACCCGGGGGTGTGGCCCCTTGAATTCTTTTCTCACGACCGGCACCACAACGACAATGCCGGGCTTAAGACCCACGGTGATCACCCCGTTCATCGGTGTGGTCACCAACGGCACAACACCCGGCACACCGGTCAACAGCCCGGTGAAGCCTAGGCCTGGACTGACGCCCGCGCTGCCTGCCATCGTGACGCCGTTCGACGTGCTCATATCGATTCCGCAGCCGATCTCGTAACCCACTTCGAGGACGCCCCGAGGCTGCTCGGGCCCGTCCAGCGAAGCGACGAATGTTCCGCGCGCGAGGTATTCGCGAGATGAGACCGCGGTGGTCAGCGGCGCAACGGGAACTTGCGACTCGTCCTTCGCCCCGAGGGCCAGGGTCCAGCCTTCGGGCGACACATAGGTAACCGGATCGGCCGAGGGCACCTGCCCTTCGACCGGCGCTACCGCGGCCGCGGGTGCGGCCACCGGAGCGGGATCAGGATCAGAATCGGGGTCGGCGGTCGTTGGAGGCGCCATGGTCACTGATGTGACAAGGCAAACCGCGACAACCGCGGCGCGGCGAAAGACCACGGTCATCGGTCTCACGCGCGTCACGGTACGGACTGTCTTATTCGAGTTGCGGGAGGCCCGAGCCGAGAGAGCGGAGTTGTTATTTATTCGTAATTGCGATGCGCTGCGAGTGCGCAACCCTGAGGCGACACAGTTTGTTCGGCAGACAGCTAGAATTTGTAGCGGCAGAGAGGACGACGATATGAAGCGTCATATGTGCGCTCGCGCCCTGCTCGTCGGTGCAATGAGCGCTGCGGCACTCGCGGCCAGCACCGGCACAGCGAACGCGGACTCGGACGCCTTCGGCGTGCCTTCGCCCGGGATCATCGATTTCCTCTTGACGAACACTCCCTCATTGTTCGCTGATCCATCCGACGAAGGTGGTCGGAAAGCGAACTCGGATCGGGTCGGAATGTATTGCGAAAATCTATTGGTGCACTGCCACTGAAAACACAAGTTCCGGCGATCTTTGTCGCTCAGCGACAAATCCCGGCGCGCAGCCGCGGACTTAACATGCACATGTGACCGGTTCGTACACCTACACCTTCGAAGACATCCAAAAACGCCCCGTCGCGGTGATCGGCGCGGGTACTTTGGGCCGCCGCATCGCCTTGATGTTCGCCACCCGCGGCGGAACGGTGCGAATCTACGCGCGGCGCAAGGAACAACGTGACGAAGCCATCCAGTACGTGACCCAGGCCCTGCCGAAGGTATTGGCCGACAGGGGATTAGGCGAAGCCGGCGTCGTGACCGCCACCGGATCGCTCGACGAGGCGTTGGACGACGCGTGGCTGGCCGTCGAGTCGGTCCCCGAGAAGCTCGAGATCAAGATTCCCTTGTGGGGCGAGATCGACCGGGCGGCGCCGGCGGGCACCATCTTCGGGACCAACTCGTCGTCCATCCCGTCGCGGCTAATGGGCGAAAACATCGGCGACAAAGCACGTTTGTGCAACATGCACTTCTACATGCCACCGGACATCAACGCGATCGAGTTGATGTCGAATGGCCAGACCGACCGCGGTCTGCTCGACACGCTGCTGACGGTGCTACCCGAATTCGGCCTGCATCCCTTCGAAGCGCGCAAGGAGAGCACGGGCTTCATCTTCAATCGCATCTGGGCGGCCATCAAGCGCGAGTCCCTCGCCGTGGTCGCCGAGGGCGTGGCCCGCCCCGAGGATATCGACGGGGTGTTCAAGCTCGTTCTGGGCGTGTCGGTCGGCCCGTTTCAGATGATGGACCTGGTCGGCCTGGACGTCGTGCTCGACATCGAAAACCACTACGCCGCCGAGCTTCCGCACCTGCCGAAGAGCGTGCGCGATCTGCTGCAGTCCTACATCGACGCCGGCAAGCTCGGCATCAAGACCGGCGAGGGCTTCTACCGGTACTAGTTGCTGAGCACCAGCTTCCAGTTGCCGTTGACGTTGCGGTCCGGCACGCACCAGAAGTTGTTCCAGTTGCCCGGAGTCGTCGCCTTCACGCCCGGGCCGGCGTCCTGACAGGCCTGCCGCGTCGGGTAGTTGCCCTCGGTCTGAATCGTGTCGGCGTTGCTGACGCCTAGTCCGGCCGTCATCAACCCCGCAAAAGCCAGCACACCGGCGGCAAACAGTCGCTTCATGTTCATCCAATCCTTCGTGGAACGTCGGCGATAACGTTAAGCCTTGTCAGGCGGCAGCATAGGGCTTTTCGCCGCGATGCTTATGCCCGCTGCAGCGAGACCGCGGTGGCTACGGCTTCCAGCAGCCGGGTGAGTTGCCCGGCGTTGCTGATCGTGCGGTCTCCGCCGGCGAGCCGGGTGAACACGCCCGCGATGAACGTGGTGACGGCCGTCGTCTGCGCGTCGAGCAGTTCGGGGTCGTCGGTGCCCGGCTGTAGGTGGGCGATCGCCTCGCGGGTCATCGCGTTCATCCGGGCGACGAACGCCTGGGACGTTTCGGCCAGATCGGGATCGCGCACCGCCCCCATCAGCAATTCATGGCGGGCCCGGTTCAGCATCAGCCCGGGCCCGTCGGCCTGCATGATGGTCAGCTCGGCCAGGTGTGCGAACGGCGAAAGAGGGTCGAGCGGCTCGTCGATCACCGACTGCAGGTTGGCGACGTCGATCTCGGCGACCCGTTTGCCGACGCCTCGTAACAGCGCGGCGCGGGTTCGGTAGTAGTAGGACGTGGTGCCGTCCGGCACTCCCGCGCACCGATCGACCCGTCCGTGCGTCAGCCCACGCGATCCCTGCTCGGCCAGCACCTGGATCGCGGCGTCACACAGTTCGCGCCGGCGCTCGTCGCCGTTGCGTTGCCGGGACCGGGTGCTGGCTGCCATAGGTCACCGAAGGACGGTGCCGCCGTCGATGTTGACGACCTGACCGTTGATCCATTCGCCTTCCTCGGACAACAGGAAGGCGACCAATGCGGCGATGTCCTCCGGATCGCCGACGCGGGTTCCGCGAATGCGCTTCAGCGCTCCGGCCTGCAGGTCCGGCCATTGCGGAACGGAGCGGATGGCCTCGGTCGCGGTGAACCCCGGCGCCACGGCGTTGCAGCGGATGCCGTCCTTGCCCCACCTGGAGGCGACGTGGCGGGTCAGCGCACCGATGCCGGCCTTCGCGGTGGCGTAGGCGGGTCGGGCGGGCTCGCCCTGGAACGCCGCCGCCGAGGACATGTTGACGATCGCGCCGCCCCCGCTGGCGAGCATGCGCGGAATCGCGTATTTCATCGCGGCCACATAGCCGCGCAGGTTGACGGTCATCACGCGATCCCACACGTCGAAGTCGATGTCGACGACATCGGTGTCCGCCCGGATCGTGCTCATGTCCGCGCCGACGTTGAACAACAGGTCGACTCCGCCGAAAGTCGTTGCGGCCGAATCGATCAGATTGGACACCGACGCGGGATCGGCGAGATCGAACCCGACGTGGGTTGCCGTGCCGCCGGCTGCCGAGATGCGCGCCGCGGTCTGCGCCGCGGCGTCGGCCGCGATGTCGCCGACGACGACCCGGCAGCCTTCCGCCCCGAGCCGGGCGGCGGTCGCGGCGCCGATGCCGGTGGCGCCACCGACCACAACCGCAACTCGTTCGGCCATCCCGCGCAATCCCATGAGTATTGACTTTACCTCTAGAACTGTAGAGGATCGCAAGTCATGGCCGGAATTCACCGGGAGCGGCCCGGGGCCGCCGATCTAGCGGCGGCAACCGACACTCCCGCGTCGCCGCTCGGCGACGACATCTGGATGTCGCGCGGCGTCTCCAATTCCTACGCGGTCGCCACCGACGACGGACGGGTCATCGTCAACGCCGGCCTGGTATTCGAGGGCCCGTTGCACCGCAAGGCCTTTGCCGACGTGCCCGGCCCGACCCGGGCCATCGTCGTCACGCAGGGTCACGCCGACCATTGGGGCGGGGTGCACACGCTGCGCGACGACGGCACCTCCAAAACCCAAGTGATCATGCACCGCAACTACCGGTACTGGCGTGACGACAACACGCTGCTGATGGGCTATCGCGTGCCCAAGACGTCGTTCGCCTTCCAGAAGTTCTCCGACGCCGTGCTCGAGCACTTCAAGACCATCGACCCGGCGACGATCGACTTCTCCTTCCCGGAGCCGACCACAACATTCGACCGCCACCATGAATTCACGGTCGGCGGCCGGCGGATCGAGCTGGCCTGGACGCCCGGCGGTGAGACCACCGACGCGCTGGTGGTGTGGCTGCCCGAGGATCGAATTCTGTTCAGCGGCAATCTGTTCGGCCCGTTGTTCGGCCACGTCCCGAATCTGATGACGATTCGCGGCGACCGATACCGCGACCCGATTCTCTACATCGAATCGCTGAACACCGTGCTGGAGTACGGGCCGCGGCGACTGATCACCGGCCACTTCGACCCGATCGACGGTGCCGATCGTATCGCCGAGGAAGTCACCGCGATGCGCGACGCCATGCAAGCCGTGCACGACCGCACTGCCGAGCTGATGAATGCCGGCGCCGATATCCACACGGCGATGCGCGAGGTCACGGTGCCCGAGTGGCTCGACATCGGCGAGGGCTACGGCAAGACCGCCTGGAACGTGCGCGCCATCTGGGAGATGTACACCGGATGGTTCCGGCATCGCTCCACCACCGAGCTCTACGGCGTAGCACCGGATTCCGTTGCGGCCGATGTGGTTAACGCTGCCGGAGCCGACGCCCTGGTCGACGCGGCCCGCGCGCACGTCGACAACGGGCGTCCGCTGCAGGCGATACACCTGACCGACCTCATACTCATTGCACAACCCGCACACCCGGCGGCACGCGCGGTCGCCGCCGACGCCCACGAGGCGTTGCTCGCCGCTGCCGGAAACTTCTGGGAAAAGGCCTGGCTCACCAAATCCATCAACGAATTGAGGACCGACTCATGAATTCCGTCAAGTTCGACTTCACCGGCACTAATGTGCTGGTGACCGGCGGGACCAGCGGCATCGGTAACGCGATTGCCGCCGAGTTCGCCAAGGCGGGCGCCGCTGTCACGGTGACCGGCACCCGCGGGTCGACCGCCGACTATTCCGAGACGGATCTGAGCGCATTCACCTACCGCCAGTGCCTGATCCAGGATCCCGACGCGGTCGACGCGCTGGCGGACTCGCTGGGCGAACTCGACGTCTTGATCAACAACGCCGGCGGCCCGTACCCTGCGGGCGACGAGTACGACCCGGACGGCTACGTCGCGTCGGTGACGCAGAACATGTTGGGCCCCATGCGGTTGACGATGCGCTGCCATGAGCGCCTGAAGGCAAGCGAAGCGGCCGGCGGTGCCAGCGTCGTCAGCGTGGTCTCGATGTCCGCCTTCCGTTCGGCGGTCTTCGTGCCGGGCTATGCCTCCTCGAAAATGGGTCTGCTCGCGTTGACGATGAATCTGTCGCGTCGCTGGGCCGACGACGGCATCCGCGTCAACGCCATCGCGCCCGGCCTGATCGACACCCGAATGACGCACCCTGCCATGGGAATTCCCGAAGTGATGGACGTCGAGATTGGCTTTCACACGCCGTTGGGCAGACCCGGAACGCCCCAGGACTGCGTCGGCGCGGCACTGTTCCTCTGTACCGACGCCGCGTCGTACATCACCGGCAGCACGATCGCCGTCGACGGCGGATACCTGACGGTCTGAATCATGAGCGACCCCAAAGATCTCGACAACGTCGCCACCCCCGATGACGTCTTCAAGCTGGCGTCACAGCGCACCGGCCTCACCGAAATCGATTCCGACTCTTGGCGAGACGGATTGCAGCTGATTCTCGACGACCTCAACAACTCGCCGGCGTTCACCCGGTACGGGCGCGAACGCATCTTGACGGACTCGACCGCGGCCCTGGGCCGGCGGATGCAGGTCCACGGCTACATCCAGGAGCATCCGGAGGTGCTCGACGCGCCGGTCGAGCGGCCGCTGGTCGTTCTCGGTATGCCGCGCACCGGCACCACCGTGATCAGTTACCTGCTGGACCAGGACCCGGGCCGCCGCTCGCTGTTGCACTGGCAGTGCGTGGACCCGATACCACCGGCGCCTACCGAGAGGTTGCGCACCGACCCGCGCTGCCTGGCCCTGCTGGAGGAACAGCGCAAGATCCTGGAGATGGTGACGCAGGCGAAAGTACCGCTGCCACACTGGGAAGACGCCGACGGCCCGACCGAGGACATGTTCATTCACAACCAGGACTTCAAGGGCCTGTCCTGGGACTCGTTCCTGTCGAGCGCGCGCTACTCCGAATGGCTGTTCGACGAGACCGATATGACGAGCACCTACGAATACCAGAAGCGGTATCTGCAGGTGCTGCAGTCCACCGCGCCCGGCGCATGGAGCCTGAAGATGCCGTCGCACTCGGTGCACATCGAGGCGCTGCTGAAGGTCTTTCCCGACGCCCGGCTGGTGTGGGCGCATCGCGACCCGTACAAGGCCACCGGGTCGCTGGCCAACCTATGGAAGCTGCCCAAAGGGATGACGCATTATCCCGAGGCTGTCGATCTGGAGGCCATGGGGCGCAACGCAATGTGGCAGATGCGCTATCACGTGGACCGGCCGTTGCGGGCCCGCGAGCGCATCGGCGACGAGCGCTTCTTCCACATGTACTACCACGAGAT
The DNA here is from genome assembly GCF_036409155.1 of Mycobacterium sp. 050128. Classification (NCBI taxonomy): domain Bacteria; kingdom Bacillati; phylum Actinomycetota; class Actinomycetes; order Mycobacteriales; family Mycobacteriaceae; genus Mycobacterium; species Mycobacterium sp. 050128. Next base: position 188,285 of record NZ_JAZGLW010000001.1, on the reverse strand, counting down.
GATGCGCGACCCGATGGACGTGATGCGACGCCTTTACGAGTGGGCCGGCGATCCGCTGACCGCGGAAGCCGAAGCGCGCATGTGCAATTGGCTCGCCGAGCATCCGCAGGATCGGTTCGCGCTCAACTCCTACAGCCTCGACCAATACGGCCTGAGCGTTGAACAACTCGAGCCGGTCTTCGCCGAATACCTGGACACCTTCGACATCGAACTCGAGGCAGCGCCATGAAAATCTCCGTGGTCACCGGGCCGGGAAAGGCAGAGGTGCTCGAGGTCGACCGTCCGCAGCCCGGCGCGAACGACGTGCTGGTCCGGATGCGCGCCTGCGGCATCTGCGGTTCCGACGCGTTCTACATCACGATCGGGGGTATCCCGCCGCGCCAGGGACACACACCGCTCGGACACGAACCGGCGGGCGAAGTCGTCGAAGTCGGCGACCAGGTGTCCGGCATCGCCGTCGGCGATCACGTCGTGATCAATCCAATGGCCGCACCCAGCGGCATCATCGGCAACGGGGGCGCGGCCGGTGCGCTCGCGGATTACCTGTTGATCGAAAACGCGCTTCGCGGAACAAGTCTCGAAGTCATTCCCAGCCACATCCCGTGGGAGGTAGCCGCGCTCAACGAGCCGATGGCCGTCGCCCGCCACGGCGCCAACCAGTGCAAACCCAAGCCGACGGACAAGGTCGCCATCTTCGGTGCCGGCCCGATCGGCCTGGGCGCCACGCTGGCGTTCAAATCCCTTGGGGTAAGCCATGTGGTGGTCGTGGACCTGATTCCCGCCCGGCTGGAGAAGGCGCTGCAGATCGGGGCCGACGCGGTGATCAATTCCGCAGAGGAGCGCGTCGTGCAGCGCCTGATCGAATTACACGGCGCGGGTGAGTCGATGTTCCCGGGCAAGGCCGGAACGAACATCTACCTCGACGCGGCGGGGGCGTCCGCGGTGATCGATACCGCACTGGCCGCCGCCAAAAAGGGTGCGACCCTGGGAATCGTTGGCGTCCACAAGGAGCCGGTGCCCGTCGAGTTCGTCAACATCATGAGCAACGAGATCACCATTGTCGGCTCGATGGGATATCCCGATGAGATCTTCGAGGTGACCAGGGACATCGTCGCGAATTGGGAGAAGTATGCGGTGATCGTCAGCCACACAATCCCGTTCGACAGTGTCGGTGAGGCACTCGAACTCGCCAGCACGCCCGGCGCGGCCGACAAGGTCGTGGTGACCTTTTAGCCCCGTTCGGCCAGGTAGTCCAGCGCGAGTTTGGCGGCGTTGGCGCCGCACATGCCGTGCGCGCCGGGCCCGGGTGGGGTGGCCGCCGAGCAGATGTACATGCCGGGAATGCCAATGGTATAGGGCGACAGCGTGATTCGTGGGCCGAAGGCGAGCTGGCGAATGTCCTTCGAGCCGGTCATGATGTCGCCGCCGGCGTAGTTGGCGTTGTAGGTGGCCATCTCCGTCGTTGTGCGAACGGTGTGCCCGACGATGCGCTCGGAGAAGCCGGGTGCGAATCGCTCGATCTGGGCGATGATCGCCTCGGTGGCGTCACCGGTGTAGCCGTTGGGGACGTGCGCATAGCTCCACACCGGATGCGTATTGCCCACTGACCGTTGCGGATCGGCCAGATATTGCTGACCTATCAGCACGAACGGCCGCTTGGGCATGCGCCCGGCGTGGATGTCGCGCTCCGCCGCGGCCAGCTCCGCGTAAGTGCCGGCCAGATGCACCGTGCCGGCTCGGTGCGCGTCCGGGTTGGTCCAGGGCACGCCGCCCTCGACGGCGAAGTCGACCTTGAACGCGCCGGGGCCACGCCGGAACCTGGTGAAGGCGGCCGAAATTCGGCGGGGGAGACGGTCTCCCAGAATGCCGGCGACCGCGCTGGGCGCGAGATCGAACATCGTGACGTCTGCCGTCGGCAGCTGCGACGTGTTCTGCACCCGGACGCCGGTTTCGATCTTGCCGCCCAAGTCGCTCAGCAGCGCGACCATCGCGTTGGCGATCGACTGTGATCCACCCTCGGCCACCGCCCAGCCGTGCCGGTGCCCGGCCGCGATGATGCCCATCCCGATGGCGGAGGTCATCGGGTAGTGCAGCGGCCGGAAGGCGTGGGCCGCAACACCACCGAACAAGGCCCGGGCTTGCTCGGTGCGGAACACCCGCGCGAACGTCGACGCGGGAAGCACCGTGGGTGCACCGAACCGGGCCAGGATCAACGGATGATGCGGGACCCGCAACAGCGGCCCCATGATGTCGTCGCTCAACTCGTCGAATCGCGAGGCGGGGTAGCCGAACGCGAGGCGCCAGCGCGTCCCGTCACGTCCCAAACCCGCCGCCGTCTGCTCGACCGAGCGGTACAGCACACCGGCGCTGCCGTCGTCGAGCGGATGGACGCAATCGATCTCCGGCCAGCGCCACGACAATCCGTACCGCTGCAGGTTGAAGCCGCTCAGGAACTGCGAGCCGACGGCCATCGGGTGAATCGCCGAACAATGGTCGTGCAGCAGGCCCGCAACGATGGCCTCGCTGCTGCGGGTGCCGCCGCCAACCTCGTCGGCGGCTTCGAGCACGGTGACCTGCACACCCTGGGCGGCCAGGCGGATGGCGGCGGCCAGCCCGTTAGGCCCGCTACCCACCACTACTGCGGTACTCATGCCAGCGCTCCGTGACCGTGTTGTTGGTCGTCCCGGACGACCGGTTTGGTGCCGCTTAGGGACCATTCCACGTTAGTCGGGATCGGCCCGTTAGGGAGCCAGGGCTGTTCGGCGACCGCGTCGGCCACCCTCCAGGTGCCCCGCTCGACCACACCGAGGGCCGCGTCGATCAGCTGGTAGTGCTGGACACCGCTGCCGAAGGCCTCCGACTCGACCCAGGCGATCACGCACTCGCCCGGTTCGAACGCGGCTTCGCGCTGCACGGCCCGGATCATGTCCGCGTTGTGCAGGTGACCATCGCCGAAGTTGAAGCCGATCAACGAGTTGCAGACGAACTCGCCCTCGCGCACCGTGCGGCCGTCGATGTCGGGCAGGTGGGTCAACAGCAACGAGTACAGGCCGCGACCCTGGCTGTGCATGCTTCGCCACGCCGTGGTCTTCTGCAAGGTGATCTCCGCCCACCGCGGCTCGTAACCGGCCGCGACGAACTGGTCGAGCTGATTGGCTGCCGAGCGGGTGACGTTGTTCAGCTTCTGCTCCGCACCCGGCGCGAACGTCCACAGCGCCGAGGCCCAGTTGCCCGCGTACTGACGCATCGACGGCAAGAACGACACCTTGTCCGGCCGCAGATTGCCCAGCGCCGGGTAGAACAGCAGCGCGCCGGCGACGATGAACGCTAGCCAACCCGGCGTCATGTTCCACGGGGCGTACCGGTTCCAGTTCGGGAAGCCGAGGAACAGGAAGATCGTCGTGTAGGCGAAAACCACGTTCCATTCCAGCGGCACCGCCAGTGGAAAGGTGGAAATGATGAACAGGTGAAAGCCCACCATCAACAACACCGCGAGCAGCGTCACCCACTTGTTGGTGGAGAAGAACAGCACCAGCGGAGCCAGGATTTCGACGGTGGTGCCATTGACGTGTGCCATGAAGTCGGCCAGTCGCGACGGCCGCATATCGCGCGGAAATTCGCGATAGTGGGCCCGCTTTACCCATTTAGGCGCGAATATCGTGTTGCTCACCATCGGTGGGATGACGTTGGAGAAGTGCTTGCCGAACTTCGAGAAGCCGGCGCCGATCCAGACCACCACGATGACCATTTTCAGCGCGATGATCATGTTGACAAACGGCAGCGCGGCGAAGATGACGAGGACCGGCAAGTACTGCTCGCCGCGCGCGGCCAGGAAAATGGTCTTGTCCCGCAGACCGATCAGCACCAGTAGCGCGATCGGCGCGATCAGCAGGGCGGGGCTGACGAGACCGGATGTGTTGTCCGGCAATGCCTCTGAGAGCGAATCGCTGTGGACGCCCGGTGACAGCAGCGGCACGGCCAGGCTTGCCAGCAGCGCCAGATAGACCACGACGTCTAACCGGTTGCGCCGGTCGCCACCGGTGAACGGCACCCACTTCCAGGGACGCAGCCGGATCGTTCCCGGCCGGGCCCAGAACAGGATGCCTCCGGTCATCGGCTTGACCTTGCCGGCCAACGGGCCCCACGAGCCGGCCACGCCAATGGCTTCGAGGAGCACCGTCCACAGAATGACCTTTTGATAGACGATTGGCTGATTCCACCATTCGGTGACATGCCAGAAGGCGGGCAGACCTGACGTCGCCGTCGCAACGGTGATACCGCCAATAGCGAAGAACGCGACCAGCTTCACGACATAGATGGTGTGGATCATCTTGGGTGAGCCGAAGCCGTTTTCGGCCCAATTGGTGACGAGGATCCGCATTCGTTCCATCAACGGCTTCGCCAGGAAGGTATCCGGATCAACGTCGGGGAGATACGGCTTCGTGAACCCCATCGGAGTTGCTCCTTTGCTGGCGGGTTTCGGTGTGGCCACAACGTAGGAAATCGGGCGGGTCGCCAAGCAGTTGGCGGCCGACGAATTTGCGAACGGGAATTGTCGCCGGAAGACAACCCGAGGTCTACCGTCAAAGGGATGGCGAAAGCGCAGATCGGCAGCGACGTTGAGGTCAGCCGGCACGTCGCCGAGACCGCCGACCGATTGCACCGTCGGCTGGCCGAACTGGCCGCGGTGATGCACCGCTCCCTGGTAGGTCAGATTCCGGAATTGCCCGGCGATGAGCGGTTAACCGAGCTTCTCGGGGCCAGCGTCGAGGGAAATGTGGACGCGATTCTGCGTGCATTGCGCTACGACATCGCCGTCGAGCGGGTCGAGGCGCCGACCGCAGCGCTGGAGTACGCCCGGCGATTGGCACAACACGGCGTGCCCGTCAACGCGCTCGTTCGCGCGTATCGGCTCGGTCAGCGGCTGATGAATGAGTTGGTCTTTGCGGAAGTGCGCGCGCTCGATATCTCCGAACAGATGAGGTACGCGGTCATCGAGGCGATCAGCGCCACGCTGTTCGAATACATCGACTGGATCTCGCAACAGGTCGTCGCTTGCTATGAAGACGAACGTGAACGTTGGCTGGAGAACCAGAACAGCCTGCGCGTCCTGCGGGTGCGGGAAATCCTTGCCGCGACCAAGGCCATCGACGTGGATGCGACCTCCACGTCGATCCGCTATCCGCTGCGCTGGCACCACCTCGGCCTCGTGCTCTGGTACCCGGATACGAGCACCGAAGGCCGCGAACTCGCTGGGCTGCAACGGTTTCTGCGCGAACTGGGCGAAGCCGCCGGTGCGGCCGCAGGCTCGCTGTTCGTCGCCGCCGATCAAACCTGCGGATGGGGTTGGCTGCCTTACCGTGCGATGATGCCCGACGCCGCGGCGAAAGTTCGCCAATTCGCGCTGACGCGACCGGATTTCCCGAGTGTGGCGATCGGGACACTGTCGCACGGCATCGAGGGCTTCCGCCGATCACACCGGGAAGCGCTAAACGCCCGCCGCGTTGCGATGGTCGGCAAGCGGGAGCCGACGGTGATTGCGGCCACTGACCCGGGTTTGTCCATCGCGGCGCTGCTCAGCGGTGACGTTGCGGACACCCGCGCCTGGGTGCTCGACGTGCTTGGCGACCTGGCAGGCGACGACGAGAACGACGCGCGGCTGCGTGAGACGTTGCGCGTCTTTCTGGGCTCCGGCTGCAGCTACAAGACGGCGGCCGAGGTGCTCAACCTGCACTTCAACACGGTGAAGTACCGCGTCGGCCGCGCCGTCGCCCGGCGCGGCCGCGAGATCGGCGACGATCGGCTCGATATCGAACTCGCGTTGCTGGTCTGCCATTGGTACGGCATCGCCGTTTTGCAGCCGAGATGAGCGGGTTGGAGCAGCTCAAGCGCCCAGACGCGCGGTTGTAGCGCGGCGCCCGACGTTGGCCGCAACGCGGTCCCGGGTGCTGATTTGCGGCTGGGGCGTCAGCGCGTGGACGGCGGTGATGATTGCGGGCAGGAGCACGGGGGATAAGACCAAAAGGAGGATGAGGACGGGCAGCAACATGGGGTCACCTGATTTCTCCGCGCGCGCGGAAGAGCTGAAATAGATTGTGGTACTGGACGATTCGAGCCGGTCGCGGTCAGCTGGCTGCTGAGGGGCGCGGCGCTGGGTTCGTCGTGAAACCTATTGGCGCCGCCGTGTGCCGGCGATGTCGCGCAGCGACCAACTTGCGCGAAGGCGTTGTCTCCAAACGACAACTCGTCGGCGCCGGGGCGACGTTACCGCCTGGGCGCGCACCGTACCTCAGCCGGTTCCGTCGGTCATTGTTCGCTATACCCGTGCGCGATGCGCAATTGTGTCGCCGCGGACATTTTCTTTTCATCGAATGTGGCTAATGATATTGAGATGGCTATTCGCGACGACACCGTTTTCGAAGGTCCTTTGCAAGCACTCGCCCGCAGCGCCTGGCAAGTGCTCCTCCTCACCGGCATCCTGGCGGTTGCGCTGGGTGTCATTGTCCTGGCCTGGCCAGGACAGACGCTATTTGTGGCAGGCGTCCTGTTCGGCATCTACCTGGTGGTTTCCGGAATCGGCTACGTGTTTGCCGCCTTCGGTTCACACGCCGGCGCCGCGATGAGAGTGTTGACGTTCATCACCGGCATCGTGTCGCTGATTCTGGGATTCTTTTGCTTCCGCGAAGAATTCGAGGCGGTGACGCTTTTGGCAATCTGGATCGGCATCAGCTGGCTGTTCCGGGGGATGACGCTGCTTGCCGCGGCGTTGTCGTTGGACCACATGCCGGGCCGCGGCTGGCAGGCGCTGTCGGGGTTGGTGATCGTGGTCGGTGGTGCCGTACTGATCGTCTCGCCGCTGCACTCGATCGCTGTGCTGACCTTGGTCGCCGGCTGCTGGCTGATCGCCATCGGCATCGTCGACGTGATCAGCGCATTCCAGGTTCGCAGCCGGACCAAGGCCGCCTAGGGCAGTCGCGCTTCGACCTCCAGAGCCAGACACAGCTCGGCGATGTCTCGGGGCCGAGAAAGGGATCGGCCGGTCAACTCCTCGACACGGTGCAGCCGGTGCCGCACCGTGTTGGGGTGGCAATAGATCTTGGCGGCGGTGTCGTTTGCGGAACCGCCGACCTCCACCCAGGCGCGGAACGTGCCGAGCAGAATGGTGCGTTCCTCGTCGGGCAGCTCGTCGAGTCGCTGCAGCACCAGTGATTTGATCCTCGTCATGACCTCGGGGGCACTGACCGCGGCGACGGCGAGCGGAGTGTCGTCGAAGACCGTGATCAGTGAGCCGCCGACGGCCTTCCCCGTGACCGCCAGCCGGGCTAACCGCAACGCGTCGCTGGTTTCGGCGAGCTCGAGGAAGGGCGGACTGATGCCGACCCTGGCGGTCGCGGCGTGCTCGAGCACCTCAACGAGCGTGCCCAGGGCTTCTGGTACCGGTCCGCTCAGATGGACGATGCCGACCTGTAAGTCGGGCAACAGTCGCCACGCGGAACGGATATCACGGGCGGACAGCTTGTTCTCGATCGCTGGAAGCCCCAGCTTGCCAATGGCGGGCAATTCCGCGGCCACGACGGTATACGGCCCCGAAGTCGGCAGCCGCAGCAAATCGGCTGCCTCCCAAAGACTTTGGCTGTCGGTAATCCTGTGTGACAGCAAAGCTTCCACCAATGCCGAGCGCTCTTCCTCGCGCTCGAGAATCTGCGCGGTCAACTGCTGACGGTAGGCGTTGCTCATCGCCTGGGTGAAGATTTCCTGGGCGAGGAAGACCCGCGCCGTGGCGTCCAGGATGGAGTCGGTGGGAATTGCCGCGGCGCGCGCGGTGGCCAGCGTCTGTTCCCACATGAAGCGGAATCCGATTCGGTAGGCGGTCATCACGGCCGGCAGGGGTACACCCGCGACTGCGCGTTCTGTACCGGTGCGCTCCGCGGGCGCAACATTGGCATCGCCCTCACGGTTGAGCGAGTCGAAGATGAACGTCAGGTTCGCGACACAACTTTCGACGACGTCATCCTTCGCAACGACGTTGCCGTCGCGGTAGGCGTCGATCTCCCGGCAGAGCAGATCCGCCATCTGCGCGCCTAATCTCGGGGCGCGCGCCAACATGAGCCTGCCGAGTTCGACCACGAATGGATCGGCGGCGGCGTCACGCGGGACGCCGTCGGTCTTCGATGCGACGCTCATATCGAAACCCTATTCCGGGCATTGCCCGATGTGAACGGTCACACCGAATCCGTCCCGCTGTTGTTTTCGGCGACATTGTCCTGCGCAGATTCCGGAATGACGATGGAAACGGCACCACAGCACGTTTCCGAAAGGCATCCCATGACCGCCCTCAGCGCCAGTCTCGTCGCATCGAAGGATCGCCACCCCCAACGCGTAGCGCTGCGGTGCGACGGCCTGCAATTCACCTTCGCGGAGCTCGACGACGCGGCCGCGCGGGTAGCGACACTGCTGGAGCAGGCCGGCGTGGAGCCGGGCGATCGGGTGGGCATCATGCTGCCCAACACCCCGGCCTTCGCGATCGCGTTTTACGGCATCATCTACCGCGGCGCGGTCGCGGTTCCGATGAACCCTTTGCTCAAGGCCCGCGAGGTGGCGTACTACCTGTCCAACAGCGGCGCCAAGGCATTGTTCGCGACGCCGGCGTTCGCCGACCAGGCCACCGCGGGCGCCGCGGAGGTTCGGGCGCGGTGCTGGGTTGTCGACGACACCGCGCTCACCGACGTGATCGCGGGCCTGCCGGCTCAGAGCTCACCGGTCGATCGCGCCGACGACGACGTGGCGGTCATCCTGCACACGTCGGGCACGACCGGAAAACCCAAGGGCGCCATGCTCACCCACGGCAATTTGGCCCGTAACGCCGACGTAGCCGTCCGCACCCTGGTCGAAACCGGTCCGGACGACGTGATCATGGGCTGCCTGCCGCTTTTCCACGTCTTTGGATTGACCTGCGGGCTCAACGGGGCCGTCCTCGCGGGTGCGACGCTGACGCTCATTCCCCGGTTCGACCCGCGCAAGGCCCTGGAAGTGATTGAGCGGGATGGCGTCACGGTGTTTGAGGGGGTGCCGACCATGTACTCGGCGCTGCTGAGCGTGTCCGAAGAGGCCGCCCCCGAAGCGACACGGAGTCTGCGGACCTGCGTCTCAGGCGGTGCGGCTCTTCCGGTGCAAGTACTCGCCGACTTCGAAAAGGCGTTCGGTTGCGCCGTTCTCGAGGGATACGGCCTATCCGAGAGTTCTCCGGTCGCCGCCTTCAATCATCCGCACCGGCCGCGCAAGGCCGGCTCGATCGGCACGCCGATCGAGGGCGTGGAAATGCGGGTCGTCGACCTGGATGGGGTGGAGGTTCCGCAAGGGCAAAGGGGTGAGATCCAGATCCGGGGCCACAATGTGATGAAGGGTTACTGGAATCTTCCCGACGCCACCGAGGCCACGATCACGCCTGACGGCTGGCTGCGCACCGGCGACGTCGGCCGCATCGACGAGGACGGCTATTTCTACATCGTCGACCGGACCAAAGACCTGATCATTCGAGGCGGGTACAACGTTTACCCCCGCGAGATCGAGGAGGTGCTCTACGAGCACCCGGGGGTGGCCGAAGCCGCCGTCATCGGCATCCCGCACGACTCCCTCGGCGAGGAAGTCGGTGCCGCAATCGCTCTCAAGAAGGGCGCTGCGGTCACCGCCGACGAACTGCGCGAGTACGTCAAGGCCCGGGTAGCCGCATACAAATATCCGCGTCTGGTCTGGCTGGTTGATGCTCTGCCCAAGGGTCCCACCGGCAAGCTGCTGAAGCGCGAAATCGCCGTCCCGACAAGCGAAAGCACCCGCTAACCATGGCTGAAGCCCGGAATCCATCGAACGTCAGGGCCGACGAGCTGGCCGCCCCGCTCGATCTGCTACTCACCAGCGCCACCAAGCCATTCGCCGGCCGAATGACGCCGAACGCCACCTGGGCCCGCTTCGGCGCCGGCCTCGCCCAGCATCCGGGGGCGGTGGCCGACCGGGCCGGCACGCTGGCGCGCGAGCTCGGCAGTATCGCCACGGGTAAGTCACACCGTGTTCCGGCGCGCGCCGATAAGCGTTTCAGTGATCCTGCGTGGCAACAGAATCCGTTGCTGCACCGAATCATGCAGGCCTATCTGGCCGGCGCCGAGGCCGCCGAAGGGTTGCTCAACGACGCCGGGCTTGACTGGCGTGACAACGAGAAGATGCGGTTTGTGGTGGACAACCTGGTGGAAGGGCTGGCGCCGACCAACAACCCGCTGATCAGCCCACTGGGCTGGAAGGCGCTGATCGACACCGGCGGTCTGAGTGCGGTGCGAGGCGCGAAAGCCTTTGCCCGTGACATGCTTTCGAAGCCGCGAGTGCCGGCGATGGTCGAGCCGGACGCCTTCGCGGTGGGCGAGACCGTCGCCGTCAGCAAAGGTGCTGTCGTGCTGCAAACCTCGATGTTCGAACTGATCCAGTACATCCCGCAGACACCCAAGGTGCGCGCCATACCGTTGCTCATGGTGCCGCCGGTGATCAACAAGTACTACATCATGGACATCGCGCCGGGCCGCAGCATGATCGAATACTTCGTGCAGCAAGGGCAGCAAGTGTTCGTCATCTCCTGGCGCAATCCGCAAGCCCGCCATCGTGATTGGGGCTTCGATGCCTACGGCGCGGCGATCATCGAGGCGATGGACGCCGTGCAGAAGATCTCCGGGACGAACAGCACTCATCTGCTGGCCACCTGCTCGGGTGGCATCCTTGCTGCGATGACCGCGGCCCACCTCGGTGAGATCGGCGAGCAGGACCGGGTCGCGGGCCTGACTCTGGCGGTCACCGTGCTGGACGAGACCCGGGCCGGCTTCGCGGCCGCGTCGATGAGCGATCGCGCGGCGCAGGCGGCGATCCGGGTCTCCGGACATAAGGGCTACCTCGACGGACGCGACATGGCGGAGATGTTCGCCTGGCTGCGGCCCACCGACCTGGTGTGGCGGTACGTGGTGAACAACTATGTGCAGGGCCGCAAGCCGGCACCCTTCGACGTGTTGTTCTGGAATGCCGACACCACCCGGATGACGGCCGCCCTGCACCGCGACATGGTGCTGATGGGCCTGGGCAACGCGTTGGTCACCCCCGGGGCGGTCAGCATGCTGGGCAGCCCGGTCGACCTGTCCAAGATCACCTCAGACGCCTACGTCATCGGCGGTGTGGCCGACCACATTTCCCCGTGGCAGGCCACCTATCGCAGCGCTCGCCTGCTGGGCAGCAAGGACAACCGCTACGTGCTGTCCACCAGCGGCCACATCGCCGCACTGGTGAATCCGCCGGGCAATCCGAAGGCGTCGTACCGGACCGGTCCGGTCGATGTGGAGACCCCCGAGCAATGGCTGGATACGGCGGAAGAGTCGGCTGATTCCTGGTGGCCGGACTATGCGGCCTGGCTTGCCGAGCGCAGCGGTCCGGAGGTCGACGCTCCGAAAACGCTTGGTGGGGACGACCTGCCACCGCTCGGCCCGGCACCGGGCAGTTATGTGATGGAGAAATGAGAGCCACGCGCAGGCTGACACCGGTGAGCACTATTGGCGAACACCGATACGTCACCGCCGGCGGTCAACGGATCCGAGTGAACGTGCGGCCCGGAACCGGCGTGCCGCTGGTGCTGTGCAATGGCATTGGCGCCAGCCTGGAAGTGCTCGATCCGCTGGTGGAGCGCTTGAGTCCGGATGCGATGGTCCTCAGATTCGACGTTCCCGGCACCGGGGGATCTCCCACATCCGTTGCCCCCTATGGCTTTCCCTACCTGGCCTGGGTGCTTGGGCGGGTGCTGACCAAGCTGGGAATCGGCGAGGTGGACGTGCTCGGCCTGTCCTGGGGCGGCGCGCTTGCCCAGCAGTTCGCCTTCCAGAATCCGCGCCGCTGCCGGCGCCTGGTGCTGGTGGCGACGGGTACCGGCCTGCTAATGGTGCCCGCCCACCCGCGGGTGCTGGCGAAAATGGTTACCCCGCACAGGTTCTCGGACCCGGACTATGCCGCATCCATTGCCGGTGAGCTCTATGGCGGCACCGTCCGCGCGCACGGTGACGACGTTGCGCAACTGTTCGTGCGGCAATTGCACGCGGGTTCAAAAGTCGGGTACCTGCACCAGCTGCTCGCCGGTTCGGTCTGGACCAGCCTGTTCGCGCTGCCGGCGGTACGGCAGCAGACATTGGTCGTCGCGGGCACCGATGACCCGATCATCCCGGTGGTCAATGCCCGCATCATGCACGCATTGCTGCCGCATTCGCGGCTGCATCTGCATTCCGGTGGGCATATCGACCTGGTGCACAATGCAGTCGAACTTGCTCCCGTCATCGGGCAATTCCTGAACGAGCCAGGGCAACGACCGTGAGCCACGCCGACATTGAGGACATCGGTGCCTCTGACTTCTACTGCCACGAGCACTTGCCGGACGACGAGGAGCGCCAACCGCTACACGCTGTGCGCATGATCAGCGAATCAGCCAAGCAGCGTCCGCGGCCCACATTCTCCAGCTGCTCCTCGAGCACCAGCAAATTGCATGCCAGCTCGGCGGCCTTGCTGGAGGCTATCCAGCGCACCCATCGATGACCGCGGCACCCGGGGAGCCGGCCCCGCACCGCCGCTAGCCGACCGTCGTTCCCTGCCGAGCGTTCGTCAATGTTCGGCCGCACACAATGTTGCGCGGAAAATGGTTCGTGCGACAACGTCGGTCACTCGGCCAGATCCATCACGTTGCCGCTTACCGCTTATTGTCTGTCGGCATTGCTACACCTAGGCGGATTCCGGTGTCAGAAAACCGGTTTGGTGATGGAGTTTCGCGCGCATGTTACTGGCGACGGTAACTGTCAGTCTTGTCGCCGGATACCGTCGGTCTCCTGTTGCCGGTCACACAGGACGCCATTCTTGCGCGACGGATGACATATCGTACTCAGTTCTGAAAGGCTCGGAACGTAACCGTGACGGGAGCGGCTGGAATACGCGCCAGGCGGCTCGCGATGGAGGAGAAGACCGGATGGGCCACAAAATTCTTCCCGGCTGGTCATCACCTCTGGGCGCGACTACCAACCCGCATGGCACGAACTTCGCGGTTTCGTCGAGCGGCGAGCAGGTGACCCTGTGCCTGTTCGACGCTGACGGCACTGAGGAACAATTGGTTCTGCCGGAGCGTGACGGCGACGTTTGGCACGGGTTCGTTTCGGGGGTAGGGCCGGGGCAGTTCTATGGTCTCCGCGTCAGCGGGCCCTACGAACCCGAACGCGGCCTGCGCTACAACGCCGCCAAGCTGCTGCTCGACCCGTACGCTCGCGCAATCGAGGGCCAGGTGAGGTTCGGGCCCGAACTGCTCGGACACGCAACAGATAACCCATCCGCGCGAAGCCCGCTGGACTCGGCAGCTCACATGCCGCGCGGGGTGGTCCTCCCCGGCGCACCCGCCCCGACAGCACTCCGCCCACAGCACGCGCTCGCCGACACGATCGTCTACGAAGTGCACGTGCGCGGATTCACCGCCGCCCATCCCGGTGTGCCCTCGGAACTGCGCGGCACCTACGCCGGTTTGGCGCACGAGGCGGCGCTTGAGCACCTGATCCGTCTCGGTGTCACCACGGTGGAGTTGCTGCCGGTGCACCACTATGTGCCCGAGGAATTCCTGGTGGCGCGCGGTCTGACGAACTACTGGGGATACAACACAATCGGCTTCTTCGCCCCGCACGCCGGCTATTCCGCGGCCGTGCGGGCCGGCCGGCCCGGCGGCCAGGTCGAGGAATTCCGCGCAATGGTCGATACCTTGCATGCGGTAGGACTGGAGGTTGTGCTCGACGTGGTGTTCAACCACACCGCCGAAGGCGGACCCGGAGGTCCCACAATGTGCTACCGGGGCTTGGACAACGCCGCGTACTACCGCCTCGATCCTAAAGACCCAGGCTGCTACATCGACACCACCGGGTGCGGTAATTCGGTGAACACCGGAAACCCTGTCGCACTGCGGATGATCATGGATTCGCTGCGTTATTGGTTCGGCGAGATGGGTGTCGACGGCTTCCGTTTCGATCTGGCACCGACCCTGGGCCGGCAGGAGGGCGGCTTCGACCCGTTCTCGGCCTTTTTCGATTTGGTGGCTCAAGATCCACTCATTTCGCAGGCGAAGCTGATCGCCGAGCCGTGGGACGTCGGCCGGTGGGACAGCTACGACGTCGGCCGTTTCCCGCCGCTATGGAGCGAGTGGAACGGGCGCTTCCGCGACACCACCCGCGACTGGTGGCGCAGCCAGGACGGGATGCTGGGTGACTTCGCGTCGCGACTGTGCGGCTCGGCCGACATCTACGGCGGGCGTGGCGAGGGACGCCGCCCCAGCGCATCGGTCAATTTCGTTACCGTGCATGACGGCTTCACCCTGGCCGATCTGGTGTCCTACGACGGCAAGCACAACGACGCCAACGGCGAGGGTAATCGCGACGGCACCGACGACAACCGCTCCTGGAACTGTGGGATCGAGGGTCCGACAACGGATCCGGACGTGCTGGCGTTGCGGGCGCGACAGCAGCGGGCCTTTCTGGCGACCCTGTTGCTCTCGGCCGGTGTGCCGATGTTGCTGGGCGGCGACGAGGCCGGCCGGACCCAGCGGGGCAACAACAACGCGTACTGCCAGGACAACGAGATCACCTGGTTCGACTGGTCGACGATCGACCGCGACTTGCTGCGGTTCACAACGGATCTCATCGAGTTGAGGCGCCGTCATCCGGTGTTCCGACGGCGGCGCTTCCTCACCGGTCCAGCCGCTGCGGACTTGCGCTGGTTCACCGTGTCGGGGACGGAAATGACCGATCACAATTGGGCCGATCCCTTGGCGCGGAGCGTCTCCCTTTGGATAGACGGCTCAACGGACCCTGACGTCGACGCCGACGGCACACCACTGCTCGATGACGACTTCCTGTTCTTCGTCAACGCATGGTGGGAACCTCTGACCTTCACCGCCCCCGCCGATGCCTGCGCTCGCTGTTGGGACATCGTCTGTGACACGTTCGATCCTGCACGAACGGGCACTGCCGGCGCACAACTCGACGTCGGCCCGCGCTCGATCGTCGCGCTTCGGGGCCGCGCGGGTGACAAAACCCGGCCCGCAGGTGATTGACCGGCACGTCGAGATCGCCATGGGGAGGCTCCCGTTACGTTCCTTCGTATTGGTGGCGGGAGGGGCTGAATTGCTCGGGGCGCGAAGCGCCGACTCCACCTGGCGACTTCGCCGCTGAGCCAGGGAGGCGCGACGCGCGAGCGCGGGCAAAATCATGACGACCGCGTGGATCAAAGGATGACGAAACGTGTTGGGCTGCAGCGAGGATGGTGTGGTCGGCCAACGTTATCGCGGGCGTGCCTCCGCAAGCTGACGCCCGCGACGTCGGTATTGCATTGTCAACACGACCACCCCAACGAATACCAGCGCCGCGATGATCGCCCCGACCAGGGACGCTCCGCGGAATCCGGGTGCCTCCACGTCCATGATTCGTTGTCCCGCATGCGCGGCATTGCTGCCCCCGAACACGATGCTGAGCGTCATCAGATTCGGCAACGCCAACAGGAGCGCCAGTAGGGCCGCGATGCCGGCGATGACTCGCCCGCCGCGCTTGTGCCGAACCAGGACGGCCAGTAGCACCTGCAGCAACGGCACCAGTGTGCACAGTCCGCCGAAGAACAGACCCCACGCAATACCCCGGGCGAAACCTCTGTCGGACAGCTCGCCGATCCGCTCCGCCCACCAACGCGGGACGAACGCCGCCAGAATGAAATGCACGATGACGAGAACAGCGCCGACGCTCGCGAACAAGATCACTCGCTTGAGCCAGCTCGGCATTCCCGACTTCGAGGCCGTCGATCGATCCTTGGAGTCGGTGGCCACTAGGGCACCATACTTGTTGCTAGGCTGCTTACCGTTGGTTTGGCCGGTCAGGTCTCCCCGTCCGAGAAAGCATCGAACCTCTCGCCGCTTGGGGACCTGCGGCGTCTGTTCGCCAGGCGGACTTCAACGTGAAGGACGTTGCCAGGTCGTCGATTCCTGCCGATTCCGCGGTGCTGAAGTCGTCCCAGTACGCCGCAGGCGTACCGGGATAACGAGCAACCCATGCGGTACGTCAGGACCTTCGGCCCTACGTCCGGCCGCCGAGCACGCGCATGCTTTTCGACATCGGAGACGACAAATTCTCGAAGGAGTCGATCATGAAACCGTTGTCGGAGTCGCTGATGGATCTTGCCGCTCGGGTGAAAACGCTCGAAGACTCGGCCGCCGCGGTGCGGGACGAGAACCGAGCCGCGCTGCAGGCGCGCCGCGAAGAACTCGAAACCGTCATCGACCGCGAAGTCAAAGAGATTGAGAAGACGACGGCGGAGGCGAAGCAAGCCGCACGGGCCTGGTGGTCAGACACCAAGGGCGCAATCGAACGACAGATCGCCGCGATGCGCGCTGACTTCGAAAAGCGGCACGCTGAACTTGAGCAAAAGAGCGTAGAGCGGGCCGCCGAAAACGCCGAGGACGACGCGGTGGCGGCCGTCACTTTGGCAGGCTACTGTCTTGACGCCGCAGAGTGGGCCGTCGTGCGGGCCGAACAGACGCGCGGCGAGGCCGACGAGTTGGCCGCCACCAGGAGCTGACCTGCCATGACCACGTTGCAATCTCCGCAACTTTTCGCCGCATTCTGCTTCTCTCAATAGCTTTCCTACTGCTTGCGTCATCGTCTCTCTCGCAAGCGGATCGGCGTAGGGTTCGAAGTCATCGTCATCGTCAGCGTCGCGGCTGGGGGCAAAACACCGGAAGGGCTCGGTAGCGGACACTGAAGCGTGCATCTTCATGCTGTCCATCCACCTCGCCATCAAATGCAATGGCGGTCGGCCCGTCGACGCATTTGAAGCTGAACTCAGGAACATGCTGCTCGTGATACAGCCGGCTGCGTACCAGCCGTCCGGCCATCATCGCCGTCATGACGCGGATCTTGCTGAACGGTCTCCCGGTTTCCAGAATTCGCACATCGATCAGTCCATCATCGATCCGGTTGCGTTGCGCCGGCGCGAATCCGGACGGCAGGTACGTGGAGTTGCCCAGGAAGAACAGCGAGGTCTGGAGGGTCTTGTTGTCGTAGCGGATACGCACCGGCTCCTCATTCCGCAAGGTACGCAGCATTGCGTAAGCCGCCGCCGGCGGCTTGCCGATCTTGTGTTCAAGCCGTTCGCGTGCCCGCACGAAAGTGGGGTAGGCGCCGATGCTCGAAGTGTTGATTATCATTCGAGTGTCGTTGAAGCACATGAGATCGACGCGGAAAATGCTGCCCTCCCGTATCGCCCGAATGGTCTTGCTCACGTCCTCACAGCCAATGTCCTTGGCGAAGTGGTTGAACGTGCCGGCCGGGAAAACAGCCAGCGGACGGCCGCTATCCATCGCTGCAGCCGCCGCGCACGCGACGGTTCCGTCGCCACCACCGATCCCCAACACTTCGGCCCGCTCGGCCGCCGCACGCAGCACCTCTTTGATGTCGTCGTTGACGGCCAGTTGAATGATCTCGGCATTGGGCAGTTCCCGGCGAATTTGGGCGATCACCCGTTCGCCGGTCCCGCTGCCCGCGGCGGGGTTGACGACCACGATCAGGCCGGCACCGTGCGGGCGCGGCGGCGTATCGACGCGCAGCGGGTCGGCGTTCGGCAGATTGTGTTCGACGATCGGGGGGACCAGACGCCCACCCAACACGGCGATGGACGCGCCAATACCGAAGCCTGCCAACACATCACTGGGATAGTGCGCCCCCGTCGCGACGCGCGAAAGCCCGACCAGACCGGCCAGCACGGCGAGCACCAGCCCCAGCGTTGGGTTTTCCAGACCGACACCGACCGCGAACGCTGCTGCGCTGGCGGAATGACCGGAGGGCATGGAGCGCGACCTCGGAAGGGGCAGGCGCCGCGCCAGCGGAACCGACCCGAATCGGGGCCGCTGGCGTCGCCACACCCGCTTAGCCAGCTGATTGGTAATCGCACTTGTCACCGCCAGGCTGACGACACCGCGGCCCGCGCCGCGCCGCGCCGCGCGACTCCCCGAGAGCGCCATAGCAGCCGCTATCGCAAACCACAGCTTGGCGTTATCGGCGGCACGGCTGAGCGCTGGCATCGCGCTGTCAAGCAAGAGGCTGTGCGAGTCTGCGATCGCCTCAAACACCTCGGCGTCGAGGGCGCCGAGGCCCTTGCCGATCTGCCGCAACCCGGGTGATGTGCGCGGCGCCGCTTTCATCAAATCAATCTATATCTCGACGCCATCAATCGGATCCGAATGAAGCGCGTAAAGGCCCCGGTGGTGCTCCCCGGCGTCGCCCAGAATCTCAACACGGGCGTCTGGCGGGAGTGACTGCCCGTACTCCGGCCGTCCCAGACCCCTTGGCGGCTCGCTGAATCCGCGGTTGACACCCTTGACCCCGGGCTCACCCGACCCGCCAGCGCACCAAAGCTGGCCTCCTATAGGACATTTGGGGCCTGGGTGCTCACCCATCGCGGCCTGAGGGCCACGATTCGTCCGGTGTCCACAAGGGTCCTGTCACGACAGCCCCGAAGACGAATCCTCCGATGTGCGCGAATAATGCGACACACCATCGACTTCGGCCTGATGGGTGCGGGCGACCCCGATCCGACCTGATTATTGCGTGGAATTTACTGTCAGCGCCCGCCTGTACTCAGTTCGGCGCGCTGTCCGCGTACGACGACAGCTAGGCCCGTGGGCCCGGCAATGCGTTACGCTCGCTGATGCGGTCAAGCCCGGGAACGGCGAAATGCCGCCGACAACGTAACCGGTGGAGCGCTCGGCGGCAGCGCGTTTCGTCTAACGAGCGGGGCTAAGGCTCATCACGGGGTGCGGTTTGCTGGACGTACGAGTCGGTGGCCGGCCTTCGATGGCGTCCGGGCTGCTCACGGCGATAGATTAGCGCCCTTGGGTGGACATGGGCGCTGCAGGCCCAGTTCGCTGAAGGCGGGCTGGGCGGGGCGCTCCGGTGGGCCGCATAGACTGGAACGCCGGACCGTCGATCAAACTTCGATCGCATGCCGCGATGCCCAGTTAAACCCCGATCTCAAAGGTTGTGCCTTGTCTTCAAAGAAAAGCGAAACTCCTGGCTTGACGCCGCATTTCGAGGATGTGCAAGCGCACTACGACCTGTCCGACGAGTTCTTCGCGCTTTTCCTGGACCCAACGCGCACGTACAGCTGCGCCTATTTCGAGCGTGACGACATGTCGCTCGAAGAGGCCCAGTACGCCAAGGTC
The DNA here is from genome assembly GCF_036409155.1 of Mycobacterium sp. 050128. Lineage (NCBI taxonomy): Bacteria > Bacillati > Actinomycetota > Actinomycetes > Mycobacteriales > Mycobacteriaceae > Mycobacterium > Mycobacterium sp. 050128. The sequence continues at coordinate 168,988 of NZ_JAZGLW010000001.1, read as the reverse complement.
GACCTGTCGCTGGGCAAGCTCGGGCTGCAACCCGGCATGACGCTGCTCGACATCGGCTGTGGCTGGGGCACCACGATCGTGCGCGCTCTCGAGAATTACGACGTCAACGTCGTCGGCCTGACACTGAGCCGCAATCAGCAGGCGCACGTCCAGCAGCGTCTGGACAAGCATCCGTCCGGGCGAACCAAGCGGGTGCTGCTGCAGGGCTGGGAACAGTTCGACGAGAAGGTCGACCGCATCGTGTCAATCGGTGCTTTCGAGCACTTCGGTCGCGACCGGTACGACGATTTCTTCAAGATGGCTCACGAGGCGCTGCCGGCCGACGGAGTGATGATGCTGCATACCATCATCAAGCCCAGTGACCAGGAATTCGCCGAACGCGAGCTGCCGCTCACCATGACGAAGATCCGCTTCATGAAATTCATCATGGACGAGATCTTCCCGGGCGGAGACCTGCCCAACGCGAAGTCGGTCGAGGAGCACGCCAAGCGCGCCGGCTTCAGCCTCGAGCTCTACCAGCCGTTGCGGCTGCACTACGCGCGCACGCTCGACAACTGGTCGGCCGCGCTTGAGGCGAGGCGCGACGAGGCCATCGAGATTCAGTCGCAAGAGGTCTACGACCGCTACATGAAGTACCTGACCGGTTGCGCGGACCTGTTCCGCGAGGGCTACACCGACGTCGCGCAGTTCACCCTCACCAAGGGCTAGACCTGAATGTCGGCGGTGACCGCACCGGTGACGCTGATCAGATCCCGCGGGTCGACCGCGACGTCCCAGCCGCGGCGCCCGGCGCTGCAGAACACCCGCTCCCAGGCCAGCGCGCTTATATCGACGACCGTCGGCAGCGGCTTGCGCTGACCGAACGGCGAGACCGCGCCGACGATGTACCCGGTGGTCCGTTCGGCGACCACGGGTTCGGCCAGCGCGGCTTTGCCCACGCCCAGCGCCGCGGCGGCCGCCTTCAGCGACAGCCGGGCGGACGCCTGCACGATCGCGACGGCTAGCCCGTCGGGCACGGCGATCACCAGCGTCTTGTAGATCTGCCCGGGCGCAATGCCGTTGGTGCCCAGCGCGTTGACGGCTTCGACCCCGAACGAGTGCTCCCGCGGATCGTGGTCGAACTTCACCACCTCGTGCGGCACACCGGCCTTGGTCAGCGCCGCCAGTGCGGGCGTCGCGGCCACCGCTACGGCCCGGTGTACCCCGGCGGGTTGACGCCGTCTACCCAGAAGTCGACGCCGAGTGTGCCGCCCGGTACGCAGTTGTAGACCGACAGGTCCGTGACGCCGTTTTCCAGCAGCACGTCCTCGCACAGCAGCATGTTGCCGGTGTACTCCTTGGACGGCTTGGTGAGGACGATGTAGGCCGCGTCCGAGTAGACCTCGGGTTTGCGGGCCCGGCCCATCGCCTCGTCGCCGCCGAGCAGGTTCTGCACCGCGGCGGTGGCCACCAGCGTGCGCGGCCATAGCGTGTTCGACGCGATGCCGTCGGCGCGCATCTCCTGCGCGATGCCCAGCGCGCACAGCGTCATGCCGAACTTGGCCATCATGTACGCCGTCGGCTTCAGCCACTCCTGGCCGAGCAGCACCGGCGGTGACAGCGTCAGGACGTGCGGATTCTCCCGGCCCTTCATGTGGGGCAGACAGGCCTGCGACACGGCGTAGGTGCCGCGCACCTGGATGCCGTTCATCAGGTCGAACCGCTTCATCGAGACCTCGGCGATGGACCCCAGGTTGATCGCCGACGCGTTGTTCACGCAGATGTCGATGCCGCCGAACTGCTCGACGGTCTTGGCCACCGCGGATTCGACGGATTCCGGGTCGCGGACGTCCCCGACGATCGGCAGGGCCTGGCCGCCGGCCTCTTCGAGTTCCTTGGCGGCGGTGTACACCGTTCCCGGCAGTTTCGGGTGCGGCTCGGCGGTCTTGGCGATCAGCGCGATGTTGGCGCCGTCCTGTGCGGCGCGTTTGGCGATGGCCAGGCCGATACCGCGACTGGCGCCAGAGATGAACATGGTCTTGCCTTGCAAAGACGTGGCGTGGGACATGGCGTCACCCTAACGCCCGGTCCCAACCGGGCGGTTGGGGGGACCGCGGCGGAAATAGCACGTCGGCTGGTGCTGTTGATTCTCTCGTTCCCTGAAACGTTTGTGAGCCACCCGGGCCAACGTTGTCGGTCGCAGCCTTTAGATTGGGAGGTGAGGATCTGGTGTCAACGGCGACAAGCCTGTTAGGCAGTTCAATAGGCGAGGAGCAGTTGGCTCGCTTGTTCGCGAGTCCGGTGTCGCTAGCAGTGCTACGTGGCGACGCTGCAACAGAAGGGACCGTGTTAGAGATGGCCGACTTAGACGATGGCCCAGACACAGTGACCGGTTCCGACACCGTGGAGCCTGTTGCAGAAACCGATGAGCAACTGACCGCGCGCTTCGAGCGCGACGCGATTCCCCTGTTGGATCAGCTCTACGGCGGCGCGCTGCGCATGACGCGCAACCCCGCAGACGCCGAGGACCTGCTGCAGGAAACGATGGTCAAGGCCTACGCCGGATTTCGGTCGTTCCGGGCCGGCACCAACCTCAAGGCGTGGCTGTACCGGATTCTGACCAACACCTACATCAATAGCTATCGCAAGAAGCAGCGCCAGCCCGCGGAGTATCCGACCGAGGAGATCACCGACTGGCAGCTGGCGTCCAACGCCGAACACTCCTCGACCGGGTTGCGGTCGGCCGAGGTCGAGGCCCTGGAGGCGCTGCCGGACACCGAGATCAAAGCCGCGTTGCAGGCGCTGCCGGAAGAGTTCCGGATGGCCGTCTATTACGCCGATGTTGAGGGTTTCCCGTACAAGGAGATCGCCGAAATCATGGACACCCCGATCGGGACGGTAATGTCTCGCCTGCATCGGGGCAGACGCCAGCTGCGCTCGTTGTTGGAAGACGTGGCCAAGGAGCGCGGCTTCATCCGGGGTGAGCAGACGCACGAGGAGGTGTCGTCATGAGCGAGCTTTCGCCCGATGGCGCCTCGGCAGGCTCGGATTCACGCACGAAGGCCGAATGCGCTGAATTGATGGCCGAGGTATGGACGCTGCTCGACGGCGAATGCACGCCGGAGACGCGGAAAAAGCTCAAGCAGCATCTCGACGAATGCCCGCCCTGCCTGCGGCTGTTCGGGATCGAAGAGCAATTCAAGGCGCTGATCGCGACCAAATGCAGCGGTGACAAGGCCCCCGACGGCCTGCGCGAGCGGCTGCGGCTGGAGATCCGCCGCACCACGATCATTCGGGACTCGTAGTAAGGGCGCGCTCCGGCGCGACTACCAGGGGTTAGGCGTTGGGACGCCTGCCGTGGTTGGCCTTGCTGTGCTTGCGGTCACGCTTCTTGCGGCCACGTTTGGCCATGGGAGAACCTCCGTCGTTCGTTCATGATCTGCGGCGCTTGGCGCCCGTCAGGTTGCCGTCAATTCTCTCACGGCGCAGCGTGTGCTTTTTCACCCCACCGGGGGCCGGCCCGCGCGCCGGTATGCCTGATGATGTTGTGGTTCGATATACATGAGCTTGAGATGGAAGCCCAGACCAGCCAGCATGCGCAATGGCCGAAACGAGTGGGGTGAAGATGGCCGAGGATGTTCGAGCCGAGATCGTGGCCAGCGTGCTCGAAGTCGTTGTCAACGAGGGCGACCAAATCGGCAAGGGCGACGTCGTGGTGCTGCTGGAGTCCATGAAGATGGAGATTCCGGTCTTGGCCGAGGTCGGCGGCACGATCAGCAAGGTGAGTGTGGCCGTCGGCGATGTGATCCAGGCGGGCGATCTGATCGCCGTGATCAGCTAGCCGTCCGGCGCTTCGCACCTACCACCGTGGGACGACGCGGGAGTATTTGATGTCCACGCTCGGTGATCTTCTGGCCGAACACACGATGCTGCCCGGCAACGCCGTGGACCACCTGCATGCCGTGGTCGGGGAGTGGCAGCTGCTGGCCGACCTGTCGTTCGCCGACTATCTGATGTGGGTTCGCCGCGACGACGGCGTGCTGGTGTGCGTGGCGCAATGCCGGCCCAACACCTCGCCCACGGTTCTGCAGACCGACTCGGTGGGCAGCGTCGTGGCCGCCGATCGCCTAAGGCTGGTCGCCGAGACCTTCGCGTCGGGCATTGCGCAGCTGAAAACCGAAGCAAGCCAACAAGATTCGTGGCAACTTCCCGGGCCGCACGTCGCGGCGTCGCCGGTGCGCTACGCCGATCAGGTGGTCGCGGTGCTCACCCAGCACCAAACCGCGCTGACCGCCAACCAGAACTCCGGGCACCTGGAGACCGCCTACCGCGAATGTGCCGCCGATCTGGTCCACATGCTGGCCGACGGCACCTTCCCGGACGTACGCGACGTTGCCATGTCACGCTCCACGCCACGCGTCGGCGACGGATTCATCCGCCTCGACGTCGACGGCGTCGTCGCCTACGCCAGCCCCAACGCCCTGTCGGCGTATCACCGGATGGGACTGACCAGCGAGCTGGAGGGCCACAACCTCATCCGGATCACGCGGCCGCTGATCTCGGATTCGTTCGAAGCCCAGGAGATGGCCGAGCACGTGCAGGACCTGCTGGCCGGCGGTAAGAGCATGCGCATGGAGGTCGACGCCGGCGGGGCCACGGTGCTGCTGCGGACGTTGCCGCTGGTGGTGCACGGCGCCGGCGCGGGCGCCGCGGTGCTGATTCGCGACGTGACCGAGGTGAAGCGCCGCGACCGGGCCCTGATCTCCAAGGACGCCACGATCCGCGAGATCCACCATCGGGTGAAGAACAACCTGCAGACGGTCGCGGCGCTGCTGCGCCTGCAGGCCCGCCGGACCGCCAACGCCGAAGGCCGCGAGGCGCTGATCGAATCGGTGCGCCGGGTGTCGTCGATCGCGTTGGTCCACGACGCGTTGTCGATGTCGGTCGACGAGCAGGTCAATCTCGACGAGGTCATCGACCGGATCCTGCCGATCATGAACGACGTCGCGTCCGTGGACCGCCCGATCCGGATCAACCGCGTCGGTGATCTGGGCGTGCTCGACTCCGACCGCGCCACGGCGCTGATCATGGTGATCACCGAGCTGGTGCAGAACGCGATCGAGCACGCGTTTGACCCGGCTGCCCCGGAGGGGTCGGTGACTATTCGCGCCGAGCGCTCGGCGCGCTGGCTCGATGTGGTGGTGCACGACGACGGGCGGGGACTGCCCGACGGGTTCAGCCTGGAGAAATCCGACAGCCTGGGCCTGCAGATCGTGCGCACCCTGGTGGCGGCCGAGCTGGACGGCACCCTGGGGATGCGTCAAGCACCCCGCGGCGGCACCGATGTGGTGCTGCGGGTGCCGATCGGCCGCCGGTCCAGGCTGCTGTTGTAGACACCCACGCAACAGCGCGGCCCCGACGATTTGTCGGGGCCGCGCTGTCAAGAGACTGGGGTCAGACTCCGCTGCGGGCCTTCGTCCGGGCGTTGCGGCGCTTGAGCGCGCGCCGCTCGTCTTCGCTCATGCCGCCCCACACTCCGGAGTCCTGACCAGTGTTCAGCGCCCATCCGAGGCACTCCGTGGTCACCGAACACCGATTGCAGACCAGTTTCGCGTCAGCGATCTGCGCGAGCGCCGGGCCACTGTTTCCTACCGGAAAGAACAGCTCGGGGTCCTCGTCGCGACACACCGCCTTGTGGCGCCAATCCATAAGTAGTTACTCCTCACTATGTGCGCAGCATCGCGCACTGGCGTTATTCTTCGGCTCTTAACGCTTGCATGAGTAGGGATCTGTTCGGTACCCCCACATCTCTGCATGCAACCTTTCGATCGTTTCACAGGCACAACAGATGTCAATAGCGTGAGTTAGGCCGTGGGCTATCTCACTTTGGTTAAGGCTTAGTCAAGCCCTTACTCCGTTGTACTACACTCGCCGATTACTCTGCCGAGAATTTTCGGCCGCCCCGGCCCTTTGGCCCCGCGTTTTCGCAGCTCAGGATCGTTTGCTTTTCGGCGGCGCCGCCACTGGAAGCGCATCGCGCACCGCCCGGAACGTCATGGATTCGCGCAGTCCGAGGTACTCCCCGTCGTACTGACTGGCGACCGGCTCGCCGCTGCAAGTGATTCGCAGACAAGCTGTGTCGTCGTCTCGGACAAGTTGTTTGGCGTCCGGGTTCGGGTTCTTCGCGAGAATCTCGCGCAGTAATCGAAGCGTCGGAATCACCTTCAAACTCGTGACCGCGAACACGCCGAGGCCCGACTCGAAGCTGCAACCCGGGTTGGTCACCATAGGTCGGCTGTTGCTATAGGTCCAGGGCGTCGTGTTGGACACCCAGGCGAATTGCACGCCCGAGATGGGATCACGGCCGGGTAGCTCCAGCGTCATGTCCGGCGCGCGGCGGCGATAGCGAATCGTTGCGGGCACCGCGACCCGCCAATACCGCACCGGCGTGACCTTGACGCCCTTGTTGCGTTGGGCCTCCACCGCGGCGACCACCTCGGCGTCGACGCCCATTCCCGCGTTGATCACCGCGTATTGCTCACCGCAGTCGATCAGGCTGATGCGCCGCCAGGTCTGGTGGCGGCGGTAGTCGTCGATCAGCTGGATCAGCTGGTTGGTGGCGGCGACCGGGTCCCGGGAGATTCCCAGCGACCTGGCCAGCACGTTCGCCGAACCGCCCGGTACCACGGCGACCGCGGGGACGTGTCCCGGCCGCGGCGCACCGGGGCGGCCCAGGATGCCGTTGACGACCCCGCTCACCGAGCCGTCTCCGCCATGCACGACGACCAGGTCGACCCCGCTCTCGGCCGCCGCGTGGCCGAGCTCGGTCCCGTGACCGCGGTGGTTGGTGTGCTCGACGGTGAGCTCGAGACGGCTCTTGAGCGCATGCGCCAGCAGATCGCGGCCGGCGGGCGTGGTGGAAGTGGCTGCGGGGTTCACGATCAGAACGGCTCGCATGAGGCACGAGCTTATGCGGGGCGGTTAAGGCCTTGCTGTGGGGGAAGCGGCGAATCGACGGATGAGGGGTACCGCGTGGTTACGCTGACGCTGTGAATCGCGGCCGCCGCAACCGGGAGATACCACCGCCCCCGTCCGCCGTTCGCGGCGCCGGATTCATCGTCGCGGCGCAGGGGCTGGCCGCACTGGCGATGGCCGCGGTCCTGGTGGTGCGTGCGGTCGCCGGAGCCGACCAGCGGGTGGTCAACGGTTTGGGCACCGCGCTCTGGTTCCTGGTGATCGGCGGCGTCGTGCTGGCCGCCGGCCGCGCGTTGGTCGTCGGCCGGCGCTGGGGGCGCGGGCTCGCGGTGTTCACCCAGCTGCTCCTGTTGCCGGTGGCCTGGTACCTCGCGGTCGGCTCGCATCGTGCTGCCTTCGGCATACCGCTGGCCGTGGTGGCGCTGACGGCGTTGCTCTTGCTCTTCAGTCCTGCGGCGTTGCGCTGGGTCGCCGGAGACGATCAGCGCGGTCCGGCCAGCCCGGACAAAGACGGCCCGGACAGCCGGTAGGTGGTCCACTCTCGTTGCGGTCGCGCACCGATCTCGTCATACAGCGCGATCGCGTCGGCGTTCCAGTTCAGCACCGCCCACGACAACCGGGTGTAGCCGTTGTCGACACACTCGGCCGCCAGGGTCGCCAGCAGTTTGCGGGCCAGGCCGCGGCGGCGAAATTTGGGTCGTACGAACAGATCTTCGAGGTAGATGCCCCTGACGCCGTCCCACGTGGAGAAGTTGACGAACCACAGCGCCATCGCGGCTATCTCCCCGTCGACTTCGCCGACATGTCCGTACACGATCGGCGAATGGCCGAAAAGTGCTGCGGAAACCAGCTTTTCGGTAACGGTGCATTCTTCGGCCGCGCGTTCGAATTCGGCCAGCGCGTGGATCATGTCGGCTATGTCGGCGGCGTCTTCGGGTTTCGCGCGACGGATGTCTTCGCTCATTGCTCAACTCCTAGCGCGTTGAGAATCGTGGCGAATTTCGTTGTGGTTTCCTCAACTTCGGCGTCGGGATCCGATTCCGCGACAATGCCGCCGCCGGCGTGGGCCAGGGCGGTGCGGCGATCCGCCGACAGCTGCGCACAGCGGATGGACACCACCCAATAACCGTCGCCGTTGGAGGCGCACCAGCCCACCGCGCCGGCATAGAAGCCGCGGTCACCCTCGATCTCGGCAATCAGCTCGGATGCGGCCTTGGCCGGCACGCCTCCGACTGCCGGGGTGGGGTGCAGGGCCAGCGCTAAATCGATTGCGGTGGTTGACTTATCGCGCAGCCGGCCGCTGATCGGTGTGCACAGATGCCATACCGCGGCGGTGCGGCTCAGCTGCGGCTCGGGCGCGATGGACAGCTCGTCGCACAGCGGTTCCAGCGCGGCCCGCATCGTGTCGATGACCAGCTGATGCTCGTGGCGGTCCTTGGCGGATGCGGCCAGCGCGGCGCCGTTTGCGGCGTCGCGTTCCGGGTCCGCGGCGCGTGGGGCCGAACCGGCGAACGGCTGGCAGGTCACCCGGTCGCCGGCGCGCGCGACCAGAAGCTCCGGGCTCGCACCCACCAGCGCCGCGCCCGCGTAGTTCGCGCCGGCGGCGGTCAGGTCGGCCAGATAGCAGTAGGCCGCCGGATCGTTGGCGGCCAGGCGGCGCAGAACGACACGGGCGTCCAGCGGGCCATCGGCGGCCAGCTGCAACGCCCGGGCCAGCACCACCTTGCTCAGCGAGGTGTTCGGCGCGGTCAGCTCATCGCGGGCGCGGCTGATGCGGGCGCGGTATTCGGCCGGTGGTGGGATGGCCGCGGTGATGCGCACGTTCGGCAGCGGTTCCGTCGGCCAGTCGGGTGGCCCGTCGCTGTGCCGCACGGTGTCCGGCACCAGCAATGCGGCGGGTCGCTCCAGATCAAAAGGCAATGCGCCCAACACTATTGGGGCCGATCCCGCTCTCAGCGCGGCTTGGGCGGCGCCCAGGTCGTCGTAGCGCGCCCGCACGCCCTCGGCAACCAGGGTGCCGCGCGTGCCACACAGTGCGAACGGCGGTTCCGTGGTGCTCAACCGGGTGCGATTGCCTGCGGGAGGCCGGTCAGTCCGAGCGCGGCGAGCTGTCGCAGACCATGCTCGAACCCGCATACCGCGATCGAGCCGGCCAGCATCCAGAAGCGGCTGCCCTCGACCAGCGGCAGCTCGACCCAGCGGGTAATGACCGAGCGGGAGAAATGGCTGTGGCCCACAAACACCACGTCGCGCGAAGCCATGTGCTCCAACGCCAGCGCGACGGCCCGATCAGCGCGGGCGCTGACTTGCGCCACACTCTCGCCGCCGGGGCAACCGTGGGTCCACACCAGCCAATCAGGGACCGATTCCCGGATCTGCGGGGTCGTCAGCCCCTCGTAGGAACCGTAATCCCATTCGGCGAGCAGTTCGGATACCTCGTCGACCGCGAGACCGGCCAGTTTGGCCGTGGTCAGCGCGCGTATCCGCGGACTGCTGATCACCAGTGGGTCAGTGAGTTTCAGCTCACGCAGGACATGCCCGGCAAGCTCGGCCTGCAGCCGGCCGGTGTCGGTGAGCTCTATGTCGGTGCGGCCGGTGTGCTGACCGGATTTCGACCATTCGGTTTCGCCATGGCGGAGCAATACAAGTCTGTTGTTGTGCAAGCCCATGTCGAGTGATTCTGCCCCACGACTTGCCGTCCCCGAAGTGGGAAGGTCCTTAGCTCCCGGCCCGGAACGTGCCAGGATGGCAGGTGTGAGCGCGCCGACGACGATGAGGGGAAAACGAGCGATGAGGTGGGGGTACCTCCCGCTTGCGGGGGAGAGCGGCGCTGATGAGTGAGACGCGGGTATTGGCGGTCGCCAACCAGAAGGGTGGTGTGGCCAAGACGACGACGGTCGCCTCGCTGGGTGCGGCGATGGCGGAGAGCGGCCGGCGGGTGCTGCTGGTCGACCTGGATCCGCAGGGTTGCTTGACCTTTTCGCTTGGTCACGACCCGGACAAGTTGCCGGTGTCGGTGCACGAGGTGCTGCTCGGGGACATCGAGCCGAACGCCGCGCTGGTCACCACCATTGAGGGAATGACGTTGCTGCCGGCCAACATTGACTTGGCGGGCGCCGAGGCGATGCTGCTGATGCGGGCCGGCCGCGAGTACGCACTCAAACGAGCGCTGGCCAAGGTGGCCGATCAGTTCGACGTCGTCATCATCGACTGCCCGCCGTCGCTGGGCGTGCTGACCCTCAACGGGCTGACCGCTGCCGACGAGGTCATCGTGCCGCTGCAGTGCGAGACGCTGGCACACCGCGGCGTCGGTCAATTCCTGCGCACCGTCTCCGATGTCCAGCAGATCACCAACCCGAATCTGCGGCTGCTGGGCGCGTTGCCGACGTTGTACGACTCACGCACCACCCACACCCGCGACGTGCTGCTCGATGTCGCGGACCGTTACGACCTGCCGGTCCTCGCACCGCCGATCCCACGCACCGTGCGTTTCGCCGAGGCCAGCGCGTCGGGCTCGTCAGTGATGGCCGGGCGCAAGAACAAGGGCGCGATGGCCTACGCCGCCCTGGCGCAGGCGTTGCTCAAACATTGGAAGTCCGGCAAACCGCTGCCGACGTTCGCCGTCGAGGCGTAGGCGCCAGTCGTCGAGTGTGCGTTGATGGCGGCGACGGTCGGCGTGTCGTCGCCCTGAGCGCACACTGGACGTCGCAGTTGCCATAGGGCGTCGAGGCGTCGGCGTCAGCCCAGCGCGACCACGGTGTCGCCGCGCTGCTCGAACACCCGGGAGCCCGATACCGCCGGGACCACCGCGCGGGTGGTCGGGGCCCGCTCCACCGGGATGTAGCGTTCGTTGGCTCCGGTCATCGGGTCATAGACGCCGATGCCGCCGGTGACCGGAATCAGCAGCTTGCCGGCCATCATGGTGCCGGGTCCCAACGGGACCGTCTTGTCGCCCGCGGCGATGGTGTAGCGCAGGGTCAGGGTGCTTGCCTCGAACACCAACACGGAATCGCCGGTCCACCAGGTCACCAGGTTGCCCGCCTGCGACACCGCCGAGTCCGTCGGCGCCTGGGGCAGCAGCGCGCTCGACACCGTGGTGCCCATCTCATCGATCACGTCGACCCTGGGCTGCGGTGTCGGCAGATAGACGGCCGTGTTGCTTTGCCAGACGGTGAGCACGCGCGCGCCCGAGTTCGCCTTGATCCCGGGCTCGGACACGAGATGCTGCCGGGGTTCGTCGTCTTCCTTGCCCGGGCGCAGCAGGGCCAGGCGCAGGTCGCCCTGGTTTCCGCAGCTCTCCAGCACCGACACCTCCAACGAGCTGGCCGCCCCCGAGTACAGCTGGCATCCGGAGTGCAGTCCCCGCGACGACGGTTTCACCCGAGCGTCGGTCTCGCCGTAGGCCAGCATCCGGACCATGTCGGAGCGCCACAGCTCCAAGCGCGTATCCCCGACCGACAACACCGTCGTGCCGTCCGAGGACAGTCGCACCCGCGGGTCGGCGTAGCTACTGCGGGCGGCCCCCCGGCGGCCGGTGGTCCCGTCGATGGTGCTGACCTGGCCGCAACCGCGGTCGTCGCGGTAAACGGCGACCGCGAAGTGGTAGACCCAGGACACGCCGCACAGGTCGCTGTCGCGGGAGTAACTCCAGCGCGTCTGGCCGGTGCCGGCGTCGCGGCCGTCCACCTCACGGCCGTCGCCGGTGGTGACCGTCCCGCCCACGATCACGGGTGCCGTGGTGGCGGAGCTGGGCGCGGTCCACAGCTGCTTCAGACTGGCCGGCACCTGCTTGGCCGGCGTCGGGTTGGGCGCCGGCGTCGCGGCGGGCCGGCTGATCGTGGCCCGGGCATCGCTGGTCCACCAGATCAGCGACGCGGTCGCTGCGACGACGACCGCGATCGCCGCGGCGGCCAGCAGATCGCCTTTGGTCCGGCGTTCCGGTTTGACCATGCCTGGGTGTCGGCTCAGTTGGCGGGCGTGGCGGCTTCCGCCGGCTTGCGGCGACGGCGGCGACGACGGGGGTTGGCGCCGCCACTACTGCCACCGCCGGTCGCCGAGTCCGACGGCGCCTCAGGGGCGGCCTCGCCATCACTGCCGTTGCCGCCCGGGTGGCCACTCACGGGCTCACCGCCGCGGGTACGCCGCCGCCTGTTGGCCGAGCGTGCTCGCGCCGGCCTGTCCGATGTCGTGGTGCGTTCGGTGCGGTCGGTCTCGCGACGCTTGACCGGCGACTTCTTCGGCGCACCGATCGTGCCGGTGGCCTCGCCCGGAATGCCCATCTCGGTGTACAGGTGCGGCGAGTTGGAGTACGTCTCGGCCGGATCGGGGGAGCCCAGGTTCAGCGCCTTGTCGATGGCCGTCCAGCGCGGCAGTTCGTCCCAGTCCACCAGGGTCACGGCGATTCCGGTCTTACCGGCGCGTCCGGTACGGCCGATCCGGTGCACGTAGGCCTGTTCGTCCTCAGGGATCTGGTAGTTGATGACGTGGGTGATGTCATCGATGTCGATACCGCGGGCGGCCACGTCGGTGGCCACCAGCACGTCGACGTCGCCGGCCCGAAACGCCTTGAGCGCCTTCTCGCGGGCGATCTGCCCGAGATCGCCATGCACGGCGCCGACCTTGAAGCCGCGCTCGGCCAGCTCGTCGGCGACCTTCTGCGCGGTGCGCTTGGTGCGGGTGAAGATCATCGTCGCGCCGCGGCCGTCGGCCTGCAGTATCCGGCTGACCATCTCCACCTTGTCCAGCGCGTGGGCGCGGTAGACGAACTGCTCGGTGGTGTCGTGGGTGGCCGCCGAGTGCGGTGCCTCGGCGCGGATGTGGGTGGGCTGCACCATGAAGGTGCGGGCCAGCGTGATGATCGGGTCCGGCATGGTCGCCGAGAACAGCATCGACTGCCGGTCGGCCGGGATCTGGCGCAGGATGCGCTCGATATCCGGCAGGAAGCCCAAGTCCAGCATCTCGTCGGCCTCGTCGAGCACCAGCACCGACAATCCGCCGAGCTGCAGGTGGCCCTGCTGGGAGAGGTCGAGCAGTCGGCCCGGGGTGCCCACCACGACGTCGGCGCCGGTGCGCAGCGCGTCGATCTGGGGTTCGTAGGCCCGTCCGCCGTAGATCGACACCACCGACAGGCGGCGGCCTTCGTCGGCGGTCAGATGCTTGGCGGCGGCAGCCAGGTCCTCGGTGACCTGCAGACACAGTTCCCGGGTGGGCACCACGATCAGGGCGCGCGGCGTGCCGTTGAGCGGCCGCGCGTCGCCGCCGTTGGTGATGCGCTGCAGCAGCGGCACACCGAAGGCGAGGGTCTTGCCCATACCGGTGCGGGCCTGGCCGATGACGTCGTCACCGGACAGCGCCATCGGCAGGGTGAGTTCCTGGATGGCAAAGGCATGCTCGATGCCCTTTTCGGCGAGCGCCCGGACGATTTCGTCGCGTACGCCGAGTTCGGCAAAAGTCGGTTCAGTCTTGCTTGTCAATGCAGTCATGCGTGAGTGATGTACCTTTCGGTGACTTATTCGATTGGGTCGGTTTTCTCTCGCGGTCACGCGCGCACGAGTTCCGACTCCAAGTCGCCGAGTCACCGGGCCCTGCTGAGATTGGGCGGGCCAGCTGTGCACGCACATTTTCGCCGATAGCGGCAGTGCAAAGAAATACAGCCACTATCAATCTGCATGATAGCTGGTCGACAGCTCATCCCCATCTTCTGCCAGGTCTGCCGACTACAGTGATGCCCATGACTTCGGCCTCCTCTGCCGACCAAGTAGACGAATCGCCTTCCGTAGGACTGACCGCGGACCATCCAGGCGTCAACGAGCTGTTCGCAGTGCTCGCCTATGGCGAGGTGGCCGCGTTTTACCGGCTGACTGACGAGGCTCGGATGGCCCCTGACCTGCGGGGTCGCATATCAATGGCGAGCATGGCGGCCGCCGAGATGCAGCACTACGAGCTGCTGCACGACGCCCTGGAAAGCCGCGGCGTCGACGTGGTGTCGGCCATGTCGAAATACGTATCGGCGCTGGAGAACTACCACCGGCTGACGATGCCCAGCACATGGCTGGAAGCGCTGGTCAAGACCTACGTTGGCGACGCGCTGGCCGCCGACCTCTACCTCGAGATCGCCGACAAGCTGCCCGACGAGGTCGCCGACGTGGTGCGCGCTGCCCTGTCCGAGACCGGGCACTCGCAGTTCGTCGTCGCCGAGGTGCGCGCCGCGGTGACCGCGAGCGGCAAACAGCGCAGCCGGCTGGCGCTGTGGGCCCGCCGGCTGTACGGCGAAGCGTTCACCCAGGCCCAATACCTGTTGGCCGATCATGACGAGCTGGTCGACCTGGTGGTGTCCGGTGCCGGCGGCCTGGGTCAGCTCAGCGCGTTCTTCGAGCGTCTGCAGCAAACCCACGAGCGGCGGATGCGCGAGCTCGGTCTGGGCTGAAGCCCTACTTGGTGCAGGTCGCCAGGTTCGAGCCGTTGGCCGACGCCACCTCGACCTGACCCGCGGCGTTGACGATCGCGCAGTTCAGCTTGCCCACGATGCTGGTCGCGACGACCGATTGGGTCGTCACCCCCGGATTCAGCACGACAACCTTGGTCCAGGGCAGCGACACGTTGAACTCGGTCTGAGGGTAGCCACGGGCGTCGGTGTAGACGACGTTCACCAGGTCCAGCAGCGTCTTCGTCCCGGTCACGCTGTAGTAGATGGTGCTGGGATTCACCGTGGCCCTTGGTGCTACGACCGCGGGCGGCGGCACGGCCAGCGGCGGAGTCGTCAGCGCCGCGCTCGGCGGGGCCAGCGTCGTGACGGTCTCCGGCGGTAGCTGGGGCGCTTGCGACGTGCTCGGTACCGGGCGCTGCGTCGCGCTCGGCGGGCTGCTGGTCCGCGGTGCGGACGTGGTGGGAGCAGGCGGCGCGATGGTGGCCTTCGTCGACGCGCTGTCGCCGCTGTTGATGATCACCGCGGTCGCGATCGCGCCGATCGCCACCACCGCGCCGAGCACCGCGACCGCGGGGCGCCAGGAGCCGATCGGCCAGAGGAGCTCCTTGAGCTCGTCGTACTCGTATTCGTCGGTCGGGTGCTCGTCGTCGGCGTACTCGTCATCGTCGTAGCCGTCATCGTCGTAGCCGTCATAGCCGGCTCCGTCGTAGTCGTCGTCATCGGGGTAGTCGTGGGCGACGCCACGAGCTAGGCCGGCGCGATCATCGAGTGTGTATCTGATGATGCCGATGTTACTGAGGTGAATAGCCGAAAACGGCCGCCGCGAGCCACCTTGATCAGGCTGGGAGCCAATCGTTATCTGCCGTTCGACAGCGCTTCGCTTACCGCGAACTCCCCGCTGTCACCCTCTGCTCGGAGCGCACCGGCCGCGTCCACTAACCTGCTGCTTGAGACGCCTGGGACGGAACAGCAACGGAAGGGGCCATCGTGGAGGTCAAGGTCGGTATCACGGACAGTCCGCGCGAGCTGGTCTTCGCCAGTCCGCAGACGCCTGCAGAAGTCGAGGAGGCCGTGAGTGCCGCGCTGCGCGAAGGCTCGGGTCTGCTGGGCCTCACCGACGAGAAGGGCCGCCGCTATCTGATCCACTCCGCCAAGATCGCCTACGTCGAGATCGGTGCCGCCGACGGCCGTCGGGTCGGCTTCGGAATCGGGTCGGACGCCGGCGCGCACTCCGGCGGTAAGCGCGCTAAGAGCGAGTAAGCGGCACGTGTGACAACCCGCCCCAGGCGAACGCCACGGTGCCGTCGACGGCGTCCGACTTCGAGATCGGGCGGTCGGAGTCCAGCCAGTACCTGGCGCAGTCGACGCTGATGCCGACCAGGCCGACGGCGATCATCCGGGCGCGGTGCGGGTCGAGGCCGGAATCGGCGCTGATCAGCGCGAATACCGCGTCGATACACGATTCAGTGGCCGCTCGCACCTGTGCGGCGACATCGGGCTCGGTGACGTAGTCGTTCTCGAAGATCAGCCGGTACCCCTGGCTGTCGTGCTCGATGAAGTCGAAGAAGGCCTGAACGGCCGCGTGCAGCCGCCGCCGGTTATCGGTGGTGGTGCTCAATGCGTTCTGCACACCCGAGACCAGGTTGTCGACGTGGCGATTGAGCACCGCCAGATACAGCTCCAGCTTGCTGGAAAAGTGTTGGTACAGAACGGGTTTACTGACTCCCGCCCGATCGGCGATCTCATCCATGCCGGCCGCGTGGTAGCCATGGTCGACGAAGACATCGCTGGCCACGATCAGCAGTTGGCCGCGACGCTCGTCACGCGGCAACCTGTTCCCTCGCCGGTTCGTGGTCGCTATGCCGTCACTCGGCCGACCGCGGTCACCCGATCTGACGGCACGCCGTGCCGCCGACTTGGCGAGATCGCTCACTTGGTCCTCATTTGGATTGTGGCGACCGACCATCAGATATCGACAAGCCGGCCGCGCGCCGCTCGTCGCACAGACATTACTACCCATGGTGTACCTGTGACCGGCATCGGCACCGTCCGCGCAGGCCGAACCGGTGTCGTAGGGCGCGCCAGGGACACCCGGCGTCGCGGCTGTGCCATCCTGGGGCAATGACGTCCGAGCCGCCCGTGCACGGCAGCGGTCGAGTGCCGATGCTGCGTGACGAGTGGCGAGAACCGCTTCGCGCCCTGCGGGATCCGGTCGCGGTGGGCACCGGACGCGCCCGCGCCGATCGCGACCGTCCCCGCCAATGGCGGAAACAATCGTGGCTGGGCCGGTTCGTCTCCACCTACGGCTGGCGCGCGTATGCGCTGCCCGTTCTGGTGGCGTTGACCGCGGTGGTCATCTACCAGACGGTGACCGGCGTCGGCGCGCCGCAGCCGACGGCGACCAAGCCGACAATCCAAGGACCACCGGCCATCGGGGCGGTCGGCACGGCCATCCTCGACGCACCGCCGCGCGGCCTGGCCACCTTCGACGCCAATCTGCCGGCCGGGACGCTGCCGGACGGTGGCCCGTTCACCGAAGCCGGCGACAAGACCTGGCATGTCGTGCCCGGCACCACGCCGCAGATCGGCCAAGGCACCGCCAAGGTGTTCCGGTATACCGTCGAGGTCGAGAACGGTCTGGATCCCGCGATGTTCGGCGGGGACGATGCGTTCGCCACGATGGTCGATCAGACGCTGGCCAACCCCAAGGGCTGGACGCACAATCCGCAGTTCGCGTTCGTCAGGATCGATAACGGCAAACCCGACTTCCGGATTTCGCTGGTGTCTCCGGTGACGGTGCGCGAGGGGTGCGGCTACGAGTTCCGGCTGGAGACCTCCTGCTACAACCCGGCCTACGGCCCGGAGCGCCAAGCCCGGGTGTTCGTCAACGAGGCGCGCTGGGTGCGCGGCGCCGTGCCGTTCGAGGGCGACGTCGGCTCGTACCGGCAGTACGTCATCGACCACGAGGTCGGCCACGCCATCGGCTACGTGCGCCACGAGGCGTGCGATAAGCAGGGTGGATTGGCGCCGGTGATGATGCAGCAGACGTTCTCCACCTCCAACGACGACGCCGCGAAGTTCGACCCGGAGTACGTCAAGGCCGACGGCAAGACCTGCCGCTTCAACCCCTGGCCGTATCCGATCGCCTAACAAGCCGTCGGGGAAGCATCGCCGGCGATCGAAGCGTTGACTGGAGAAGTTGAGTCGCAAAGCTGACCGAGGAGATGTTCGGTGTCCACATCGTTGCCGCCGCTAGTCGATCCTGCCGGCGAGCTGAGTCGCGACGAAGTGGCGCGCTATAGCCGCCATCTGATCATTCCGGACCTGGGCGTCGACGGGCAGAAACGGCTGAAGAACGCGCGGGTGCTGGTGATCGGCGCCGGTGGGCTCGGCGCGCCGGCGCTGCTGTACCTGGCCGCGGCGGGCGTCGGGACGATCGGCATCGTCGACTTCGACGTCGTCGACGAGTCGAACCTGCAGCGTCAGATCATCCACGGCACCGCCGACGTCGGACGCGCCAAGGCGCAGTCGGCGCGCGACTCGATCCACGCGATCAATCCGCTGGTGCAGGTGCGGCTGCACGAGTTCCGGCTGGAGGCGAGCAACGCCGTCGACCTGTTCAGTCAGTACGACCTGATCGTCGACGGCACCGACAACTTCGCCACCCGCTATCTGGTCAACGACGCCGCGGTGCTGGCCGGCAAGCCCTATATCTGGGGATCGATCTACCGCTTCGAAGGTCAGGTCTCGGTGTTCTGGGAGGACGCCCCCGCCGACGAAGCCGGCAATGAGCGCGGCCTGAACTACCGCGACCTCTACCCGGAGCCGCCGCCGCCCGGCATGGTTCCGTCGTGCGCCGAGGGAGGCGTGCTCGGCATCATCTGCGCGTCGATCGCGTCGGTGATGGGCACCGAGGCGATCAAGCTGATCACCGGTATCGGTGAACCGTTGCTAGGCCGGCTGATGATTTACGACGCGCTGGAGATGAGCTACCGCACGATCAAGATCCGCAAGGACCCGGCCACGCCGCGGATCACCGAATTGATCGACTACGAGGCGTTTTGCGGTGCGGTTTCCGACGATGCCGCCGAGGCGGTCACCGGCTCGACGATCACCCCGGCCGAGCTGCGCGCATTGCTGGACTCGGGCAAGAAGCTGGCCCTGATCGATGTTCGCGAGCCGGTTGAGTGGGACATCAATCACATCGACGGCGCCCAGCTGATCCCGAATTCGTCGATCAGCTCCGGCGAGGGTCTGAAAAAGCTGCCGCACGACCGCAAGGCGGTGCTGTATTGCAAGACGGGCGTGCGCTCGGCCGAGGCGTTGGCCGCGGTGAAGAAGGCCGGTTTCGCCGATGCCGTCCACTTGCAGGGTGGCATCGTGGCGTGGGCACAGCAGATGCAGCCCGACATGGTGATGTACTGACGCTCGCCAGCGCGCCGCGCGGACCTGCATCATCTCCCCGCTGAGCCGATTGCCGGCCTCCTCAGCGCGTCGTAACGACGCGCATCGTCGCCCGGCTAGGCTAACCCCCGTGAGCGTCGAACCACCGCCGGAGCATGTGCTTTCGGCGTTTGGTTTGGCCGGTGTCGAGCCCATCGCGCTGGGCGCCAGCTGGGAAGGCGGCTGGCGGTGCGGCGAGGTCGTCCTCTCGGTCGTGGCGGACCACGCGCGCGCGGCCTGGTCTGCGCGAGTGCGGGAAACGCTGTTCGTCGACGGGGTGCGGCTGGCCCGTCCGGTCCGCTCGACCGACGGGCGCTACGTGGTCTCCGGATGGCGGGCGGACACGTTCGTCGCCGGTACACCGGAGCCGCGCCACGACGAAGTCGTCTCCGCCGCGGTGCGGCTGCACGAGGCCACCGGCAAACTCGAACGCCCCCGATTCCTGACCCAGGGTCCGACCACGCCGTGGTCGGACGTCGACGTGTTCATCGCCGCCGACCGGTCCGCCTGGGAAGAGCGGCCACTGCAGTCGATTCCACCCGGCGCGCGCACCGCTCCGCCCAGCGCCGACGCCCAGCGGTCGGTCGAGCTGATCGGCCAGCTGGCCACGCTGCGCAAGCCGACCAAGAGCCCAAACCAGCTAGTGCACGGGGACCTCTACGGGACGGTGCTCTTCGTCGGCACCGCCGCGCCGGGGATCACCGACATCACGCCGTACTGGCGGCCCGCGTCGTGGGCCGCCGGTGTGGTGGTAGTCGACGCGCTGTCCTGGGGTGACGCCGACGACGGGCTGATCGAACGCTGGAACGCCCTGCCGGAGTGGCCGCAGATGTTGTTGCGCGCGTTGATGTTTCGTCTGGCGGTGCATGCGCTGCATCCCCGGTCTACCGCCGAGGCCTTCCCGGGTCTGGCCCGCACGGCGGCCCTGATCCGCCTGGTGCTCTAGTCCTGCGGAAACGCGTAGCGCACTTCGCTGAGCGCGACCCTGCCGTCGACGGACAGCACTCCTTCGGCGCGCAACAGTTCCAATTGCCGCGTCGTCAGATGCCGGGCCGGTCGTCCGGAGGCGGTGATCACCCGATGCCAGGGCAGGTCGGAGGAGTCGGTGCGCATGATCCAGCCGACGATCCGCGGGCTGGAAAGCCCTGCGACAGCGGCGATGTCGCCGTAGGTGCAGACGCGGCCGGCGGGGATCGCGGCGACCAGCGCACGCACCCGCTCGACTTGCTCCTCGGTCACCGGCGCCACGGTCAGCCGGCCTGCAGCTGCTTGCGGATCAGCGCGGCGACCTCAGTCGGTTTGGCGCCGGGCACCATGTGGTTGCACTCGTAGGTCAGCGATTCGAAGTCAGAGCCCAACCGTTGCCGCAGACCCGTGACGAGCTGCTCGGTGACGTAGGGCGGCGACGTCCACGCCGCGCGCACCAACGTCGTCGGCATTCCCGCCCGCGGAAGCACGGCGGGACGGGCCAATTCGCTCCAGTAGGACATCATTGCCGGCACGCTCACCCGCCAGCCGTAGCGCCCGCTGGGCAGCTGGACCAGGTGCTCGTCGAGTTCGGCGTCGAGCACGTCCGGATCGACGTCCGCCCAAGAGCCGGTTGCCTTTTCCATGCGTGCTTCGGCCGGGTCCGGGTAGTCGGGGGAGGAGAACATCGCCTCGGCGATCTGGCGCATCCAGTCGCCATCCAAGCCCACCGCGGGGTCGAGCAGGAGTAGGCCCGCCACCAGGTCCGGCCGGGTCGCGGCCAGGTTCATGGCCAGCCCGCCGCCGAATGAGTGCCCGACGACCAGCACCGGGGCCTCGGCCGCCTCGTCGAGCAGCGCGGCCAGCGCCGCGACGTTGGCGTCAATGGTCCACGGCGCAGCCCACGACGACCTGCCGTGGCCGATCAGATCGGGAGCGGCAATGGTGATTTCGGGCAGCTGATCGCCCAGCTGCTGCCACCGCTGGCCGTGGCCGGTCAGTCCGTGCAGGGCGAGCAGCTGCACCGGGCCGGCCGGACCGAAGCGGTGCACGTGAAGGTCGCTGGTCACGCGTTGATGATGCCAGGCGCGGGGGACACCGCCGGTCGTAGCCGGACCAACTTGTCAGACCCTCGTGATGTCATGCCGGTATGTCGTTGACCTGGGGTGCCGAGGCGAGCGCCGTGCTGGCTCCGGGCGCTCGCGGTGCGATCCGGATCCTGGGCGGCCCGGGCACCGGGAAGAGCAGCCTGCTGGTCGATGCTGCCGTCGCCGCGGTCGACGCCGGTGTCGGTCCGGAATCGGTTCTGCTGCTTACCGGTTCGGGACGGATCGGGATGCGTCAGCGCAGTGCGTTGACGATGTCGCTGCTGCGTGCCACCGGCCCGGGTCGGTCCGCGATCCGAGAGCCGGTCGTGCGCAGCGTGCACAGTTACGCCTACGCCGTCTTGCGGCGGGCGGCCGAGCGTGCCGGGGACGCCCCGCCGCGGCTGGTCACCAGCGCCGAACAGGATGCCATCATCCGCGAGCTGCTGGCCGGCGACCTCGAAGACGAGGGCACCTCCGGCTGGCCGGCGCACCTGTGGCCCGCGCTGAGCACCGCGGGATTCGCCACCGAACTGCGAAATCTGTTGGCGCGCTGCGCGGAACGCGGCGTGGACCCACAAGAGCTACAGCGCATCGGCCGGCTGTGCCGACGACCGGACTGGAGTGCGGCGGGCCGGTTCGCTCAACAGTATGAGCAGGTGATGTTGCTGCGCGCGGCGGTCGGAACCGCGGCGCCGCAAGCGACGACACCGGCGCTGGGTGCCGCCGAACTCGTGGGCGCCGCCCTGGAGGCGTTCGCGGTCGACGCTGAGCTGCTGGCCGCCGAGCGCACCCGCATCCGGGTTCTGTTGGTCGATGACGCCCAGCAACTCGACCCGCAGGCCGCGCGGCTGGTCCGGGTGTTGGCGGCGGGAAGCGAACTGGCGCTGATCGCCGGAGACCCAAATCAGGCGGTGTTCGGATTCCGGGGCGGCGAGCCGGCCGGGCTCCTCGACGGCGATTCCCCCGCGATGACGCTGACGGAGTCGCATCGGTGCGCGCCGGCGGTCGCCCGCGCCGTCAGCGGCATCGCGCGCCGGTTGCCCGGCAGCAGCGACGGACGGCACATCGATGGCACCGGCGCCGAGGCGGGATCGGTCCAGGTGCGGCTGGCGGCGTCGGCGCATGCGGAGGCCGCGCTGATCGCCGACGCGCTGCGGCGTGCGCACCTGGTCGACAACGTGCCGTGGTCACAGATGGCGGTGATCGTGCGGTCGGTGCCACGAGCCGGAGCCCGGTTACCGCGGGCGCTGGCGGCCGCCGGGGTGCCGGTCGCCGCACCCGCCATGAGCGGCTCGCTGGGCGAGGAGCCCGCGGTGCGGGCGATGCTCACGGTGCTGGCCGCGACCGCCGAGGGGCTGGACGGCGATCAGGCGCTGGCACTGCTGACCGGGCCCATCGGTCGCGTCGACCCGGTTTCGTTGCGGCAGCTGCGCCGAACCCTGATGCGCGGCAAACCCGCCGATGCGGCAGGCGGTTTCGGTGATCTGCTGGTGGCCGCGCTGGGCGGCGGCGCGCCGCCGACGTCTCGCCCGCTGCAGCGGGTGCGCGCGGTCCTCGACGCCGCCGCGCGCTGCCATCGCGACGGCCAAGACCCGCGCTACACGCTCTGGGCGGCATGGCACCGGTCCGGTCTGCAGCGGCGCTGGCTGGCGGCCAGCGAGCGCGGCGGCACCGCCGGAGCCCAGGCCACCCGGGACCTGGACGCGGTGACCGAATTGTTCGACGTCACCGACCAGTACGTGTCGCGCACCCCAGGGGCGTCGTTGCGCGGTCTGCTCGAACACGTCGCGGCGCTGCAGCTGCCGAGCGTCAAGACCGAGCCGGCATCGACGGTCGAGCAGGTCCAGGTGCTCAGTGCCCACGCCGCGTTGGGACACGAATGGGACGTGGTGGTCGTCGCCGGCCTACAGGATGGGTTGTGGCCCAACACCGTTCCGCGCGGTGGTGTGCTGGCCACCCAGCGACTGCTCGACGTCGTGGACGGTGTCGGCGCCGACGTTTCGGTGCGTGCGCCGCTGCTGGCCGAGGAACGCCGGCTGCTGGTGGCCGCGCTGGGCCGCGCCCGGCGCCGGCTGCTGGTGACCGCCGTCGACAGCGACACCGGCGGGGCGGACGGGGGAGCGGCGCTACCCTCGCCGTTCTTCTTCGAGGTTGCGCAGTGGGCCGATGAGGACACCGATCTTGCTGTAGCGCAGCCTGTTTCGGCACCGCGTGTGTTGTCGACCACAGCGCTGGTCGGCCGGTTGCGCGGTGTCGTCTGCGCGCC
Organism: Mycobacterium sp. 050128; assembly: GCF_036409155.1. Lineage (NCBI taxonomy): Bacteria > Bacillati > Actinomycetota > Actinomycetes > Mycobacteriales > Mycobacteriaceae > Mycobacterium > Mycobacterium sp. 050128. The sequence goes on along the minus strand of NZ_JAZGLW010000001.1, from coordinate 145,845 downwards.
GGACGGCGCCGTCGACGATGAAGCTCGCCATTGTGCGGCAACGCAATTGGCCCGGCTGGCCGCCGCCGGTGTGCCGGGCGCCGACCCATCCGGCTGGCACGGTCTGACCATGGTCAGTACCAGCGATCCGCTGTGCGACGGCGGCGATGCCGTCACACTGACGCCGTCGACGCTGCAGACCCTCACCGACTGCCCGCTGCGTTGGCTGGTCGAGCGGCACGGCGGGACTGACCCGCGCGAGCTGCGGTCCACGATCGGCTCGGTGCTGCACGCGCTGATCGCCGAATCGGGCAAGACCGAAACGCAACTGCTGGCCGAGCTGGAACGAGCCTGGGAGCACTTGCCTTTCGAGGCGCGGTGGCATTCGGCCAACGAGCTGACCCGGCATCGCGCCATGATCGAGGCGTTCGTCGAGTGGCGAGCGCAAACACGCGGCGATCTGACGGAGGTCGGCGTCGAGGTCGAGGTCGACGGGGTACTGGGCACGCCCCGAGCCGACGGTGGCGAAACCCGGCTGTGCGGCCGGATCGATCGCCTGGAACGCGACGCGGCCGGCCGGCTGGTGATCGTCGACATCAAAACCGGCAAAACCCCGGTCAGCAAGGACGATGCCCAGCAGCACGCTCAGCTGGCCATGTATCAGCTGGCGGTGGCCGAAGGCTTGATCCCCGACGGCGACGAGCCCGGCGGCGCGCGGTTGATCTACGTCGGCAAGCGCGGGGCAGCCGGCGCCACCGTCCGGGAGCAGGATCCACTGACGCCGGCCGGCCGCGACGAATGGCGCGACCTGGTCATCCGCGCGGCCGACGCGACCGCCGGGCCGCAGTTCGTCGCCCGGCGCAACGAGGGCTGCTCGCATTGCCCGATCCGGCCGTCGTGTCCCGCCCACGCCGACGGGTCGGCATCATGACCCCGCGTTACAGCCCGGACGAATTGGCTTGTGCACTAGGGCTTTTCCCGCCGACCGCCGAGCAGGCCGCGGTCATCGCCGCGCCTCCTGGGCCGCTGGTCGTGATCGCGGGGGCGGGTGCGGGTAAAACCGAGACGATGGCCGCGCGGGTGGTGTGGCTGATCGCCAACGGGTACGCCGACCCCGGCCAGGTGCTGGGATTGACGTTCACCCGCAAGGCCGCCGGACAGCTGCTGCGCCGGGTCCGCTCCCGGCTGGCCCGGTTGGCCGGTATCGGCCTTGGCTACGGCGAAACCGGCCCGGCGGCCCTCGAAGCGACGGGCACCCCGGCGGTCAGCACCTATCACGCGTTCGCGGGCTCGCTGCTGCGCGACTACGGGCTGCTGCTGCCGATCGAGCCCGACACCCGGTTGCTCAGCGAGACCGAACTGTGGCAGCTCGCCTTCGACGTGGTCAACGGCTACGGCGGGCAGCTGCATACCGACAAGGCACCGGCCGCGGTCACCTCGATGGTGCTGCGACTGTGGGGCCAGCTCACCGAGCATCTGGTCGACACCGACCAACTCCGCGACACCCACCTCGAGCTGGAGCGGCTGGTGCACGCCCTGCCCGCCGGCCCCTACCAACGCGACCGCGGCCCGAGCCAATGGCTACTGCGGCTGCTGTCCGCTCAGACCGAACGCACCGAGCTGGTACCGCTGCTCGACGCGTTGCAGGAGCGGATGCGCACCGCGAAGGTCATGGACTTCGGTGTGCAAATGGCGTCGGCGGCACGGCTTGCCGCGAACTTCCCGCAGGTCGGGGAGGACCTGCGCAACCGCTACCGGGTGGTGCTGCTCGACGAGTACCAGGACACCGGCCACGCCCAGCGCGTCGCGTTGTCGGCCCTCTTCGGCGGCGGCATCGACGATGGGTTGGCGCTCACGGCGGTCGGCGATCCTATTCAGTCGATCTACGGCTGGCGCGGCGCTTCGGCAACCAACCTGCCCCGGTTCACCACCGACTTCCCGCAATCCGACGGCACTCCCGCGCCGGTTCTGGAGCTGCGGACCAGCTGGCGCAACCCGCCCAGCACCCTGCACATCGCCAATGCCATTTCGGCGGAGGCACGGCGCCGGTCCGTGGCCGTGCACGCCTTGCGATCCCGCCCCGACGCCCCGCGGGGCACCGTCCGCGCCGCGCTGCTTCCCGATGCGCAAGCCGAACGCGAGTGGATCGCCGACCACCTGCACGAGCACTACCAGCGGGCGCGTGCCGACGGCGTCAACCCGCCGACCGCCGCGGTGCTGGTGCGCCGCAACGCGGATGCCGCACCCATCGCCGATGCGCTTCGCGCGCGCGGGATCCCGGTTGAGGTCGTCGGGCTGGCCGGCCTGCTGTCCATCCCGGAGGTGGCCGAATTGGTGGCCATGCTGCGCCTGGTCGCCGACCCGACGGCCGGTGCGGCGGCAATGCGGGTACTGACCGGGCCGCGCTGGCGCCTGGGCGGCCGGGATGTCGCCGCCCTCTGGCGGCGTGCCGCATCGCTTGGCGCGGGGCGCCCCGCAGATGCGTCCTCGGCCGAGTCGATCGCGATGGCCGCGGACCCCTCCAACATCGAGGCCGACACCGCGTGTCTGGCCGATGCGATCGGTGATCCCGGCCCGGCCACCGCGTATTCGGCTGCGGGATATCAACGCATTACCGCCCTGGCCGCCGAACTCAGCGCCCTGCGTGGCCACTTGGGGCATTCGCTACCCGACCTGGTCGCCGAGGTGCGGCGCGCGCTGGGTATCGACTGCGAGGTCCGTGCCGCCGCGGGTCATGGCGGCTGGGCCGGCACCGAACATCTCGACGCCTTCGCCGACGTGGTCGCCGCTTACGCGGAACGAACGAGCGCGATAGACGTGTCGGCTGCGGCGCCGGTGCTGGGATTGCTGGCCTACCTGGACGCCGCCGAGGTTGTCGAAAACGGTTTAGCGCCTGCGCCGTTGACGGTCGCGAGGGATAGGGTCCAGGTGCTCACCGTGCACTCCGCGAAGGGCTTGGAGTGGCAAGTGGTCGCGGTGGCCCACCTGTCCGGCGCAACGTTCCCGTCGACCGCGTCGCGCAGCAGCTGGTTGACCGATGCGGCGGAATTGCCGCCGTTGTTGCGCGGCGATCGCGCTTCGGCGGGCTCGCTGGGCATTCCGGTGTTGGACCTCTCGGATGTCACCAGTCGAAAGCAGCTGTCGGACAAGATTGCCGAGCATCGGCGGCAGCTGGAGCAGCGGCGCGTCGACGAAGAGCGCCGATTGCTCTACGTCGGGATCACCCGGGCCGAGGACACCCTGCTGGTCTCCGGTCATCACTGGGGACCCACCGGGATCAAACCGCGCGGGCCGTCGGACTTCCTGTGTGAACTCAAGGACGTCATCGAGCGGTCGGCCGCGGCCGGCGAACCCTGCGGGGTGGTGGAGCAGTGGGCGCCGGCGCCCGTCGACGGCGATCGAAACCCACTGCGCGACAACGTTATTGAAGCGATATGGCCTGCCGATCCGCTGGCCTCGCGGCGCACCGACGTCGAACGTGGGGCAGCGCTGGTGGCCGCCGCGATGGCGGTCCCGGCGAAAGACTGCGTGGACGTCGACGGCTGGGCTGCCGACGTCGATGCGTTACTGGCCGAGCGTGCTCGCTGCGAACGACGAGTCGAACGCGCCCTGCCCAGCCAGTTGTCCGTCAGTGGCCTGGTTGACCTGGCCCGCGATCCCGAGGGCGCGGTCCGGCGGATGGTGCATCGCCTGCCGACTCGTCCTGATCCACATGCATTGCTGGGCAATGCCTTTCACTCCTGGGTGCAACAGTTCTACGGAACCGAGGGGCTCTTCGACCTCGGCGACCTGCCGGGTGCGGCGGATTCCGATGTCGGCCACACCGCAGAATTGGCCGCGCTGCAGGAGGCATTCACCCGATCGCGGTGGGCGGCCCGCACACCCATCGCCGTCGAGGTCCCGTTCGAGATGCCGATCGGCGACACCGTCGTGCGCGGGCGCATCGACGCCGTCTTCGCCGAACCCGACGGCGGTGCCACCGTCGTGGACTGGAAGACCGGCGAACCGCCGCGCGGTGCCGAGGCGATGCGACAGGCCGCCATCCAGCTCGCCGTCTACCGCTTGGCGTGGGCGGCGTTGGCCGGATGCCCGGAGTCCTCGGTGCGGACCGCGTTCCATTACGTACGCACCGGCGCCACCGTGGTCCCCGACGAATTGCCCGATCTCACCGAGCTGGCACGGCTGGCCCCCCACCGCGAGCGTGAGGTCGCCGTCTGAGGCCATCAAGTGTCTGTCGACCGGCGATCGTGGTTACATTTGTGTCGTGCGTGTGGCGTGCGGTGTTGTCCAGCCAATGATGGACCGCTGTGCCCAACGGTAGGTTGCGACGGCTGAGAGGTCTCGACGAGAGACTGACCACCCAGCCCGGTCACTTGCTGATCGGCGTGTTGCGTATCCCCGAAGACCACGGCAGCCCGGCCCGTGTCATCACCCGCCGGCTGATCATCGCGCTGCTGGTCTTGTTCGGTGCCGCCCTGGTCGTCTACCTGGACCGCAACGGCTACCGCGACGTGCGCGGTGGACGGCTGACGTTCCTGGACTGCCTGTATTTCTCGGCGGTCTCGCTGTCAACGACCGGTTATGGCGACATCACACCGATTACCGAAACCGCGCGCCTGGTCAACACCGTCGTCTTCACCCCGCTGCGCATCGCGTTCCTGGTCGTGTTGGTCGGAACGACGCTCGAGGTGCTGTCCGAGCGGTCCCGGCAGGGGTGGAAAATCCAGCGTTGGAGGAACAGAGTGCGTAACCACACCATCGTGATCGGGTACGGCACCAAGGGCAAACGTGCCGTCGCCGCCCGGGTCAGCGACGAGGCCGCTCAGGGCGAAGTCGTCGTCGTCGATACCGATCGCAGCGCCCTCGAGCACGCCACCACCGCCGGGCTGGTCACCGTGCACGGCGACGGCACCAAGTCCGACGTGCTGCGGCTGGCCGGGGCGCAGCACGCGTCGTCGATCATCGTGGCCACCAACCGTGACGACACCGCCGTGCTGGTGACCCTGACGGCACGCGAAATCGCGCCCAAGGCCAGAATCGTGGCCGCCATCCGGGAAGCCGAGAACTCGCACCTGCTGCAGCAATCGGGGGCGGACTCGGTGGTCGTCTCCTCGGAGACCGCCGGCCGGCTGCTCGGTCTGGCCACCACCACGCCCAGCGTCGTGGAGATGATCGAGGATCTGCTCACCCCGGACGCCGGGCTGGCAATCGCCGAACGCGAAGTGGAGGCGAGCGAGGTGGGCGGATCGCCGCGGCACCTGCGCGACATCGTGCTCGGCGTCGTGCGCGACGGACATCTGCTCCGCATCGGCGCACCCGAAGTCGACGCCATCGAGGCCACCGACCGGCTGCTCTACATCAAAAACGCGGGGCATTAGTGGCGATCGCACGCGCGGCGAAGCCGGGCGAAGTCCCCCGCAGGCGGGCGGTGCCCCCGGGTCGGCACCAGGAGGCATAGCGTGGACTTTCAGCTGAGCAGTGTTCCGCTGCTCTCGCGCGTCGGCGCCGACCGGGCCGATCAATTGCGTACCGATGTCGAGGCGGCCACCGTCGGGTGGGCGGATGCGGCACTGCTGCGGGTCGACTCGCGCAACCAGGTGCTGGTCGCCAACGGCCGGGTGGTGCTCGGCGCGGCGGCCGAACTGGGCGAAAAGCCGCCGCACGACGCTGTTTTCCTCGGCCGCATCGAGAACGACCAGCATGTCTGGGCCATCCGGGGAGCGCTGCAGGCACCCGAGGACCCGGATGCTCAAACCGAGGTGGTGAACCTGCGCAGCCTCGGCCCGATCTTCGACGACACCAGCAGCCAGCTGGTGTCGTCGGCCGTTGCGCTGCTGAATTGGCATGACAGGGCGCGGTTTAGCGCGGTGGACGGCTCCCCGACGAAACCGGCCCGGGCGGGCTGGTCGCGAGTTAACCCGGTCACCGGGCACGAGGAGTTCCCGCGCATCGACCCGGCGGTCATCTGTCTGGTGCACGACGGCGGCGACCGCGCAGTGCTGGCCCGCCAGGCTGTGTGGCCCGAGCGAATGTTCTCCCTGCTGGCCGGATTCGTAGAAGCCGGAGAGTCTTTCGAGGTCTGCGTGGTCCGGGAGATCCGCGAGGAAATCGGCCTGAACGTGACCGATGTTCGCTACCTGGGCAGTCAGCCGTGGCCCTTTCCTCGTTCGCTGATGGTCGGCTTCCATGCGTTGGGCGACCCCGACGAGGAATTCGCGTTCAACGACGGCGAGATCGCCGAGGCGGCCTGGTTCACCCGCGACGAGGTGCGCGCGGCGCTGGCCGTCGGCGACTGGAGTAGTTCGTCGGAGTCGAAACTGCTTCTGCCAGGCTCGATTTCGATCGCGCGGGTGATCATCGAATCCTGGGCGGAACTCGACTGAAGCGCTAGCCGATGCGATCGGTGATGATCTGTAAAACGGAATTCGCGATCTGATCCGAGGCTTCAAGACCCACCACGCCGACCGACGCCAGCACCGCGGACTTGACGCGGTACAGATGGCTCCACTGGTGGGCGCTGAGCCGCAATGTCGACGGATCCGGCTTGTCGAGGGCGAAGCTGTAGTTCGGATCGTGCAGATCCATACACGCGTGCAGCGACGATTCCAGCTGACGGAATGCGCCTTGCGCCGCATCGGGATTCGGATAGCGCCCTGCCGCCTGGGTGACTCCATTGATCATGGCCCGGCCCATCGGCACGATGTCGTCGGTGACCCCGTGATAACCCGCGCTGCGAAATTCCGTCCAGTTGTTGCCGAAGGTGAGCTCATTGTGGCCGACTACCCGACACGGTTCGGCGGCGTTGGCGTCCGAAGGGGCTGGCTTCTTCAGGTCCGCCTCGGCGCGGTCGAGATCGTCGGCTTTGGCGATGCGGCGGACCTCGTCGAGTCCGACGATCATGTCGTCGACATGTGTGACATGCTGCTGCGACTTGGCCGGAGTGCTCGGATGCGCGCATCCCGACATCAGCATCACCGTGCAGCCCGCGATTGCGGCCGGCCACAGTTTACGAATCGAGCCGAATGGTCGCGATCGCGAATTCGACGCCATGGTTCGTATCGTAAGGCGCGAGCGATGGCAGTTGCCGTGGCTCAGCCGGCGACCTGAGCCAGCTTCGCTTTCACCTCGGCAGCACTCGGGTTGGTCAGCGTCGATCCGTCGGCGAACTTCACCGTTGGCACGGTCCGGTTGCCGCCGTTGACCGAACCGACGAATTCGGCGGCCGCCGGGTCGTGCTCGATGTCGACGGTCTCGTAGGGGATTCCGTTGGACTTGAGCACGGTCATGAGTCGGTGGCAATAGCCACACCATGACGTCGTGTAAACGGTAATCGGAGCGTTGCTCATAATCCGATAACGTAGCCCGCCGACGTTGCGTTCCGTGACGGGGACACCCGGGCGTACGGCGTGGCGAAACACCCGGTTTGTCGGCGACCGCTGCCAAGATGGACGGCATGCCGATGCTCGCCGATCCACTGACCGCCGGGCTGGACGACGAGCAGCGTGAGGCCGTGCTGGCGCCGCGCGGACCCGTTTGTGTGCTTGCGGGTGCTGGAACAGGTAAGACCCGCACCATCACGCATCGCATCGCCCAGCTCGTCGCGAGCGGCCATGTCGCCGCGGGGCAGGTGCTTGCGGTCACGTTCACCCAGCGCGCCGCGGGGGAGATGCGATCGCGATTGCGGACGCTGGACGCCAATACCCAGACCGGATCGGGCGTCGGCGCCGTGCAGGCCCTGACCTTCCACTCGGCCGCACACCGCCAGCTGCGGTACTTCTGGCCGCGGGTGATCGGCGACACCGGCTGGCAGCTGCTGGACACCAAGTTCGCCGTCGTGGCCCGCGCGGCCGGCCGGCTACGGCTCAATGTCAGCACCGACGACGTGCGCGACTTGGCCGGCGAGATCGAATGGGCCAAGGCGTCGCTGATCGGCCCCGAGGCGTATCCGAGCGAGGTCGCCGCCGCCGGCCGTGACATCCCGCTGGACGCCAAGAAGGTCGCCGACGTGTACACCGCCTACGAGGCCCTTAAGGTCCGCGACGAATCGGTGACCCTGCTCGACTTCGACGACCTGCTGCTGCACACCGCGGCCGCGATCGAGAACGACGCCGCGGTCGCCGAGGAGTTCCGCGACCGTTACCGCTGCTTCGTGGTCGATGAGTACCAGGACGTCACCCCGCTGCAACAGCGGGTGCTGTCGGCGTGGCTGGGCGATCGAGACGACCTCACGGTTGTCGGCGACGCCAACCAGACCATCTACTCGTTCACCGGCGCCTCGCCCCGCTTCCTGCTGGACTTCTCGCGGCAGTTCCCGGACGCCACGGTGGTGCGCCTGGAGCGCGATTACCGCTCCACCCCGCAGGTGGTCTCGCTGGCCAACCAGGTGATCGCGGCGGCCCGCGGCCGGGTCGCGGGCAGCAAGCTGCAGCTGTCCGGCCAGCGAGCGCCGGGTCCGGCGCCGACGTTTAGCGAGCATCCCGACGAAACCGTCGAGGCGGCCGCGGTCGCGAAGGCGATCGGCGGGCTGATCGAATCCGGCACCGCGCCGTCGGAAATCGCGGTGCTCTACCGCGTCAATGCCCAGTCGGAGATCTACGAGGAAGCGTTGACCGAGGCCGGCATCGCCTACCAGGTTCGCGGCGGCGAGGGCTTCTTCAGCCGCCAGGAGATCAAGCAGGCGATGGTGGCCCTGCACCGCCGTGCGCAGCGCAGCTCCGAGCAAGATCTGGAGGGGTCGTTGCCCGACGTGGTCCGCGCGGTGCTCGAACCGCTGGGGCTGACGGCCTCCGAACCCGACGGCACCCGGGCCCGGGAGCGCTGGGAGGCGCTGTTCGCATTGGCCGAGCTGGTGGACGCCGAGGTGGCGCAGCGCCCACAGCTGGATCTGCCGGGCTTGGTGGCAGAGCTGCGGGTCCGGGCCGATTCGCGGCACCCACCGGTGGTGCAGGGCGTCACGCTCGCGTCCTTGCACGCCGCCAAGGGGCTGGAATGGGATGCGGTGTTCCTGGTCGGATTGGCCGACGGCACTCTGCCCATCTCGCACGCCTTGGCCCATGGCGCCGAGAGCGAACCGGTCGAGGAAGAGCGTCGCCTGCTGTATGTCGGAATCACAAGGGCCCGAGTGCATTTGGCGCTGTCCTGGGCGCTGTCGCGCAGCCCGGGCGGTCGGCAGACCCGCAAGCCGTCGCGGTTTCTCAACGGCATCGCACCGCAGGCGCGCGTCGACCCGGCGCCGGGCAAATCCAGGCGTAAGCAAGGCGCTTCGCGGTGCCGGATCTGCAACAACAACCTGACCACCCCGGCGGCCGTCATGCTGCGCCGCTGCGAGACATGCTCGGCCGACATCGACGAGGCGTTGTTGCTGCGGCTCAAACAGTGGCGGTTGGACGTCGCCAAGGAGCAGAAGGTGCCCGCGTATGTCGTCTTCACCGACAACACGCTGATCGCGATCGCCGAACTGCTGCCCGACGACGAAGCGGCGCTGATCGCGATCCCGGGTATCGGCGCACGCAAACTCGAGCAGTACGGAGCCGACGTGCTGGAGCTGGTGCGCGGGCGCTGACGTCCAAAAACCGCAGGTCAGAAAATCGGTTGTCAGTGCGGTGGGCTAACATCTACTCTCGGTTACGCAATCTGCTGCCGGTGCGACGCCGGCATGCGCCCAGGCGAGAGGAGGTGGCCACGATGATCAACGACACGTTCGAGGTAGGCGTGGCCGGCGCGGTGCTGTCCGCGTGGACCTTCCATGCCGCCCACGCCGCCGTAAAGGCGGCCGGTGCAAAGCATCGCGCCGCCGCCGCGACTGACGCGTTCGTGGATCGGGGAACTACGTAAGCACTACGTAACCCGCCCGGTTTTCAAATGGCCACGGACCCTAAGTCACAAGGATCCGTGGCCATAGTTTTTGGGGCTGGAGTTTTTCAAAGCCCGCAACCTGGTCCGGATCACCGAAGAAGGACACCCAACCAGGAAGCAGGTGAGCAGGACATGTCGGCACAGACAGTCCCCAGACAGCCGGCGCCGGTGTTGCCATGTCACGCCGACGATCCCGATCTATGGTTTGCCGACGACCCGGCCGACCTGGAGCGCGCCAAGACGCTCTGCACGGACTGCCCGGTCCGGCGACAGTGCCTGGCCGCGGCGCTGGACCGTGCCGAGCCGTGGGGAGTGTGGGGCGGCGAGATATTCGAGCGGGGCTCGGTCGTGAGCTACAAGCGCCCGCGCGGACGCCCCCGCAAGGGCGCGGTCGCCGCCTAGACGGCCGCGACGTCGGGGTCGGCGAAACCCGGGACCAGCTCCTCGGTCAGCGCCTTGATCGGCACGTGAGCATCCAGCTGGCACAGGATCGCGGCGACCGACATGATCACCCGCATCGGGATCACCAGTTTGGGCGGTAGATCCATCTGCCGGGCCGTCCGGATCTGGGACACCGATCGGTCGATCTCGACGGCAGACATCTTCTGCAGCCACTTGCGGGTGTAGTGGAAGACCTCCACCTCGACCGGTTCGACGTACTGGCGCAGCATGTCGTCGATATCGCGCACCGACACCTGCTGGCCTTTCTGGATGAAGCCGGCCTTCTCCATCGTCGGCAACAGCAGGTCGTAGTTCTTGTCGCGGGCCAACCGGATCGTCATCCCGAGTTCGATCGGAAAGCCACCGGGCATGGGTGCGACGGCGCCGAAGTCGATGACGGCCATCCGGCCGTCGGGCAACAGCATGAAGTTTCCCGGGTGCGCGTCGCCGTGCAGCATCTGCAACCGGCCCGGTGCGTCAAAGGTGAGCTCGAGGAGCCGGCTGCCGATCAGATCGCGCTGCTCGACGGTGCCGTGGCGGATGATCTCGGCCATCGGCACACCCTGGATCCACTCCTGGACCACGACCTTGGGCGCACTGGCCACCACCCGCGGCACCGCGAAGTGCGGATGATCGCGGTACGCCTTGGCGAACGCGCGCTGGTTGTCGGCCTCCAGCCGGTAGTCGAGTTCCATCTCGGTGCGTTCGATCAGCTCGTCGACCACGCCCTGGACGTCGGCGCCGGGCGCGAGCTGTTTGGCCACCCCGACCATCCGCTGCATCGTCTTCAGGTCGGCCCGCAGCGCCTCGTCGGCGCCCGGGTACTGGATCTTGACGGCCACCTCGCGGCCATCGGACCACAACGCCTTGTGCACCTGGCCGATGCTGGCCGAAGCCACCGGGGTGTCGTCGAACGAAGCGAACCGGTCCCGCCACTTGGTGCCCAACTGCGCGTCGAGCACCCGGTGCACCTTCTCGGCGGGCAACGGCGGAGCATCCTTCTGCAACTTCGTCAACGCTTCGCGGTACGGCTCGCCGTACTCCTCGGGGATCGCGGCTTCCAGCACCGACAAGGCCTGGCCGACCTTCATCGCCCCGCCCTTGAGCTCGCCCAACACCTGGAAAAGCTGGTTGGCGGCCTTCTCGAGCAATTCGGCCTGAACCTCGTCTTTCGACTTGCCGGTCAGCCGCTTGCCGAACCCCAGCGCGGACCGCGCAGCAAAGCCGACCGGAATACTGGCCAGCTTCGCGTTGCGCGCCGCCCGACCCCGTTTGATCTCAGACACCTCTCCATCATCCATGACGACGCGGCCGCCCCGAGTTTGATCTACGCAACAGCACGGTGTCGGGCCGACCGACGGTCGCGTCGGTTACGCCTCAGCACGAACACAACGGATGCCTGGTCCACTGCCGCGCGACGATGGCTCCGGCGTGCAGATCGAATTCCAGGGTGGCGTTCAACGCCTGCGGTGGCCCGGGATCGGGCCCGGCATCGCGGCCACGCACGGCGGCGATCACCCGGTTCACCTGACTTAGGGCCAGCGCCGCGGTCGCCAGCAGGGTGGCGCGATCGGCCACGCCGACGGTCTCGCGCAGCTGGGCGGCGACCGCCGGCCACGCGGCATCGCGGTCGCTGCGATGTAAGTCGGCGCACCCCAGGCAGCTGGTCACGCCGGGAATGACCAACGGCCCGACCAGCCCGGTGCCGTCGCGGACCCGGACCGCCAGGTGCGCGACGCGCTGGCTGTGCAGATCGCGCACCATGCGCGGGTCGACGACCAGGTAGTCGGCCAGCACCACCAAGTCCACGGCGGCACGCGACACCGCGGCGTGCGGCTGGCTGCTGTGCGCGATCCGCGCCCCCGAGCAGCGCAGCGACTCCATCAGCAGGTCCGACAGCGGCCCGCGGCCGTGCACCCGGATCGACGCCGCCCGGCCGCCGGCCTGCCGGCAGCCGCGGGTCACTACCCCGGCGTTGACCAGCAGCGTGATGAGGTGCGTCAGGCCGTCGGGGTCCGTCAGGCCGTGTTCGAGGGCGAGGCGCTGCAACTCGGCGAACGGCAGGGGCGATCGCATCGCGTGCAAGAGCGCCGCCAGTGCCGCCGCGGCCAAGCCGCGCGGTGGCCGGACCAGCACCGCGCGCCGTGGATCCCAGCCCACTTGCACGGCACCGTCGGGGCGCAGCAACACGGGCATCGCCGGGTCCAGCGCATACGTCGCGGTGCCCGGCATGAATCCAGACTGTGCCACGGCCGGCACGCCGGGTGATTCAGCTGTCCACAGGAGCCGTCAGGACCTTCGCGAGGCCGCGTCCGGATCGTCGACATCCGCCAGATCGGGCAGTAGGCCAGCGTGCCGGCCGTGATCGTTAAGCGTTATTCACCCGGTGCGGGCGGCGGTGGACACGGTCGTGCGTAACGCCACGCCATGATCGTTCCGAATTGTGCGTGCGTATTTACTGGGCCGAACGTGTATCCGCAGGGCCAGTTGCGCTGTTCGCCGGGATCGTCGTTCGGGTCCGGATCAGCGTGCGCGATTCCAGCACCGAACGCCAGCGCCAATAGCGCCGATCCCGCCGCGATGATTGGTCGTTTGTGCATTTCCTTCACCTCGATCTATCGTCCGTGGCCGGCATCGCGTCCCTGGGCTAGTGCACCGGGCCGATGCGATCAACCTCTCCCGACAGTTACCCACACTGCGCGAGGGCTTTGCAACGATGCCGTGAACAGCGCGCAAATTATGTTGCGCGCCAGCGTTTCAGCCGGCCGGCGCGGTCACGATGATCGTCTGTTGCCCGGTCTTCCACGCAGTCATGAACGTCGTGATGCTGACCTTCGTGTTGCCGTGGTCGGCATACGGGTCGTTGAGGTGCACGGTCTCGTTGTTGGTGTCGACCCCGGTGACGACGAGCAGGTGATCGGCCGTTTTGCGCTGGTCGTTGCTGTCCAGAATGGTTCCGCCGTTGACCCAGGCGATGACCTTGCGATTGGCGCCGAGGTCCTGCTCGAGCGCGGACAGAGTTACCTCGTCGGGGTATTTGTCCCAGGTCATGCGCGATTTGATGCCGTAGTGGTCGAGCAGTACGACGGTATCGGCCGCGTCGATGCCGCCCTTCTCGGTTTCGTGGCCCGGGTCGCCGGTGGGCAGGTAAATCGGTCCGTCGCGGATCACCGAGGGTGTCTTCTGTGCCAGCTTGATGATCTGTTGCTCTGTCGCGGGGGTGCCGGTGACTTCGCCGACCACGTCGGCCACCGAAGCCAGTCCACAGGTGTCCTCCGTCGACTGCTGCACCCAATACTTGGCGGCCGCCTCGGGGTCGCCGTACATGCCGCTGACCGTCGGCCTCGCCGGCGCCGGCCCGCCGCTGGTCGAGACCGCGGGTGAGGTCGCCGCGGCACCCGTCGATGATGGCGCCGCACCGCACGCCGATACCACCAAGACGTTGCACAGACCGATGCAAGCGCAAACCAACGCGGTGCGCACCGCGGCTGCCATTCGGGAGTTAAACATGTTGCCGCCAAGGCCAGTCGGATGATCGATCAATGACAAAGCTAGCACCTGCAGCAAACACCCGCGACCCAATTGGACGTAATTCCAATAAGCCGGATTAACGGGTGCGCGGATGCCTGGCTCGGCTGTCTACCGAAACCGTCTACCAATTTGCTCCTGCGGTCCAAGTACGGAACTGCAATAGTGGTCGCGGGCTTTGCGGCGCCGCCGTGGCCCACAGCACCAAACCCGGGCAAAAGGTGAGGTCGGTCGATGAAAAGTCGTCTGTGTGGGCTGTCACTGGCGGCGTCGGTGATGCTGGTTGCGGCGGCCTGCGGTTCGCACTCCGCGAGCCCCGTGGCGCAACTGGCCACGGCTCCGCCGACGTCGACCGTGACGTTGACCGAGACCGGTTCCAACAACCTCTACCCGCTGATGGATGCGTGGGCCGCGTCCTACCACTCGAAATACCCCAACGTCACGATCACCGTCGCCAGCGACGTATCGGGCAATGGGATCGCGCAGGCCGCTAGCGGCGCGGTCAACATCGGTGCATCCGGTCTCTACCTGACCGAGGGTGACTTGTCCGCACACCCGGGCCTGCTGAACATCGCGTTGACCGTTTCTTCCGTGTACGTCAACTACAACCTGCCGGGTGTCCTCGTCCACCTCCGGCTGAATGGCAAAGTACTCGCGGCCATGTACAAGGGCACCATCAAGACGTGGAACGACCCGCAGATCGCCGACCTCAATCCGGGGGTGATCCTGCCGGCCATCCCGGTGATTCCGTTGCACCGCACGGACTCCGGGAGTAACGACACCTTCCTGTTCACCCAGTATCTGTCCAAGCAGGACCCCGACGGGTGGGGCAAGTCGCCAGGCTTCGCCACCGCCGTCGACTTTCCCGCCGTCGGGTCGGGTCAGAACGGAATGGCGGCCGTGGTGACCAGTTGCGCCCAGAGCCCGGGATGCATCGCCTACCTTGGCACCCGCTACCAGGCCGAGGCCGCACAGAAAGGGCTGACCGAGGCCGAGTTGGCCAATGCCTCAGGCCATTACGTGCTCCCCGACGCTGAGAGCGTCGAGGCTGAGGCCGCCGGGTCCGCCTCGCAGACGCCGGCCAATCAGACGGTCTCGTTGGTCAACGGGCCCGCCCCGGACGGGTACCCGATCGTCAACTACGAATACGCCATCGTCTACAGCAAACAGAAGGACCCCGCCGTCGCCCAGACGCTGCAGGCCTTCCTGCACTGGGTGGTGACCGACGGCACCGGCCCCAAATTCCTAGACCCCGTTCACATTTACCTTCGGCCGCTGCCGGATGCGGTCAGGACGCTATCCGATGCCCAGATCGCCAAGATCACCAGCTGAGCAAACGCTGACTCAGTCGTTGACGGGACCGCGTCCGGAACCGGGGTCGTCTTGCTCCAGCCGGGCGATGGCTTCGTCGATTCCGCTGGTATCGCCGCCGATGACGCGGTCGATGAACCCGGCGGGCTCGTCGAGGTCCTCGGCGCCGGGCAAGAGATCGGGATGTTGCCAGACGCCGTCGCGGGCATCCATGCCGGCGGCTTCCGTGAGCCGCTCCCACAGGGCCGCGGCTTCCCGCAGCTTGCGCGGGCGCAACTCCAGACCGACCAGCGTGGCAAACGTCTGCTCGGCCGGACCGCCGCTGGCCCGGCGTCGGCGCAGCGTCTCGCTCAATGCGGCCGCTCCCGGAATCCGGTCGCCCAGGGCCGCGGTCACCACGACCTGCACCCAGCCCTCGATCAGCGCGAGCAGGGTCTCCAGCCGTTCCAGCGCCTGGGTCTGCGCCGGCGTCGCCTTCGGCTCGAAAACGCCTTGGCCGAGCAGGTTTTCGATCGCGGCGGGATCCGAGAGCGACGCGGGGTTGAAGTCCCGTGCCAACTCCTCGATCCCGCTCATGTCGATCTTCATGCCCATCGCGTAGGCCTCGATGGCGCCCAGCAGCTGGCTGGATAACCAGGGAACATGGCTGAACAGCCGGTGGTGGGCCGCTTCCCGGGCGGCCAGGAACGTCATGATCTCGCTGCGGGGCTGCTCGAGTCCGGCGGCGAAGGCTTCCACGGCCTCGGGCATGATCGCCGCCACGCCCTTCGGCCCTAGCGGCAGGCCGATGTCGGTCGACGTCAGCACCTCGCGGGACAACCGGCCCAGGGCCTGGCCCAGCTGCGAGCCGAACGCCATGCCGCCCATCTGCGACATCATCGCCATCAGCGGGCCCGCCATGCCCTTGGCCTCCTCGGGCAGCGAAGACGCCCACACCGTCGAAATCTGTTGGGCCATCGGGTCGCACAGCCGCTTCCAGGTCGCCAGGGTGTTGTCCACCCAGTCGTTGGGGCTCCAGCCGACCGACTTGGTGGTGCCGGCGGGCAGCGCGGTGACGCCGTCGAGCCAGGTGTCGGCGAGGTGTACCGCATCGGCGATCGCGGAGTTCGTCGTGGCCGGGATCGGTGCGACGAATCCAATCGAGCTGGACGCGACTTGCCGGGCCAGGTCGTAGTTGACGGGTCCCGACGGGGTGCCCCCGGCCGGCCCGGTGCCCGCGTTGCTGAACATCTGACCCAGCTGCGTGAAGATTTGGCCCAGGTCACCCATGCTGAAGTCCCCGCCCATGCCGGACGCACCGAGCGGGTCTGACGGGCCCGAGCCGGACTCGGGGTTCTTCTTCCCGTGCTTGTCGCGCTCGGGGTCTTCTCCGTAAGAGAAGCCGAAAGGCAGGTCAGCCATGACCTCAACGGTACTCACCGGCGGAACAGAAGGCGTCATCCGGCGTCACGCTTGTAGCTGAACGAGACGCCGCGGTGTCCGGTTAGGGTAAGCGGCGTGAACAGGCGGATTCTGACCTTGATGGTCGCGTTGGTGCCCATCCTGGTCTTCGGCGTGTTGCTCGCGGTGGTGACGGTGCCGTTCGTCTCGCTGGGCCCCGGCCCGACTTTCGACACGCTCGGAGAGGTCGACGGTAAGCAAGTGGTCGCGATTGAAGGCACCCAAACTCACCCGACCACCGGTCATCTCAACATGACGACGGTGTCCCAGCGTGACGATCTGACCCTCGGCGAAGCGCTCACGCTGTGGTTCTCCGGACAGGAACAGCTGGTGCCGCGTGACCTCATCTACCCGCCCGGCAAGTCACGCGAAGACGTCGACAAGGCCAACAACGCCGACTTCAAAGACTCCGAGGACAGCGCCGCCTACGCCGCCCTGGGCTATCTGAAATTCGCGCCCGCCGTCACCGTCGCGACCGTCACCGACGCCGGACCGTCGACGGACAAGCTGAAGGCCGGCGACGCGATCGACGCGGTCAACGGCACTCCCGTGGTCAATGTCGAGCAGTTCACCGGATTGCTGAAGAACACCAAGCCCGGCCAGACGGTGACGATCGACTTCCGCCGCAAGAACGAACCGGCCGGCGTCGCGCAAATCACGCTGGGCACAAACAAAGACCGCGACTACGGCTTCATGGGTGTCGCGGTGCTTGATGCGCCCTGGGCGCCGTTCGCGGTGGACTTCAACCTGGCCAACATCGGTGGGCCCTCGGCCGGCCTGATGTTCAGCCTGGCGGTGGTCGACAAGCTCACCACCGGCGATCTGGCCGGTTCGACGTTCATCGCGGGGACCGGCACGATCTCGTCCGACGGCAAGGTCGGCCAGATCGGTGGCATCACGCACAAGATGGTTGCCGCCCAGGAGGCCGGCGCCACGGTGTTCCTGGTTCCGGCGAAGAATTGCTACGAGGCGACCTCGGACAATCCGCACGGGTTGCGCTTGATCAAGGTCGAGACCCTCGGGCAAGCGGTGGACGCGCTACACGCGATCCAACAAGGAGGTCAGGCACCGAGCTGCTAGCCCGCCATCGCGCGTGCTGAGAGTGCGTACAGTTGTGACCGTCCAGGAAAACCGGCAGCAACCGGCAACTAAGACGACGCCAGCCATTTCGATCAGGGAGCGTAGCCAGTGGGGATGCGGCCCACCGCAAGGATGCCGAAGCTGACTCGGCGCAGCCGGATTCTGATTTTGATCGCGCTAGGTGTGATCGCGCTGCTGCTCGCCGGTCCGCGCCTCATCGACGCCTACGTCGACTGGTTGTGGTTCGGCGAGCTCGGGTATCGCTCGGTGTTCACCACCGTGCTGATGACCCGCATCGTGGTGTTCCTGGTGGCCGGCCTGCTGGTCGGCGGGATCGTGTTCGCCGGGCTCGCGCTGGCCTACCGCACCCGTCCGGTCTTCGTCCCGAGCAACGACAACGACCCGGTGGCGCGGTATCGCACTGTCGTGATGTCGCGGTTACGGCTGGTGGCCATCGGTGTCCCGGCGGCGATCGGCCTGCTGGCCGGCATCATTGCGCAAAGCTACTGGGTGCGGATCCAGCTGTTCTTGCATGGCCAGAGCTTCGGGATCAGGGATCCACAGTTCGGTAAGGATCTCGGCTTCTACGCGTTCGAGTTGCCGTTCTACCGGCTGGTTCTCAGCTACCTGTTCGTGTCGGTATTCCTGGCCTTCGTGGCGAACGTGCTGGCGCACTACATCTTCGGCGGCATTCGGCTCTCCGGCCGCACCGGCGCATTGAGTCGTTCGGCGCGGGTGCAGCTGGTCAGTCTGATCGGCACGCTGGTCGTGCTCAAAGCCATCGCCTATTGGCTGGACCGCTTCGAGCTGCTGTCGCACACGCGCGGCGGCAAGCCGTTCACCGGCGCCGGCTATACCGACATCAACGCGGTGTTGCCGGCCAAGCTGATCCTGATGGCGATCGCGCTGATCTGTGCCGCCGCGGTTTTTTCCGCGATCGTGCTGAAGGACTTGCGGATTCCGGCGATCGGCCTGGTCCTGCTGCTGCTGTCGTCGTTGATCGTGGGCGCCGGCTGGCCGTTGATCGTCGAGCAGATCAGCGTGAGACCCAATGCCGCGCAGAAGGAAAGCGAATACATCGGCCGCAGCATCGCTGCGACACGGCAGGCGTATGGTCTGACGTCCGACCAGGTGACCTATCGCAACTACAGTGGTGACGGCCAGGCCATCGCCCAGCAGGTGGCGGCCGACCGGGCGACGACCTCGAACATCCGGTTGCTTGACCCGACGATCATCAGCCCCGCGTTCACCCAGTTCCAGCAGGGCAAGAACTTCTACTTCTTCCCCGACCAGCTGTCGATCGACCGCTACCTGGACCGCAACGGCGCGTTGCGCGATTACGTGGTCGCGGCCCGAGAACTCAACCCGGACAGGCTGATCGACAACCAGCGCGACTGGATCAACCGGCACACCGTTTACACCCACGGCAACGGGTTCATCGCCTCGCCGGCCAACACGGTGCGCGGCATCGCCAACGATCCGACCCAAAACGGTGGCTACCCAGAGTTTCTCGCCAACGTCGTCGGCGCCAACGGCAGCGTGGTGTCGGATGGGCCGGCGCCGCTGGACCAGCCGCGCATCTACTTCGGACCTGTCATCTCCAACACCTCGGCCGACTACGCGATCGTCGGACGCAACGGCGCCGACCGCGAATACGATTACGAGACCAACACCGAAACCAAGAACTACACCTACACCGGACTCGGGGGCGTTCCGATCGGTGACTGGCTATCCCGAAGCGTGTTCGCCGCCAAGTTCGCCGAGCGAAACTTCTTGTTTTCCAGCGTGATCGGCTCCAACAGCAAGATCCTGTTCAACCGTGATCCGGCTGCTCGGGTGGAGGCGGTGGCGCCGTGGCTGACCACCGACAGCGCGGTCTACCCGGCGATCGTCAACAAGCGCCTGGTGTGGATCATCGACGGCTACACCACCTTGGACAACTACCCGTACTCCGAACTCACGTCGCTGGAGTCCGCGACCGCCGACTCCACCGAGGTGGCGTTCAACAAGCTCGGACCCGACAAGCAGGTCTCCTACATCCGTAACTCGGTGAAGGCCACGGTCGACGCCTACGACGGGACCGTGACGCTTTACCAGCAGGACGAGCAGGATCCGGTGCTGAAGGCCTGGATGCAGGTCTTCCCGGGCACGGTCAAACCCAAGAGTGACATCAGCCCCGAACTGGCCGAGCATCTGCGTTATCCCGAGGACCTGTTCAAGGTGCAGCGGATGCTGCTGGCGAAGTATCACGTCAACGACCCGGTGACGTTCTTCTCCACCTCTGACTTCTGGGACGTGCCGCTGGACCCGAATCCGACGGCCAGCAGCTATCAGCCGCCGTATTACATCGTCGCGAAAAACATTGCGAAGAACGACAATACGTCGTCATACCAGTTGACGAGCGCGATGAACAGATTCAAACGCGATTATCTGGCCGCCTACATCAGCGCCAGCTCCGATCCCGCGACGTACGGCAAGATCACTGTGCTGACCATCCCGGGTCAGGTCAACGGTCCGAAGCTGGCCAATAACGCGATCACCACCGACCCGGCGGTGTCCCAAGACCTGGGAGTGATCGGGCGAGACAACCAGAACCGAATACGTTGGGGCAACTTGCTGACGCTGCCGGTTGCTCAGGGTGGATTGCTGTACGTCGAACCCGTCTACGCCTCTCCGGGAGCCAGCGACGCCGCCTCGTCGTACCCACGGTTGATCCGGGTGGCGATGATGTACAACGACAAGATCGGCTACGGCCCGACCGTCGGTGACGCGCTCACCGGGTTATTCGGGCCGGGCGCAGGTGCGGCCGCTACGGGGATCGTTCCCACCGATTCGGGTGCCCCGGCGACGCCGCCCGCGACCCCACCGACACCGGCCGTGGCGCCCGGCCCGAACAGCCCGCCCACCGCGGTGCCGCCGGCTCCGGATGGGGCGACGACGCTGTCGCCAGCGAAAGCCGCTGTCCTGCAGGAGATTCAGACCGCGATTAACGCCGCGCGCGACGCCCAGAAGAAGGGCGATTTCGCCGGATACGGAGCGGCGCTGCAGCGGCTCGACGATGCGATCACCAAGTACAACAACACCAAATAGATCGCCTTAGCCCGGCCGCGTCGCAGTCCCCAGGCGCCACAAGAAAGACGGCACAGGACGGTTCGCCGAAGCGATATCGCCGGTGCTATCGCATATGAAGACCACGTGGTCCCAGGCCGGTGGTGCTGATGTGAACAGCTGTGACGCACAGCTACTTTCACGTGCAGGCGGTGCGGAACCTATCCCGGTAGGCCTTCGGGCTGATGCCCAAGTGGTTGACGAATACCCGTCGCAGCGTTTCGATGCTGCCGAAGCCCGCGAGATGCGCAGTCTCGGTGACGGTTCGGCCGGATTCGAGCCCGGCACGCGCCAAGTCGATTCGCACCAACTCGACATAGCGCGCCGGTGTCATCCCCAGCTCCGACTGAAACAACCGGGTCAGCTGACGGGTACTCAGCGACGCTTTGGCCGCGAGCTTGGGCACGCTGTGGTCACGAGCGGGATCGGCGCTGATCGCATCGGTGACCGTGCGCAGCGGCGATCCCGCCGGCGGATCGGCCTCGACCAGCACCGAGAATTGCGATTGGCCGCCCGCGCGTTTGAGATAGACGACCAACCACCGGGCCACCTCACGGACCAGCTCTGTGCCGTAATCCATTTCGACCAACGCGAGCGCCAGGTCGATGCCCGACGACACTCCCGCGGAGGTGTAGACGTCGCCGTCGCGCACGAAGATCGCGTCCGGCTCGACCGTGACATCGCCGAAGGCCCGGGCCAATCGCCGTGCCTCGTGCCAATGCGTGGTGGCGCGCCGGCCGCTGAGCAAGCCGGCCTGCGCGAGGATGAACGACCCCGTGCAGATGGACGCCAGCCGCCGGGTGCGTGCCGCCAGTGATCCGATGGCCTGCACGAGTGCGGGGTCGATCGCCTGCCCGGGCAGATTGTCACTGCCGGCGACCATGACCGTGTCGGCGGAGTCGATGGCCGAGATGCTGTCCGTGACGCCCAACCGGGTCCCGATCGAGCTCGTCACGTCGCTGCCGTCGAGCGACGCGATTTTGAGCTGGTAGTCGGCGCCGAACCGGTTGGCCTCGACGAAGACTTCACCCGCCCCCGCGACGTCCAACAGCGTTACTCCGTCGAACACGACGATGACCACCACTCGCGAACGCGCTTCGGCCATCGATCCATTGTGTCGCTTTCTGTGGAGAAGACGGCAGGAACGACGAGGGTCGGTGTGCCCGTATTCCCACAAACTGACTGGCAACACCAACGAGGAGGCAAACCATGGATATTCAAGTGATGGACACCATTGCTGGCATCGCGATCCCCGACACCCCGCTGGTTCGCGAGATCACCACCCACATCCGCGAGGCCGAAGACGACTTGCTCTTCGACCACTCCCGCCGGGTGTTCCTGTTCGGTGCTCTGCAGGGGCGCCGCCGCGCAATCGAACCGAACCTGGAGCTGCTCTACGCCGGGGCGATGTTCCACGATCTCGGCCTCACCGAGCGCTACCGCACGTCGCAGCTGCGTTTCGAGGTCGACAGTGCCAACGCGGCGCGTACCTTTTTGCTCGAGCACGATGTCGACCCGGCCGACGCCGACAAGGTGTGGCTGAGCATCGCGTTGCATACGACTCCCGGCATCCCCGAGTTCCTCGCTCCGGAAGTCGCCCTGGTGACCGCCGGTGTCGAAACTGACGTGTTGGGCATCGAGCGCGACGAGCTTTCGCCCGAGGCCCTGGACGCGGTCATCGCGGCGCATCCGCGCCCGGATTTCAAGCAGCGCATCCTGGCTGCGTTCAACGACGGAATGAAGCACCGCCCGCACAGCACCTTCGGAACGGTCAACGACGACGTGCTCGCGCACTTCGATCCGACGTTCGTCCGGGAGAACTTCGTCGAGACCATCCTCAACAACACCTGGCCCGAGTAGGCATTGCAGCGCAACGGCTTTCGGAGGAATGCAAGCACATGAACCAAATCGGGGTGATTGTGGTGCAACCGGGGGAGGGCGAGGTCGTCGCGCTCCCCGGGTTCGGCGCGGTGTTCAAACTGTCCGGCAAGGCCAACGGCGGCGAGGTCTCCATCGTCGAGCATCCCTTCGAGGTCGGCCTGCTCACCGCCGCGCATCGGCACACCCGCGAGGACGAGCACTCGATCGTGCTGGCCGGCGAGATCGGCTTCCGCTCCGACGACAGCGAAGTAGTCCTCGGTCCCGGCGGCTACATCACCAAGCCGCGGGGGCAGATGCACGCGATGTGGAACGCCGGCAGCGAGCCGGGCCGCATCATCGAGATCATCACTCCGGGCGGGTTCGAGAACTACTTCCGCGAACTCGGTGAGCTGCTCCTCGCAGCGATATGGCCTGAACCCGCCTTCGCATTGAGGTCAGCTGATACCCCCGCTGACCGCGCGATTTGGTCGCCGTGATGCGGGTTCGGTAACCTTGCATTCACCAACGCGGGGTGGAGCAGCTCGGTAGCTCGCTGGGCTCATAACCCAGAGGTCGCAGGTTCGAATCCTGTCCCCGCTACCAGTGTGGTGTCGAAAGACATCGGAATAGCCGCGGACCTACTCCAGGTCTGCGGCTTTTTCCGTTTGGGGCCTTTGGGTGCGCCGGTGAATGGCTCACCACCTGAATCAGTCCGCCTCTTTCCCAGAGGTGAAGGCCGGATGTCCAGGGATAGTTCTCGACGTGAATCCCGGGAGTGGGGCCGATCGCGAATCACTTCGTCACCGGGATTGATCGGCCCCGGCGATCGGTGTGATTCGATACTGGCCCTTTTTCCATTCGCCGGCGCCGGGCAGTCTAAGTCCGGAACAACTGATAGGGGAAGATCACCATGACGCTGCCGCAGACGGTAAACGTAGAATACGAGGAGCTGATCGCCCGCGCTGAAGAACTCGAGCGACCGCTTCCGCCGATCCCGCCCACCAATCCACCCGAGCCATGTGCCATTTCTTTCGCCAAAGACGCCGCCGCACAGCTCGCACTTTCCGCCGACGCCGTGCGATTGTATTTAAAGGGTTGCGAACGGGAATGGAAGGCGCTGGCGAAATCCCTGAGGAAGGCGGCGAAAGCTTACGAAGAAGCCGACGACGCCGCCGCGGATTCCATCAACGACGAAGGGGCCGGAGGCGGGAAGGTCCAGCTATTGACCGACGCCGGCCCGGACGAAGATCCTGGCTTTTCGCCGCCGCCGCCACTGCCCTTCTCTGCTCCCTTCGACTACCCTTACTACGAGGTCAGGCAGGCGACGATGGACATCGAAGACGGCGACCAGGGCGTGGCGTTCGCGGCTTTTAGCCACGACTGGGACACGTTCCAGCGCACACTCCAGCAGGAGGCCTTCCGGTTTCGCCCGTTTGTTTCCTGGGAAGGTGACGCGAGAACCGCCGTGGAGCAGACTTTCGAGCAGCACCGAGCCTGGATATATTCGATGGTGCAATCGTGCACCACGCTTAGTAAGCAGGCCAGCGGGGTCGTTGACGCCCAGAAAAAGCTCAGGGCCGCAAGCGGTTCGGCGGACGAGGATTCGGACGGAAATTATCTGAATCCCGAAGAGCATCCCGGACCTATAGACATATCGAATTGCGATTATTGGTACAAGTACTATATGGATGCTGATCGGGACGGTCTGCATTACGCAATCGCTTGGTATACACGAATGCAGAAGCAGTCCGAGGGGGCGTTGAAGCTTTATGTTGCTAACGCCTCGTTGCCGCTAGGGCCGGTGAACCCCGATATGTTTCCTACCGGCTCCGTTTCCGACTTCGACTTGGGAGTCGACACGTTTGGTGACCTGGGCACCAAGGACCTGCCCGATGAGTTGCCCCAGGGCGACGGCTTCGGTGGCCTGGGTGGCGTGCCCCCTCTGCCATCGGTCGGGATGCCGCCCAACCCCGCGGGGTCGAAGCTGAGCGATGCCGCGGCTGGGCCGCCGGTCCCAGCGGCAGGCTCGGGCCGATCGACCGGTTCAGCGGTCAAACCAGCGTCATTCGGGCTCGGCGGCATCGGCGGTGGCGTGCCAACGATGCCGCTGATGCCCCCATCCACTCAGGAACCGTCGCCGGCCCCGGCGGCGAACGGCGCTGCGGGTCCGGGTGTGGGCCGTGGATTCCCGGGCGCCGGCGCCGCGATGGGCTCGGGTGGCATGGGCGCGGGGCCGATGGCTCCGGCCGGCGCGCAACGGGCAGGCGCCGAAAAGAGCAAACGCGTGCAGGCGGAGGGGGCGCTCTACACGGAGCGGCGGGCCTGGACCGAGGGAATCATCGGTCGACGCGTCAAGACATCACCCGAAAAGGAAATAGTGAAACCCCTCGCCTACGCACGCCTCGATGCGTGATCGCGCAAGTTGTGCGTGAAAAGAGCAGGTGCGCAGGTCTAGCTGCCGGCATGGGTCACCTGGGCTGCGGTGATGAGACGGTTGAGGAGCCGGGTTTTCACCGCGAGCCCGTGTCGGCCCGCTCAGCCGGGGTGATGGTGCAAGTGATCGGGCTGGGTGACCCAGCACGAGGGCACTTGTGCGGTGAGTGCCAAGTGCACGAAGCGGCTCACCGCGGCGGTCGGGGCTCGATCGGGATTCCATTGCAACGTGTACGGCACGAATTGGCGGGGAACCACGGGCCGAATTAATGAGTGCACCTCGGGCCCCGCGATAGATCGCGTCTTGAGGATCCAGTCGACGCCGGTCTGCGACGTCCACTGACCTGCGGACAAATCGAAATCTGCGAGCTCGACGGTGGGCGGCGATGCTCCGGCGGCCGCAAGGGCTTGCCGTTGGGCCAGCGCCCACGCCGGGAATAAGGCCTCGCTGTGCATACCGAGCGTCTCACCCGCCAAGTCGGCCAGCGCAACCGTATCGCGCGTTGCAAGGCGGTGATCGGTCCGCAATTCCACCAGCAAGGGTTCGCCGCAGAACACTTCGCCAACGACTCCGGGGGGATCCGGCACCAGGCCGCAGGTTATCGCCACGTCGACCGTGCCGTCCGCGACCGCGCGATCGAGATCGGTCAACCACATCCGCCGAACGATGAGTTCGACTTCGGGCGCAGCGGCTTGTAGGGCGACAGCAAGGTGAGGTGCGAGCACCGGTGCGACGGTCGGGGTGATACCCAGGCGCACGGTGCCGGCGTCACCCTGGGCCAGTCGACGCACCGCGGCGGTAGCCGACGCGACGTCGTCGAGGATGACTTTGGCACGACCGAGCAACTCGGTTCCCGCGTTGGTCAAGGCGACCCGGCGGGTGGTGCGCGTCAGCAACGGTGCACCCAGCTCGCGCTCCAACCGCTGCACCAGCTCGCTCAGCGTGGGTTGGCCCATGTGCAGTTTTTTGGCGGCGCGTCCGAAATGCAGCTCAATTGCCACTGCCACGAAGGCCTCAAGCTGACGCAGCTCC
Source organism: Mycobacterium sp. 050128 (assembly GCF_036409155.1). Classification (NCBI taxonomy): domain Bacteria; kingdom Bacillati; phylum Actinomycetota; class Actinomycetes; order Mycobacteriales; family Mycobacteriaceae; genus Mycobacterium; species Mycobacterium sp. 050128. The sequence goes on along the minus strand of NZ_JAZGLW010000001.1, from coordinate 119,777 downwards.
ACGTGCCGATCTTAAAGTGCGTGCGCCGGCCTTCGGGCGGTTCGGCGCCGGGCGCTCACGCGACCAGGTCATCCGCAACAGGTTCACAACGAGCCTCACCCGCCGAACAGGCGCCAAGCGGTCTACTGGCAGGGGGCGTTCCCACTAATGCTGGGTTCGCCTCTCGGGCAGCAGGATCGCGTCCGTCAGGAGTATGGAGGTAACGGTGCATGGTTGCGGCAGTAGACATTTCGCGCTACCGGTCCACATAGTCTGACCGCTGCACGGCAGGGCGCCTTCGAGCTCGATATTGTACCCATTCCAGGTGGTCCGAGATCGCTTGCAGCCGTAAGTATTTCGTTGCCGTCAGATGACTGGTCCACTGAATGTCTCCCGCCCGGCCGTCGGAATCGGCGGTCTTGGTCGGCTCGGTGTACAGCGAGTGGCGGTCGCCCGCTCTCCAGCTCAAAGCACTAACGCAGTTGCGACATCACCTCGGCCGCCAACAGCTCTAGATGGGCCAGATCAGACAAGTCCAGGACTTGGGCGTAGATCCGTTGCACACCCAAGTCCGTCCACGCGCTCAACTTGTCGACGATTTCGGCGGGGGTACCGGCAAGCGGGCTGTTAGAGCGCAGTTCCTCCACGTCGCGGCCGATCGCTGCCGCGCGGCGGGCCACCTCCGAGTCATCGCGTCCCGCACACAGCACGAACGCGCACGAGTAGACGATCGAGTCGGCCGGGCGGTTGGCCGCCTCCATCGCAGCGGCCACCCGGCGGAATTGGGTTCTGACGACGTCCATCGGCGCAAAGGGGACATTGAATTCGGCGGCATAAGTGGCCGCCAGTGCCGGGGTGCGTTTGGCTCCGGCGCCCCCGATGATGATCGGCGGATGCGGACTCTGCAGCGGTTTAGGAAGTGCCGGCGAGCCGCTGACTTGATAGTGCTCTCCCGGGTAGTCGAATGTCGTGCCGGATGGCGTTGTCCACAATCCGGTGACGATGGCCAGCTGTTCGGTGAGCCGGTCGAACCGTTCGTGCACGGACGGAAACGGAAGCCCGTAAGCGGCGTGTTCTTTTTCGAACCAACCGCTACCGAGGCCCAATTCGACTCGCCCGCCGCTCATTTCATCCACCTGGGCCACCGCGATCGCTAACGGTCCCGGGTAACGGAAGGTCGCGGAAGTCACCAGCGTCCCCAGCCGTATGCGGGAAGTCTCGCGCGCGATCGCCCCTAGCGTGACCCACGAATCAGTCGGTCCCGGCAAGCCGTCGCCGCTCATCGCCAGGAAGTGGTCGGATCGGAAAAACGCGGCGAAGCCGAGCTGTTCGGCGCTCTGAGCGACAGCGAGTTGATCTGCGTAGGAGGCACCCTGCTGTGGCTCGACGAATACCCGAAAATCCATGGCTCTCTTCGTATCCTGTCTGCTTCATGGTCAAGTGGTGACCGCGTTAGGTGCGCTGACGACTATGCCCACGCTAGCCGAACTCGCACCACGGGCGGCGCGCTCGACCCCGTCGCACGGTTGCGGCGCCTCCAGCGAGCACAATGCGCAGAACTGAAGAAATCGTTGCTTATGTCTCCAACATGTCCCGATCGGGTGGGGCCAACCTGACGCTGCGGGTGGTGGCAACTACCACGAACGCCACGTGCGTGCGCAGCTGAACTCGCGACCTGACGCTTTGGATGGGGCCGGTCGCCAGTTCGTCAACGAATCCCGGGAGCGGGCTGGCCGGCGCGGCATCGTAATGAGAAATGTTGAGCACGGTCGGCGCAGAAGCCACCACACGGGCGGTATCAAGCGCGTGGATGCCGTACTGGACTAACCGGTGCCGGTTGTAGGGGGCGAACAAGGCGAACGTAACCATCAGTGTCAGCGCTACGACAACGAGCTGCACCAGCAGGACTTGGGTACCGAGTCGCAGGTCGATGCGGCCTTTAACGGCCATGGCAAGACCCACCGGTGCCGTGAGCAAAACGCGCGGAAGGCGAACCGTCGTCTACCGGGGCAGGACGGCCTCGATGGCGGTGATGACCTCGGGGGCGTCGGGCTCGGTGCGGGGCCGGAACCGGTTGGCCACCGCACCGTCGGGGGAGAGCAGGAACTTCTCGAAGTTCCACTGAATGTCTCCCGCCTGGCCGTCGGAATCGGCGGTCTTGGTCAGCTCGGTGTACAGCGGGTGGCGGTCCTCGCCGTTGACGTCGGTCTTTTCCAGCAGCGGGAACGTCACCCCGTATGTCGTCGAGCAGAACTCCTGGATCTCATCGGCCGTGCCCGGCTCCTGGCCCATGAATTGATTGCACGGGACGCCGACGACCGTCAGGCCGCGGTCGGCGTACTCCTTGGCCAGTTTCTCCAGCGCGGTGTACTGCGGCGTCAGTCCGCATTTGGAGGCCACGTTCACGACCAGCGTTGCGCCGTCGGACAATTCGGCCAGCGTGGTCGGCCGGCCGTCGAGGGTGGTCAGGGCGATGTCTTTGAGGGTCACGCCGACGACGCTAACGCACCGAACCGATACAGGGCTACGCCTGTTCGCCACCATCAGAAGTGGGTAACCGACTCGGTAACGCGCGGGACGTTTCGACAACAGGTTGCTAGCTGGGAAGGCGGGGTCGAATGGCTGATCAAGAGGGAAGCCGGTGGGACGTCAGTATCAAGAGCAACACGGTTTGCGTTGAGCGCATCTCCGACGCCGAAGACCAGGTCTTCGAAGACTCGTTGTCGGCAGAGGAGGCCCGGCAACTGGCCGCGCTCCTGACGAAGTTCGCCGACAAGCTCGACGACTCTGAGGACTCCGACGACTCCCAGGACTCCGACGACTCCCAGGACTCCGACGACTCCGAGGACTCCGAGGACTCCGAAAACTCCGACGACTCCGAGGACTCCGAGGACTCCGACAAGTCGCAGGACTAGACCTCGACGCGGGGTCGTCACGCATTCTTAAATGCGTCACGACCTGCAATTGCTCCGACCGCTCTAGCCTTTCGATAACGGTCCTTTCGCCGGCCGCAACGTCGTACGCTCATTGCGATGCTGGCAAAGTCCGAGATCCGGTTCCTGCGCGTCGGAGACCGCCGCGTGGCGTTCGACGTACGCGGGGACGGCCCACCGCTCGTGGCTCCGGCATGGTGGGTAAGCCATCTCGAACTCGACTGGGAGGGCGCCGGCTTCCGGCAATTCTGGGAAGCCGTCGCCGACGGGTACACCCTGGTCCGCTACGACCGGCTCGGCGTCGGCATGTCGGACCGCACGGTCGAAGATTCGGACCTGACCCTGGACGCGGAAGTGGCCATGCTGCGCGCGCTGCTCGACGAGCTGGGGTACGAACGCGTATCGCTGCTGGGCGGGTCCTGCGGAAGCTGCACCGCAATCGCTTATGCCGCAACGTATCCCGAACAGGTCGAGCGGTTGGTGTTGTACGGGTCCTATGCCAACGGCTCGGCTATCACCACAGCGGAAGTGGGCGACGCGATCGTGGCGGCGGTTCGTGCGCATTGGGGACTCGGCTCCCGTCTGCTCAGCAACATGTTCCTCGGCGCAGCCGAATCCGCGGAGCACGAACGCTTTGCGCGGTTGCAGCGTGAGGCCGCGACCGCCGAGGCCGCCGCGGCGTTGTTGCGCCTCGTCTATCGCCTCGACGTGCGGGCATACCTCCCGAGGGTCGGCGTTGAAACGCTGGTGGTGCATCGACGCGACGATCGGGCCGTGCCGCACCGGCTCGGGCGCGAGGTCGCGGCCGCGATCCCGGGGGCTGCTTTGACCTCGCTGCCCGGGAGCGCGCACTTCCCCTGGCACGGTGACGTGGATTCCGTCGCACGCGCATGCCGCGAGGCGCTGGGGCCGCTGGCACCTGTGTCGCAGCGGAACACGCCCGACGCGGAGCCGGACCTGCTCTCGGCCCGTGAACGGGAGATTCTTGCCTGCCTCGCGCGCGGTCTGAACGATCGCGAGATCGCCGAGCAGCTGGTGCTGAGCCCGCATACGGTGCACCGTCACGTCGCGAACATCCGCCGCAAGCTGGGGCGCACCTCACGCGCGGCCGCCGTTGCCGAGGCAGCGCGTCTCGGACTTCTCTGACGTAGCCGAAACGGGCCATCGCTCAAAGATGGCCGCCCTGGGCGATGCGCGCACCCCGTGGCCGCTTCTACGTTAGGCGCCATGACTGATATTGCGACCGAACTGGAAGTGCGCCCGCCGTCCGCGGCCTGGCTGCGGATCATGGCGCTGGTGTACGACCCGTTCGTGTGGCTCGGCGAGCTGGCGGGGATGCGGCGGCGGCGGCGCACGCTGGTGAGTGCCGCGCGGGGGCGCGTCGTCGAGATCGGTGCGGGGACGGGGCTGAACATCGCGCACTATCCCGACGGCATCGATGATCTCGTGCTCATGGAGCCCGAGCCGGCCATGCGCCGAAAGCTCGCGCGCCGCTTGCAGCGGCATGCCCGTTCGGCACGGATCGTCAATGCGCCGGCGGAGTGCCTCCCGCTGACCGACGAGTCGGTGGATACCGTTGTCTCGACGCTTGTCCTGTGCACCGTCGAGGATCCTGAACGTGCCTTGCGCGAGATCGCTCGCGTGTTGCGCCCCGGTGGGCAGTTGTTGTTCGTCGAGCATGTGCGGGCGAATTCACGGTTGCTTGCGGCTTGGCAGGACTACCTGTTCCGTCCATGGCGTGCCTTCGCCGGCGGATGCTGCTGCAACCGCCCGACAGGGGAGCTGATGCGCGCCTGCGGATTTGCTGTCACGGCCGAGAATTCCGTGTGGCGCGGAATGCCACGGATCGTCCATCCGCTCTTGATGGGGCGGGCTACGCCTTAGTCTCTTTGACTACCCCCGTTTTCATCACAGTTCCACGACGTCCACGTGTGACCTCGGTCGCTAGCATCGGGTGGACTTGCCGAAAGTGATCGGCAGGACCTCCACGACGCATCATCTAGATGCTGCCGGATGTTTCTGTCTTGCTTACCAATTGGCTACTGACAGGAAATCGCCGGACGTTCTGATGCGCGAGGAGCCCGCTGTGAAAAGAGGACGATGGAGTCGGCTGGAGTGCTGTCGCGTGATCGAATCGTTGCCAGCCCAGGATGGAGTAGGTGGCTCGTTCCGCCCGCGGCGCTCGCGATACATCTAGCGATCGGCAGTGTTTACTCCTGGAGTGTATTCAAGCTTCCACTGCACGAAACACTGAGGGCATCAGGACTTTTGAGTGCCATGCCGTTCACGCTGGGCATCGTCATGCTGGGAGCGTCAGCAGCCGTCTTCGGCACGGCGGTGGAACGGCGAGGCCCCCGTTGGGCGATGTTCGTGGCGACCGTCTGCTTTTGCGGCGGTTTGCTCATTTCGGCGGTGGCGGCCGAGATCGGCCAGATGTGGCTGATCATCCTCGGCTACGGAGTCATCGGCGGTATCGGGCTCGGAATTGGTTACATCGCACCGGTTTCCACATTGATGAAATGGTTTCCCGACCGGCCGGGCATGGCGACCGGATTCGCTATCATGGGGTTCGGCGGCGGTGCGCTGATCGCCTCGCCGTGGTCGTCGCAGTTGATGAAGTGGTTCGGTACCGACCGGCATGGGCTGGCGGCGACGTTCTTGGTCATGGGCGTGGTGTATGCGGTCTTCATGGCGGTGGGAGTCCTTCTGGTCCGCGTGCCGCCGCACGAATGGGAGCCGCCCGTCGTCAGGGTGGCCGCGTCGAAGATCCCGCATGCCGCGGGGCCCGATCGCACCGCCAACGAGGCGATCAAGACGCCACAGTTCTGGTTGCTGTGGATTGTGTTGTGCTTCAACGTCACTGCGGGTATCGGCATCCTGGAACGGGCAGCACCGATCTACCGAGACTACTTTCCGCATGCGGCGTCTCCCGCGGCGTTGACCGCGGCCGCGGCGGGATTCGTCGCGATGCTGTCGCTGGCGAACTCGTTGGGACGCATACTCTGGTCCACCGCTTCGGATACGGTCGGTCGCAAGAACATGTACCGGCTCTATCTCGGTGTCGGTGCGATGCTGTACGCCGTCTTGATCGTCACGCAAAACGCGAGCAAGCCGCTGTTCCTGGTGGTCTGCATCCAGCTGCTGTCCTTCTACGGCGCGGGGTTCGCGACGGTGCCGGCCTATCTGCGCGACCTGTTCGGCTACCTCGAAGTCGGAGCGATCCACGGCCGGCTGCTGACCGCGTGGTCGACCGCGGGCGTGCTCGGACCGGTGATCGTCAACGCGATCGCCGACAATCGCATTGCCGCCCACGTGGTGGGCCCCGAGCGATACCGATGGTCGTTCACGATCATGGTGATCCTGTTGCTGATCGGCGTGGTCTGCAACGAGCTGATTCGCACGCCGCGGCCGCCCAGCTTCGTCGTGTCGCCGGTCGATACGCGAAAGCCGGAGTGCGTGATTTCCGGAGAGCCCGCACAATGACCGCCGGCCGATCGGTCGCGACATCGCCGCGCGTCAAGCTGCTGGGTCTTGCCAGCTGGTTGTGGGTGGGAGTGCCATTCGGCTACGGCGTCTACGAGCTGGCGGTGAAGATTCCCGCGTTGTTCACGAACTGACTCGGCGTCGAGGGAATAGCCGGCTGTGGCCGCTGCGTTCACCGGGCCATGACTGCTTTCAACGTGCCCCAGCGCCAGGAGTTCCTCGCAGCACTACACGTCGGCGTGCTGTCCGTCGCCGCCGAAGACGGCCGCCCACCGGCCAGCGTCCCGATTTGGTACGACTACGTCCCGGGCGGAAACATCCGGGTCAACACCGGAGCGTCGTCTCGCAAGGCCAAGCTCATCGAGCGGGCCGGGGTGGTGACACTGGTCGTGCAGCGCGAAGAACCGCCGTATCAATACGTGGTCGTCGAGGGCACCGTGGTCGACACCGCCAAGCCGACCCCTGCGGCGGTGCGCGAAGAGATCGCGATCCGCTACCTCGGCGAGGAGGGCGGGCGCGCATTCGTCAGCAGCATGGAGAATCAGGAAACCGTGCTGTTCACCGTCCGCCCGGACCGCTGGATCACCGCTGATTTCTCCGGTGAACTCTAAGCACGCCGTCCGTGGCAAACGGTTAAAGGATCGTCGTTTCGCGAGCAATAGGACGGTCCGGAGCGTAATTGCGGTTTAGCCGGTCCTCGTGAGGGTATTCGGTAACGACTTCTCACGGGGAAAGGACGTCGACATGTTGCACTCGGTAATTCTGGCTAGTTCGGATCCGCTTGCGGCAGGGTTCATTCTGCGCGGGATCAAGGGGATATTCGTCGCGATCGGCAGCGTGATCGCCGCAATAGTCTGCGGCCTCATCGCCGCCATGAAGGGCCGCAATCCGTTGGGATGGGGACTTCTCGGACTGTTCTTCTCAATCCTCACCCTGATCGTCGTTATCGTCATTCCGAGCAAGAAGTCATAGCGCGGCCAGCAAATCTTAGGTGTCCTTTACGGTTCCTATGGAATTGCCGGGTCGACGCGCTGGTGCGCGGTCAGCAGTAAGTGGTCGAAGTCCGACTGCGAACTGACGCGGGGACCGAGGGCGCGGAAGTCTTCGCAGATCTGTTCTGCGAGCGGCCGCAGCTTGACGTTCGCCTCCTGGGATAGCCACTTGAGCAAATCGAAGGCCGGACCATCGCCGATGCCGTAGACCAGCATCAACATTCCTTTGGCCTGCTCGATACCCGCGCGCTGTCCGGCGATTTCGGCCAGCTTCGCGGTGACGAGGTCTTCACGTGCCTGGTCGGGCAGCGGAGAGACGTCGACGTAGAAGCCGTGGGTTCCGATCACATCACCTTGGTCATCGCACAGTTGGTCGCCGACGACCACCACCTGGTGCACCTGTCCGCGGGTGTCGATGATGCGGTGGCGGGTGCTGAACGCCTGATGGGTGTTGAGGATCTGATCGATGGTGGCCGCGACGGGCCCGCGGTCGTCCGGGTGTTTGTGGGACAACACCAGCTCGGTGGTCGGGGTCACGCTGCCGGGCTCATACCCGTGCAACAGTTGTACCTGTTCGGACCACTCCCAGCGCTGGTCGGAGAAGTAGAACCGGAACCAGCCTGCTCGCTGCGGCGCCCCGCCGGCCAGGGCTTCTTCGACGTCGGCCGATTGGCCGTTGAGGTCCCAATTCATCGCGGACTTCGTCTCCTCGGGTTCAGATCACCGGACGCGACCGACCGCTGCCACACGTGCAGTGTCCCACCCCAGCGGGGGCAAAGATGATGCGAGATTTCGCGAGGCCACGGCGTCGATATGTATGGCGCTGGTGGTTCAACGCCGAGGGCGAGTCAAATCATGGCATAAGGGACGGCGCTGCTGGGCGAGCGGCGGGTGCGGCGGCGGTCGCGGAACTCGGCCGCCGCCCCGCCTCGCCAGCCGACTAGGCGTTGATGACCTCCCGTTGGTCGATGGCCTGGCGTCCCTCGCCGCGGCCGATGCTGATCTTGCGCGGCTTGGCTCTCTCGGCCACCGGGATGCGCAGTCGCAGGACGCCTTCGGTGTAGGACGCCTCGATCTTGTCGGTGTCGAGGTTGTCGCCGAGCACCAGCTGTCTGCTGAACACGCCGCGGGGCCGTTCGGTGGCGAGCATCTCCCGGTTGGGATCGAGGGCGGGACGTTCGGCCCGCACGGTGACCACATTGCGCTCGATGTCGATGTCCAGCGAATCGGCGTCGATTCCCGGCAGGTCGAACTCGACGACGAATTCCTCGCCCTCGCGCCAAGCGTCCATTGGCATCACCGCGGGGCGGGCGGCCGTGCCCAGTACTTGTTGGGCGAAACGGTCCAGCTCCCGGAAGGGGTCGCTACGCATCAGCATTGCAGCCATCTCACACTCCAATCTGTTGCCATGGTGTTGAACTTATCTATGCCATCTGGCATAGGTTTTATATAGCACTGTCGAAAGTCTAGTGCAAGTGTGATAAACAGGTTTTCTGTGCACGCAAGCGAGGAGGTGCTGGATGACGGATGTACCGGACGATACCCGCGCGCCGTCGCCCGACCATGGCGTGTACGGCATCTCGGTCGCCGCTGAGCTTTCCGGCGTCGCCGTGCAGTCGCTACGTCTCTACGAGCGCCACGGCCTTCTCACGCCTTCTCGAAGCAATGGTGGGACCCGGCGTTACAGCGCTGCCGACTTGGCTCGGCTGCGGCGCATCAGCGCGCTGGTCGACGCCGGGGTCAACCTGGCCGGCATCGCCCGCATCCTCAACCTTGAAGACGACAATGCGGAACTATCCGCGGCGAACACAGATCTGCGGTCGAGCAACCGCACCTTGCGCTCCGCGGCGAGGGCCGCGAAATCCAAAGGAAAGAAATGAATTACGCGACTACGCCTGGTGCGCCCGAGAAGCCGACGTCTAGCGCCGGCGACAATCCCAGGCCGTAGTCGTAAGCGCCCAAGTTCGTCTACGCCAAGGCCGCAGCGGGCAGCGGAAAGCGAGGCACCACAACAGAGTTCGCAGTCATCTCTCAACGTTGAAGAATGAGTCACCGTCCTCCGGCGTGCCGTCGATCTGGCCGCGTTCGCGACCGTAAACGTCCGGGTCGATCCTGTCCAGCTGGTCGTCGCTGACCAACACGACCTCGTCGGAGTCGTGCGATTCCCCCGATGGCCGGCCGTTCTCCGGATTGTCCGACGTCTCCGCCGCGAGTTTCTCGTCGAGTGACTCGTGTTCGTCGGCATCGATCCACCGGTCGGGTGGGTCTACTACTTCGTCGCCGTCGTCGTTGCGCACCTCGTCGGAATCGAGGCTTTCGGACTGGTCCAGCATGTTTTCGTCGTTGCTATCCACATCGGCCGATTGCCCGGCGGCGCAGGGGATTAAACCGGGGTGGCAGCCGATCCCGGTGATCAGGACCTGCCTTCGTGACCGGGTGTTTCCGATTTGGCGCCGTCGAGAAGGCTTCGGGAAAAAGCCGGCGGGTGCAACAGGACTAGGCGCGGCTTATGATGCGCCCAGCAGCACGGTCGCGCTCAGTACGTGGATCGCCCTCCGTGGTACGGGGCAGGGCCCGGCTCCCGAGAGGGGGTTATGACATGCCGGACGACAACAACACGATCGTCTCGCCATTGGCAGAACTCGTTGCCGGCATCGCTCGCCAGAGCACGGACACCGAGGCCGGGCTCCAGGAGCTCATCGACAGCGGCGTGCAGCACGTCGCCGGTTGCCAATACGCGGGAATCACCCTCGCCGAGGCGGGCAAAGCGGTCACCAATGTGGTTGCCACGCATCACTACGTGGCGGATCTCGACGCCGCACAGGAGCGCTACCGGGAAGGGCCGTGTCTCGCTCCCGCTTGGGAGCACCACATCATGCACGTCGCGGACCTCAGCGTTGACGATCGATGGCCGTGTTATCGACAATTCGCCCTGGAGAACACCCCGATCCGCTCCGTATTGTCCTACGAGCTGTTCGTCGACGACAGCACCTCCGCGGCGCTGAATCTGTACGCCGAGCAGCCACATGCCTTCACCCAGGACTCGGTCGAACTCGGCGCCATCTTCGCCACCCACGTCGCACTGGCGTGGTCGATGATGCGGCACCAAGCCCAATTTCGCAGCGCACTGGCATCGCGGGACATCATCGGCCAGGCCAAAGGCGTGCTTATGGAGCGGTTCAACATCGATGCCGTCGAGGCGTTCGAACTCCTTACCCGGCTATCGCAGCAATCCAACACGAAGCTGATCGACCTCGCCGAGGCGCTGATCGAAAGCGAACATCCACTCAAGCGCCGGCACCAGCCTTAGCGCTCGATGGGGAAGGGCACGGGCCGGCTCTCGGCGATGAGCCGTTCGCCGAGGTCGTAGTCGTTATCGGCGTTATAGGTCAGCACCCCGACCACCGCATCGCCGGACTCGTACCAGACGGTGAACCCGTCGGGATGCTCGCGTAACTGGCTGTGCTCGTAGCCGTCACCCCAGGCATGATATTTCAGGGTCGCATCGCCCACGGAAGTCCAAAATCCGGGTACACCAACCCATTTGGTAGGCCACGCCGCTGCGCAGGCCCCCGCGATCGCGCCTTGGTCGCTCGCGTCCTGCCAGTGTTCGATGGCCAGGTGGCGCCCCGCGACCTCATGGCGCGCCAATGCGACGTCCCCGGCGGCGTAGACATCGCGTGCCGTGGTGCACATATCGGAGCCGACGACGATGCGGGAGTCGCGAATCTGCAATCCCGCCTCGGCGGCGATGTGGCTCTGCGGCGCGACGCCCGTCGCCGCCAGCACGAGATCGCAGTCGATGGTGACGCCATCGTCCAGCCGTACCCCGGTGTCGGTGATTTCTTCGACAGCGACTCCGCCGACATGGCGGGCCCCGGCATCCGTCACCAGATCACGCAGGCGTTCGGCGGCCTGCGTTCCCAGCCGTTGTTGTTGCGGAAGTGGTTCGGGGGCAACCAAAGTCACTGACACGCCACGTAGTGCCAATGAAGCTGCCGCCTCGCAGCCGATGAAGCCGGAGCCGATCACCACGGCGGAGTCGGCGGTGTCCGCGGCGTGGCGCAGTGCGGTCGCGTCCGCCAATGAGCGCAACAGCAGCGCCTGCTGACCGCCGGGGATCGGAGGGCCCTGCGGCGCAGCGCCGCACGCCAAGATCAAGCTGTCGAACGCGTGCCGTTGCTCGCCGACATGCACTGTGCGCTGGGCGAGGTCCAGGCGATCGACTCGCGCGCGGGTGGTGAGTTCGATCTTCCGGTCCTCGAACCACTGCGCGTCGTGCAGTGCGACTTCGTCGGTCTGACCGCGCAGGTACTCCTTGCTCAGCGGTGGGCGCGCGTAGGGCAGGTCGGCGTCCGCGGTGAGGATGTGCACCGGCACGTCGGCGTTGTGTTCGCGGAAGGACTGCGCCGCCGATACTCCGGCGGGCCCGCTGCCTACGACGATCAGTCCCGAGTCGGCCACTACGGCGTGATACCCGCACACGGGAGGCTAAACCGGTGCGTTGTTTTGACGACCTCGACGCGGGTAGCCCGCCGTATATGAAAGCCGTGACCTGGCAGGGCAAACGCGACGTGCGCGTCGAGTCGGTGCCCGACCCGAAGATCGAACAACCCACCGATGCCATCATCGAGGTGACCTCGACCAACATCTGCGGGTCGGATCTGCACCTGTACGAGATTCTCGGGGCCTTCATGAACCCGGGTGACATACTCGGCCACGAGCCGATGGGGATCGTCCGTGAAACCGGCCCGGAAACCGGCGCCCTGCAGGTGGGTGATCGGGTCGTGATCCCGTTCCAGATCTCCTGCGGCAGCTGTCACATGTGCCACCACGAACTCTTCACCCAGTGTGAAACCACCCAGGTGCGCGAACAAGGCATGGGCGCAGCGCTTTTCGGCTACTCGGAGCTCTACGGCTCGGTACCCGGTGGGCAGGCCGAGCTGCTGCGGGTTCCGCAGGCGCAGTTCACCCACATCAAAGTCCCTGTCGGACCGCCGGATTCGCGGTTCGTTTATCTCTCGGATGTGTTACCGACCGCGTGGCAGGCGGTGGACTACGCCAATATCCCGGACGGTGGCACAGTCGCGGTGCTCGGGCTGGGGCCGATCGGAGACATGGCCGCCCGCATCGCCGATCATCTGGGGTACCGCGTCATCGCGGTGGACCTGGTGGCCGAACGCCTGGCCCGCGCCGCAAAGCGGGGGATTCACACCATCGACATCGGGCACCTGGACGCTTCGTTGGGTGATGCGATCCGCGAACTGACCGACGGCCGTGGAGCCGATTCGGTGATCGACGCGGTGGGCATGGAGGCGCACGGTTCGCCGGCGGCCAAGTTCGCCCAACAGGCGACCGCCGTGTTGCCGGATGCGATCGCCAAGCGCTTCATGCAGACCGCCGGTGTGGACCGGCTCAATGCGCTGTATTCGGCCATCGACATCGTCCGCCGCGGTGGGACGATCTCACTGATCGGCGTCTACGGCGGAATGGCCGATCCGCTCCCGATGCTGACGCTCTTCGACAAGCAGGTGACGCTGCGCATGGGCCAGGCCAACGTGAAGAGATGGGTCGGCGACATCATGCCGCTCCTGACCGACGACGACCCGCTCGGCGTCGACGAGTTCGCCACTCACGTGTTGCCGCTCGACCAGGCGCCGCACGCCTACGAGATTTTCCAGAAAAAGCAGGACGGCGCCGTAAAGGTCATGCTCAAACCGTGAGCTCTACTGCGCGAGTCGCGAAATAACAAGTCCACTATGGCGTTTCGCACAATTGTTTGATCGCCGCATGTCTCGGGTATCAAGTGCGCCATGACCAGAGCAGACGCGCCAGCACCGACGCCCACCGGTGAACTGTGGCCGGGCAAGGCGTATCCGCTGGGTGCGACGTACGACGGAGCCGGCACCAATTTCGCACTGTTCAGCGAGACGGCTGAGCGGGTGGAGTTGTGCCTGTTCGACGCCGACGGCGCCGAGACGCGAGTAACCCTGCCCGAGGTCGACTACTACGTCTGGCACGGCTACATCCCGGCGATCGAGCCCGGCCAGCGCTACGGCTATCGTGTCTATGGCCCCTACGAGCCCGCCGAAGGGTTGCGCTGCAACCCGAACAAGCTGCTGCTCGACCCGTACGCGAAGGCCATCGACGGAACCTTCGACTGGAACCAGTCGCTGTTCAGCTACAACTTCGGCGATCCCGACAGCCGCAACGACGATGACTCCGCGACGAGCATGCCGAAGTCCGTGGTGATCAACCCGTACTTCGACTGGGGCAACGACCGTCCGCCGTCGCACGAATACGCCGACACGGTCATCTACGAGGCGCACGTCAAGGGTCTGACGCAGACTCATCCGGACATCCCCGAGCAGATTCGTGGCACTTACGGTGCCATCGCCCACCCGGTCATCATCGACCACCTCAAGAGCCTGGGTGTCACCGCTATCGAGCTGATGCCGGTGCACCACTTCGCCAATGACTCCACTTTGGTCGAACGTGGATTGTCAAATTACTGGGGCTACAACACCATTGGCTTCTTTGCGCCCGATTTCAAATACACCAGCACGGTGTCACCGGGCGGTCAGGTGCAGGAGTTCAAGGCGATGGTGCGCGCTCTGCACGAGGCGGGCATCGAGGTGATCCTCGACGTCGTCTACAACCACACCGCCGAGGGCAACCATCTGGGACCGACGTTGTCGATGCGCGGCATCGACAACCAGGCGTACTACCGGCTGGTCGACGACGACAAGCAGTACTACATGGACTACACCGGCACGGGAAACAGCCTCAACGTGGGGCATCCGCACTCGCTGCAGCTGATCATGGATTCGCTGCGTTACTGGGTGACCGAGATGCACGTCGACGGCTTCCGGTTCGACCTGGCGTCGACCTTGGCCCGCGAGTTCTACGATGTGGACAAACTTGCGACGTTTTTCGAACTCGTGCAACAGGATCCGACCGTCAGCCAGGTCAAGCTGATCGCCGAGCCGTGGGATGTCGGACCCGGTGGCTACCAGGTGGGTGGCTTCCCGCCGCAATGGACGGAATGGAACGGAAAGTACCGCGACACCGTCCGCGACTTCTGGCGCGGCGAGCCCGCCACGCTCGACGAGTTCGCCTATCGGCTGTCGGGATCGGCGGACCTTTACGAGCACACCGGGCGCCGGCCGGTGGCGTCGATCAACTTCGTCATCGCCCACGACGGATTCACCCTGCGCGATCTGGTCTCCTACAACGAGAAGCACAACGAGGCCAACGGCGAAGACAACAACGACGGCGAGAGTCATAACCGTTCGTGGAACTGCGGCGCCGAAGGGCCGACCGACGACCCCGCTGTCAACGAGCTGCGCGCCCGGCAGCAGCGCAACTTCATCACCACGCTGCTGCTGTCACAGGGTGTCCCGATGATCTGTCACGGCGACGAGTTGGGTCGCACGCAGAACGGCAACAACAACGGCTACTGCCAGGACAGCGAGCTCACCTGGGTCGACTGGGACGATGCCGACACCGACCTGCTGGAGTTCACCCGCACCGTGTCGGCGCTGCGGGCGCAGCACCCGGTGTTCCGCCGGCGGCGATTCTTCTCCGGCAAGCCCGTCGGCCGCCGCGGCCAGGACGGGCTGCCCGACATTACCTGGTTCGCCCCCGACGGCGACGAGATGACCGACGAGGACTGGGGCGCGAGCTTCGCGAAATCCGTCGCGGTATTTCTCAACGGGCACGGCATCCCCGACCGCGATGCGCGCGGCCAGCGGGTAGTCGACGACTCGTTTCTGCTGTGTTTCAACGCCCACTACGAGCCGATTGAGTTCACCCTCCCGCCGAAGGAATTCGGCGCATCGTGGCAGCTGGTGGTATTCACCGGACCCGAGGAGACCACACCCGCCGACGAGGTGCCCGGGGGAGGCAAGCTGACCGTGGAAGCCCACAGCGCAGTAGTGCTGCGGGCGCCCGACGGCGGCTGAATGCACCCGCGGCGCCGCGACAGGGCGCATCATCGGTGACTTTCGCGCGACGATTTGTGACCTTGTGCTCCGAGAGATTGCATGCCTTCCCATGCACAATGGCGGTTGCGCCGCCGCATGGGAAAGGCACTCATGGAGAGATCGAACCCCGACGCATGCCTGAACGACGTGGTCTTGTGCCGGCGAGCCGCCATGTCAGCGGTGTTCGGCATCGCGGCGCTGTCATGGGCCGGCTGGGCGGCCGGTGTCGACCGGTTGACCCGCATCCATCCGAACTGGCCGCAGATGATGCCGTGGACCGGCGTGTGGCTGGTGGCGCTGGGGGCGGCGATTTGGGCACAGTCGGGTGACCCATCGCGGGGGCGAGTATTTGCCGGGCGTGCCTTGGCCCTGGTGGTGGGAGTCTTAGCCCTCATCACCCTGGTGGAGTACGGGACTCGTGGGTTGGGCGGCCTGGACGAGGTGTGGTTCGGCGACGCGGTGCGCGCCTCGGGATGGGCCTGGCCGGGCCGGCCGAGCCCACAGACCGCGGCGTCGTCCCTGCCCCTGGCGACCGCCATCGGGCTGATGCGGGTGGATGGCAGGGCCTCTGTGGTCTGGCCCGCGTTCATCGCCGCCGGTGGGGTTATCCCGTTCGTCACGGTCGGGGCCTACCTGTTCGACGCCTTGGCGCTGGTGGGCACCTCGTCCTCGACCGGCCAGGCGCTGATGACGGCCCTCGCGCTGTTGCTGCTCGACGCCGCGATAGTGCTGGCACGCCCCGACCGGTTCCCGGTCGCCTGGCTTCTCGCCCGGCCCGACAAGACGTCACTGCTGCGGCTGGCGGCGATCCTCGCGGGCTTTCCGGTGGTGGTCGCGGTGGCGCGGCCGATCTTTCTGTCGCTCGGGTTGGGTGAGCAGACGGTATGGACCTTCTCGATTCTGCTGGGCACCGCCATCGTCGGGGCGATCACGTTCTTCTTCACCCAGCGCGAGCAGAAACTGCTGATAGAGAAGGAGCTGGCGAGTAAGAAACGCGCCGAGGCCGAAATGCGCTATCGCATCCTCGCGGACAACGCGGTGGACATCGTCGTACACCTGCGCGGCAGCGAGCTTGCGTGGGTCTCGCCGTCCGTAGAGGCCGCGTTGGGCGTGCCGCCGCAAGCCTGGATGGGCCCCCAGGATCTAGACCGCTATGTCCATCCTGAGGACGTCGAGGCCGTCAGTACCGCGCTAAGCAGGGTCACGGCCGGCGAATCGGTGCTGCACCGGTTCCGCGTGCACTCCACCGACGGCGTCTACCACTGGGTCGAGGGCCACGGGAAACCGTACGTCGACGCTGAGGGCAACACCGACGGTCTGATCGCCGCGATGCGCATCATCGACGAGCAGGTCGAGGCCGAGCAGCGGCTCGAACGGCTGGCACGGTTCGACCCGCTCACCGGCCTGGCGAACCGCGCCGAAGCCATCGGCCGGCTCGCCACCGCACTCGAGCAATCACAGCCCGAAGGAATCAGTGTCGGGGTTCTTTACTGCGACGTCGACCATTTCAAAGACATCAACGACACGTGGGGACACGGCATTGGCGACATCGTGCTCGCCACTCTGGCGACACGGATCCAGAAGAGCGTTCGCCGGGGCGACACCGTCGGCCGGACGGGAGGTGACGAGATTCTCGTCCTGTTGCCCGGTGTTCGCAGCATCGACGAGCTCACCCGGATCGCCGAGAAAATTCGTTGTCGTGCCTCCGAACCCATCCACGCGTCCGGCAAGACGTTCTCCGCGACCCTCAGTATCGGCGCCACGCTTGCTCTTCCCGGCGAGTCCGTCGACACGGTCACGTCCCGTGCAGACGCGGCGATGTACCAGGCCAAGCTGGGCGCCAGAAACACTGTTCAGCGGATTTGAGCAGCGAGCTATCACCGCACAAGGCGGCCCTCGAAGGGCTCGTCGAGGCGTGGCGAGCCGAGCATTGCTGCAGGCCCTGTCCGCCGAAGGGGCATGACGCCCGCCCGATGACTCTCCTGCCGAAATCGCAACATCGGTAGCGTTTTCTGCGCAAAATGACGAGGCTGAGAGTCACGTGGTGCCGCGGTGGGAAGCGCAACCGAACGCCACCCTGGCAGGGAGGGCAGCGGATGTACGAGGCCGGCCCCACCGCACGCCTGGAGTCGGCGCTGCCCCGGTTTGCGCGGGCGGCCGTGGTGCTGGTACTTGCGGTTGCCGCGGTAGCTTGGGTGGGCTGGATTTCCGGGGTCGAGCCGTTGACGCGGCTCTATCCGACCTGGCCGGTGATGACGCCGTGGACCGCCTTGTGCCTGGCCGCGCTCGGTGCGTCGATCCTGGTGCAGTCGGGGCTTCCGTCGCCCGAGCGCGTCTGGGTCGGTCGGGGCCTGGGTCTCGCGGTCATTGCGTTTGCCGCCGTCGTGATCGCTGAGTACGCGACCGGTAGATCGTTCGGACTGGACCTGGTGTGGTTTGGCGACACAGTGCGGATGTGGCAATCGTCGTGGCCCGGCCGTCCGAGCCCCCAGACGGCTGTTTCGCTGCTGCTCGTCGCCGCGATGGCGGGTTTGATTCGCCAAGAGCGCGGCGCCCGACTGCTCTGGCCCCTCTGCGTGGGCGCCGGCGCCGTCATCCCCGTCGTCACGGTCGCCTCTTACTTGTTCGATGCGATGGTTCTCGCCGGTGTCACGCCGTCTACCGGCCAGGCGATCGCGACTGCCGGAGCACTGCTGCTGCTCGTCATCGCGGCGTCGCTGGCGCGCCCCGACCGGCCCCCGCTGGCGTTGCTGCTCGGCCGCCCCGACTGGCGCTCACTGGTCAGGTTGTTGGGCATCCTGGCCGCTTTTCCGCTGGTCGTGGCGCTCGCCAGGGCGACTTTCCTGGCTCTGGGTCTTCGCGGCGAGCATGCGGAATGGACCCTCTCTATTGTGGTGGGCACGCTCATCGTCGGGGTGGTTACGTTCTACCTGAGCCAGCGCGAGCAGCGGGAGTTGATCCAAAAGGAGTTCGTCGGCAAGCTGCGCGACGACGCCGAGAATCGCTATCGAATTCTTGCCGACAATGCCGTCGACGTCATCGTTCACCTGCGCGGCCGCGAAGCCGCCTGGGTTTCGCCGTCTATCGTGGCCACGTTGGGCGGTCCACCGCAGCGGTGGCTTGGCTCCGGCTTCAGCGCCCGCATCCATCCCGACGACCTCGGTACCGTCGCCGCGGCACTGCAGCGGATCGCAGAAGGTGATGCGGTCATCCAGCGCTTCCGGGTCCAGTCGGTGGACTCCGGATACCGCTGGGTCGAGGGCCACGGGAAGCCTTATGTCGATGCGGAGGGCAATACCGATGGATTGATCGCCGCGCTGCGTCTCGCGGATGAGCAAGTCGAGGCGGAGCAGCGACTGCAACGGTTGGCCCGTTTTGACACCCTCACCGGGTTGGCGAACCGGGCCGAGACTTTCGCGCGCCTGGAGTCCGCGCTGGGCCAGCCGCGTCCGCCCGCAAAGGGTGTCGGCATCCTGTTCTGCGACGTCGACCACTTCAAGGCCATCAACGACACGTGGGGCCACGGCGTCGGCGACATTGTGCTGGCAACGCTGGCGACGCGGATCCATGACAGCGTCCGGCCAGAGGACACGGTTGGGCGCACGGGTGGCGACGAAATCCTCGTGCTGCTGCCCGACGTCGACGGAATGGACGAGGTCGCGGAGATCGCGGAGAAGATTCGTCGGGATGCCGGCGAACCGATCGACATCGCCGGAAACATGCTCAGGGCGACGGTGAGTATCGGTGCTACCGTTGCCCTTCCCGGCGAAGCGGTCACCTCGGTCACCGCCCGGGCGGACGCGGCGATGTACCAGGAGAAACTGGGTGAAAAGGATGGCGTCGCCCGCTTCTCCGCGGAGCGATCCTTGCGACGGTCGCGTCGAGCCTGAGGCGCTCGAATTCTGCCCGGCAGTTACATGTTCCACCCGTGGTGGATACGCTGTGCCGACGGCGTCATGCGTTACAGGAGAGGGCAAATATGTCACGGACAGTGGTTGTCGGCGCGTCGAGTGGCCTTGGGCGCTGTATCGGAATCGGGCTTGCAGAACGCGGCGATCAGGTCGCGCTGCTGGCCCGCAGGCGTGAGCGCCTCGAGACCGCCGCGAAGGAGGCCGGGTCGGGCGCGATCGCCGTCGAGTGCGACATCACCGACCAGGCGTCGTGCCGATCGGCCATCGGCGAGGTCGCCGACGCGTTCGGCGGCATCGACAACATCGTCTACACCCCCGCCATCAGCCCGCTGGTCCGCATGGTCGACACCGACGCGGAGACGTGGCGCCGGATCTTCGACACCAACGTGGTCGGGGCGTCGCTGGTAACCGCGGCGGCGATGACCCACCTGACCGAATCGGCCGGCAAGGTGGTCTACCTCTCCTCCGACGCGGGCCCGTACGGTCCTTCGTGGCCTGGGCTCGGCGCCTACGGCGTCAGCAAGGCGGCCCTGGAACGACTCGTCGAGGCGTGGCGATCCGAACACCCCGACGTCGGCTTCACCAACCTGATCGTGGGGGAGTGCGCCGGCGGCGAGGGTGAGGCGGCGACCGGGATGAACGCCGGCTGGGATATGGACCTCACCATGCAGGCCTACCCGCTCTGGGTCTCGCGCGGCTGCATGCCGGGCAAGTTGATGCCCGTCGAGGATCTGATCGACGTGGTCCACACGATCCTTCGCACCAATTCCTCGACGTCGATGCCGCTGGTCGTTGCCCGTGGCGCGCCGGCGAGCCCCGCCGCGTTCGCCGAGGCCAATCAGTCCTAGCTCAGCGACCGGTGAGTTTTTCTCGCACCAGGTCGGTGATGAAGCGAACCGGCGAGACCGGCCGGAACGCGAGAGCCGCCTCGGTGAGCGCGTCGCGAGACGCGATCGGCAGTTCGATATCGCCCGCGGCCACGTTGAACTCGAGTTGCTCGACGCTCGAGGCGCCGGGAATGGCGACCACGCCCGGATAGCTGATCAGCCAGGCCAGCGCGACCTGGGCCGGCTTGGCGTCGACTTCCTTCGCGACATCGCGCAACAACTGCAGCAATGGCTCGAGGCGCCGCAGGTTTTCGGTACCGAACAATGCATTGATCGCACGGACGCCGCCGGGACGATTGTCGACGTTGTACTTGCCGCCCAGCAGCCCCTGCTCCAGTGGGCTGTAGGCGATCACGACGCGGTTCTCTCGTTCGGCGAACGGCACCAGCTTCTTGAGCGCCTTGGGGAAGGCGAGCGAGAAGTGGACTTGATTGCTGACGACCGGACGGCCCAGCGCGGCATCGGCTTTAAGCCAGCGCTCCAGCGAATAGTTCGAGACGCCGGCCGCGCCGATGTCACCGCTGTCGATGAGGTCACGCATGCCCGGCATGATCACCGAGTCGGGGACCACCGGGTTGGACTGGTGGATCTGGTAAAGCGGGATACGGTCCAGTTGCAGCCGCCGTGCGCTGGCGCGCTCGCGCTGCTTGATCACCGCGGGGAAGGGTGCGACCGGCATGATCTTGCTGGCCACCGCAACCTCGGCACGCTCGTCGCCGAGTGCCTCGCCGAGGATCCGCTCGCTCTTGCCCAGCCCGTAGACCTCGGCGGTATCGAACAGCGTCACGCCCATCGCGCGGGCACGCTGCACGATGTCCCGGGCGGCGCCGGCGGCGTATTCATCCCCGTAACCCCATTCGCGTGAGCCGAACTGCCAGGTGCCCAACCCGATCCGGCTGACCTGCCCCACTCCGTCGACATCGAGATATTTCATGTGCTCACCGTACTGGGCGGGGTGGTCGCGCGTGATGGTCAGTCGGGGATCTTGTTGAGGATGTAGTTGACGATGCTCACGGCCGTTTGGCGAGGCCCGCTGGCATCGGTGGTGCCGAGGCTGACGACGTACAGGTCGACCACGACGTTGGCTTTGGCCGCCGCGGCCCGAACAAATCGCACCTTCAGGCCCTTGGGTGCCAGATCCATCGTGGTGATGCCGTTGCCGGCATCGGCAGGCGGGCTGAGCGACAACGTGTACGTTGGCCCGCCGCGGGCGGTCAGTGTCACGGGTGCCCCGCCGCAATCGCGCCAGCCGTCGGTCAGCTTCGTGACTTGCGTTTGCGCGGTCGGCGAATCGCGAAACGCCATGACCGCCTGGATAACCTGGATCGACTTCAACAGGGTTTGCGTATCGGAGAATGCCTCCGCGCGATACCGCAGCATGGTCTTGAGGTCGTAGGCCTCCGGGGCGCCGGGCATTACGCTTCCCCAGCACTGCGGCCGATCGATCGTCGCGTCCGTATCGCTCTTGCTCGGCCGATCCCAGGTTTGGCCGGCCTCCAGGTTCTGGTCGTTGGTAAGGCTTTTCAGGGCATCCAGCTTCGGCAGCATCCTGATGACGTCATCCGGCGCCACCTTGGGTGACGGCGGCGGCTCGGTGGTAGTGCCGGGGGTGGCCGTGCTGGGCGGCGCCGCGGTCGGTTGGGGTCGCGAGACGGACAGCGTGGACAACGTGGCCCACCCGAGCAGCGCGACGACGGTCAGCGTGATGAACGCGTACGACAGCGACAACCCGACGAGTGCCCGGTCACGTCCGAGCTCGCCGGTGCGCCGGATCTGCGCGAGGCCGAGATGTCCGAGAAGCGCTCCGACAGGGGCGAACACGAAGGCGAACACCAGCGACAACGTCGCGAAGGTGTTGACGGGCGGGGGCTGCTGCGGCGGGGGCGGCGGCAGGAAGACCGGCGGTCCGACCGGCGGCGGGGCGTACGGGACACGGCCCAGCGGATCGTAGGTAAGGGACTCCGGGCTAAAGGGATTGTGTCCGAACGGATCCTGAGGGTTCGTCGCGGCCTCCTTAGCTGGGATCCTGCTCAGACTCTAGTACCGGGACCTAGGCCATCGGTAGTTCTGCCGCCAGCTGCGGCGCCACACCAGCTTGGCCTGGTCTGACCCGGCAGCACGTTTGGTGGCTGTGTCGGCGGGTAGCCGATTGGGAGCGCGCAACAGCCCGCGCGTTACAACCGGACTAATTCGGGAGGACATCACTATGGTTGACAGTGCCATCATGTCGCCCACGGACGTGGTCGACTTTCTTTCCAGTCAGCACCAGCAGATCAAGTCTCTGTTCGCCAAAACGCTTGCGGCGAAGGGTGAAACACGTGAGCAGAATTTCGTAGATCTGCGGCGTCTGCTCGCCGTGCATGAAACCGTCGAGGAAGAAATCGTTCACCCTCGGGCCAAGCGAAAGATCGCCAACGGCGAAGCCGTGGTTCGGCAGCGACTGGAGGAAGAGCACGAAGCCAAGACCGTCCTGCAGCAGCTGGAGAAGCTCGACGTCGACAGCGAAGAATTCACCCAGCTGCTGACGGAGCTTCGCGACGCGGTCCTCGACCACGCCGAACACGAAGAGAAGGACGAGTTCGCCCGGCTGGGCCAGGAATTGAGTAGTCACGAGCTTGAAACCATGGGGCGCGCTGCCAAGCTCGCGGCAGCGATCGCGCCGACTCGGCCGCACGCCGGAGTCGAGTCGCAAGTGGCCAATCTGGTCGCCGGCCCGTTCGCGGCGATGCTGGATCGGGCTCGCGACGCCATTGTGGGCAAGGGCTAACCGGTCTCGGCACGTTTTCTCGCCGCTGGAGACCATCATGATCGCAGCAAAGGCGAGTGCCGAGCGATACTTGCCCCAGAGGCGTTCGCTTCGTTCGTTGGCAGCCGCGGCCGAAAGATGCGAAGGGTGTTCACTTTTCGAGAACGCCACCCAGACCGTCTTCGGCCGCGGTAAAGCCAAGACGCCGATCATGCTGGGCGGTGAGCCCCGGCTGCTCGCCGAGATCGAGGCGCTGCGGCCGCAGGTGATCGTGTGCCTCGGCGCGACTGCCGCGCAGGCCATTCTGGGCGCGACTGCCGCGCAGGCCCTTCTGGGAGCGTCGAGATTGCGGGCAATCGCCCAACGTGGCAATTCGGCGGTGGTTGTTCACGCGGGCGAAGAGGTCGATGCATTCAACATAGCCACCTGGCGCCGCCTGATCAGCGTGGCCCCGAAAGTCAACTTTTCTTGTGCGGCAACAACTCCTGGACCTTGGCTTTCAGGCCCTCCTTGACGAACCCGATGCGGTCCTCGTCGCCGGCCAGCACTGCGGCGGTGGTCGCCTTGAACTGTTCCCACGTGGCGTGCGGCGGGATCGGCGGCATGTCCGGGTCGGTGTACACGTCGAGCACGGTGGGACGGTCGGCCGACAGAGCCTCACGCCAGGCGTTCGCGAGGTCTTCGGGATCCTTGATCGTCAATGCGTTGAGTCCCAGCCCGGACGCGAACGCGGCGAAGTCGACATCGGGAAGTACCTGGGATTCCACAAATTTCGGGGCTCCGGCCATCGCCCGCATTTCCCAGGTGACCTGGTTGAGGTCGTTGTTGTGCAGGATCGCCACGACCAGACGCGGATCCTCCCACTCCTGCCAGTACCGCTTGATCGTGATCAGCTCGGCCATGCCGTTCATCTGCATTGCGCCGTCGCCGGCGAATGCGATCACAGGCCGCTGCGGGTGTGCGAATTTCGCGCCGATCGCATAGGGGACGCTGGGACCCATCGTCGCCAGGTTTCCGGAGAGTGAACCGCGAATATTTCCGCGGAACTTCAGATTTCGTGCGTACCAGTTGGCGGCCGATCCGGAATCCGCCGTCACGATCGCGTCGTCCGGCAGCTGAGGGGAAAGCTCGGAGAATAGCCGTAGCGGGTTGATCGGGTGGGCGCTGACGTGCGCCTCCTTGTCCATCGTTTCCCACCATCGCGACACGTTCTTTTCGATGGTTTCGCGCCAGGACCGGTCTTCCTTGCGCTTCAGCTGGGGAATCAGGGCCTGCAGTGCGGACTTCGCGTCGGCGACCACATTGATCTCATAGGGGTAGCGCATTCCTATTAACCGGCCGTCGACGTCGATCTGGACCGCCCGGCATTGCCCGAACTCCGGCAGGAACTGGGTGTAGGGAAAGCTGGACCCCACGGTCAGCAGGGTGTCGCAGTCGCGCATCATCTCGTAGCTGGGCCGTGTCCCGAGCAGGCCGATAGATCCTGTGACCCAGGGCAATTCGTCGGAGAGTACGTCTTTGCCCAGGAGTGCCTTGGCTGCGCCGGCGCCGAGCAGCTCGGCGACCTCGGTGACCTCAGCGCGCGCCCCCCGCGCGCCGGTACCCACCAACATGGCAACTTTCTTGCCCGCGTTGAGTATCTCGGCGGCACGCGCGATCGCGGCGTCGTCGGCAACGATGGCCGGCCACTCGACACCAAGGCTGGACGGCACCATTTTGAAGGCGTGGGTGGGCGCCGAATACGGCAGCTCTTGCACATCGGCCGGAATGATCAGTGCGGTCGGGGTGCGCTGCGCTATCGCCACCCGGATGGCGCGGTCCAGCACATTGGGCAATTGTTCTGGGACGGTGACCATTTGGACGTAGTCACTGGCGACGTCTTTGAACAGGCTCAGCAGATCGACCTCTTGCTGGTATGACCCGCCCATGGCGCTTCGGTTGGTTTGTCCGACGATCGCCACCACCGGAACGTGGTCGAGCTTGGCGTCGTAGAGACCATTGAGCAGGTGGATCGCGCCGGGCCCGGAGGTGCCCATGCAGACCCCGACCCGTCCGGTGAACTTGGCATAGCCGACCGCCTCGAAGGCACTCATCTCCTCGTGACGCGACTGAACGAACTTGGGTTCGTTGTCGGCGCGCCCCCACGCGGCAAGGATCCCGTTGATGCCGTCGCCGGGATAGCCGAAAACATGTTGAACGCCCCAGGCGCGCAGTCGCTCCAGCAGGTAGTCACTCACCTCTTGCTTGGACATTCGTTTCCTTCCTAGAGGCAACAGTTCGGCACCATCACTGCACCTGCCGCACGCCAACTCCGTCCGTCGCCGTGAGCGCGACGGCCGTGGCGCCGCCGAGAACGCCGTGTTGGTGAGAAGCAGCAGCCGACGGCTACGACCCCTCGACCGGTCGTCAAAGATGCCGTGGGCGCCGTAGTCGTGACCGTCGTGGTACCCGCAGCAGTTCTGGTTATGCGCAGTTGAAATATGTGAGCCGTTGACCAGGCGGGATTGCGTGGGATTGCGTATACCCGTTTAGGCGGCCGCATCGAGGGAAGCCATTACAAGCGAACGAATTGATCGACGTGGCAGGCGATTTGTCTGCGTCGGTCGCAGCTCAGAGTTGATCAATCCGATCGCGGTCAGACGGGCGCAAGTTCAACAACCAGAGGGAGGATCGAGCATGGGTGAGCAGAACAGTGGCGCCGAAGAAGGCATCAAGGGAGCCGTCGAGGGTGTCAAGGGGAAGGTCAAAGAGGTCGGCGGATCGCTGATCGGCCGTGACGACGTCGTCGAAGAGGGCAAGGCCCAGCAGGATAAGGCCGATGCTCAGCGCGACGCCGCGAAGAAGGAAGCCGAAGCCGACGCTGCGCGCGGCGGTGCGAAAGCCGCTGAAGAGCGCCAGAAGTCGCACCAGTAATTTTCTAGGTGTGGATGGGGGCCGGCCCGCAGTTGTGCCGGCCCCTTCTGCTGCCTCAAGGTTTCAAAGCCCGACGACCGGTTATTCCTGCAGGGACTGCGGGCGTCCCGCCCCGTAGTGGGACAGTGAGGTAGCAGGTCATGGACCCCGTCGGCCGCGTGTCGCGCATTGTCGCGTTTTTGCGAGCCGGCTATCCCAGCCGCGCGGGGGTATTCGGCTATCTGCCGCTGCTGGCGCTGTTGCCGCGTCGCGTATCCGACGACGAAGTCACCGAGATCGCGAGCGAACTGGCGGTGCGCGGACGTCCGGTCGACAACGCGGACATCGGCGTGCAGATCACCCGGAGCATCCACGAGATGCCTTCGCTGGGCGACATCAAGCGCGTCCGGCGACGCCTCACGGCGATTGGCGGGCCGGGCGCAGCGGGTCGCGATAGGTAACTGGTTCGGTTCGAGAACTGCTGTGCACCAGCACTACGGCCGGTCACGCGTGGTCGAGGTCGACCACCAGCGGCCGATGATCGGAGATCGGCATGCGCTCGGTCTCGGTCGTGCCAGCGCGCAGGTTGCGCTCATCGGTCAGAATGTGGTCGAGCTGGCGGTCCGGGGCCTCCGCGGGAAACGTGTCGCCCCTAGCGAGCGCGCGCATGCCCGACCAGCGATGCACTGCGGGTGGCGTCATGTTGAGGTCACCGGTCAAAAGCCGCGGACCGGGAAATCCGCGCAAATCGTAGATCAGGCGGCGCAATTGGCGCCGATTCCAGCCGGGCACGAAGGACAGATGCGTGTTGGCCACCGTCAGCGGCCCCAATGGTGTGTCCAGCCGGGCAATGACCGCCGCTCTGGGTTCTTCGTCGACGACCATCACCCGGTTAGGTCCGGGCAAGTACATCGGAAACCGCATGGGAATCCGGGGCAGTCGCACGACTTGCCAACTGGCCGCTGGGAATCGGGACAGTAGCGCGATTCCGTAGGCAGTGGTCCCGGGTTGCTCATCGCCGGTGGCGGCCATCCATGTCGCGCCCGGAGTGCCGGCAATCGCGGCCACGAATCGGTGTTCCACCGCTCCCATCGCTTCGGCTGCCAACGCGGTGAGGTCGGCGCGCGAGGACCGCTCTTGATCACAGTCGACTTCCTGCAACGCCAGTATGTCGGGATCCAGGCGGCGCACACAGTCCAGTAGCCGCTGCGGGTCCACCCCGTCGCCCACGGTGCGGCCGTGCAGGATGTTGAATGTTGCTACGCGCATTAGGTTTCGGCTTTCGATTCCCGCTAGCGGGCTCCGGGGACCTTTTCGCGCGCCGCCACCGAGCGGCCGTCGCCGGTGTCGAAGACCTCGATGACGACGTCACGGTCCTGGTAGCGGCCCAGCGACGTCAGGCCCGGTGTTCGCGCGATGATGGCGTGAGCGGCATCACCGGTGAGCGGATAGTCGGCCACAGGGTGGCGCCAGTGTGCGGCAACAACATTCGCGCCGGCTTGTAGCCGATTGCATCCCCGGGCCAACACCGCGGCGAGTGTCTCCGCCTCGAGGTAGTAGGCGATTTCGCTGAGCACCAAAAGATCGAAGGGGCCGGACGGCCACGAAACATCGATCGAAGACCGGCTCAGCGTCACCCGATCCCGACACCCGGCTTGCCGCAGCCGCATATCGGTGCCACGCACCGCCGCGTCGGCCACATCCACCGCGGTCACGCGATCACAGCGCTGTGCCAGCCGCGCGGTCAGGATGCCGATCGAACAGCCGGGCTCGAAGGCATGCCGATAGTGGCGATTGGGCAGCATGGCCAGCGTGATCTCGTATTTGCGCTGCTCGTACCATCGCGTCGACAACTGCCAGGGATCGTCGCCGTCGGCATACATCTGGTCGAAATAGGCGTCGGGTAGGCGTGCGCTCAGCGGAACGTCACCTCTCCCACTGCCATCAGTCGCGGCAGTACGTACGTCGGCAGCGCCGGCGGTGAGCCGGTGCTCGACGCGAATTGGCTGCGAAAGCATTGCGCAGCAAGGCGTTTGCGCAGAGCTGCCCAGTCGGGCGCGGGTAATGAATGGGCACGATCCCACGGCACCGCGGGATCGCGGGGAGTGGCCCAGTGCCACATCCAGATGGGGTACTCCAGCAGCACGGCGTCGGTGCGTGCACAGGCCGTGGCGGCAGCGCGTCCGACCGCCTCGTGATCGGGATGTCCGTCACCTCTCCAGGTGGCGGCACACCAGGGGCGCACGCCGGCACCGTCGAGGATCTCGACGAGTAAATCGGTGAGCTTGTCCTCGTAGTCGGTCAGCTGGCCGTCCGGCAAACCCAGCGACACCGGCGTGGGGACTCCCAAAATGCCTGTTGCTCTGCGTAATTCATGCTGCCGTGTGGCCCCCATGCGCGTCCGGTCCAGTGGCGTCGCCCCGGGGTGGGCCGCACCGCCGTCACTGACGGACACGACCAGGACGTCGACACCCGATGCGACCAGCTGGGCGATCGTGGCCCCCAGGCCGAGTGTCTCGTCGTCGGGGTGGGGTGCGACGACGACGAGGCCCGGGCAGTCGGTGAGATCCAGCGGCGGCAGGGGCTCGTCGTTGAGGGCGGCCAGCCATACCGGCGCCGGTGTCCCGCTGTGGGTCAGCGGCTTGGCCGCAAACCTGGCGCAGTTACTAGTCGATAGTGTTTTCACGTCGCCCTCAGCGCCGCTGGCCCGCAAGCCCCCCGAGCGCGGCCAGATCCCGCTCGGCGTGGCTTTGCCGTATGTAGATACTCAAGTCGGCCACCCGCTGAGCATGGCGGCCGTCCTGACACAGGGGACCGGGTCCCAACGCGCGGCCCGTGCGGGTGATCGCCTCGTCGGCGGCGTGTTCGACGACCGCCCGAACCCGGCGCGCGAGCAGTTCGGCGCTGCACGAGCGGTCGAACGGGTCGGCATCGACCTGGGCTGCCGCGGTGCTCAGCATCGCCTCGCCGGCCGCGACCGCGGCGTCGACCGCGCCCAGGTGTGCCAATGAATATGCGTCCGCTGATTCGCTTGCAGCACAGCGATATAGCGGCTCGGCAACCCTGCGCGCACCGCCGAGCCAGCACGCGGCAACGCCGATGGCGCCGTGCCAGAATCCGGGCCGGCTGAGATAGTCACCGGGATCGCCGATCGCGACGGCTTGGGCATTGGTGAACTGCACCGGCCGGGTGTCACTTCCGGCCATCCCGGCGTTCCACCACGTGGACGGCAACGCCTTGACCGCGGGGTCGACGACCGCGACCGCGAAGAGGCCTCGCTGGCCGTCGTCCAACCGGGCGGTCACCAGGGCATGGGTGCAGAACCCGGCGCCCGAGCACCACACCTTGGTGCCGTTGAGGGTGAACGCCCCCCTCACGTCAGTGGCCGTCACCACCGCATCCGGCGACTCGGCCGCCCACACCCCCCACAACTGACCGAGTTCGGGTGGCTTGCCGCCTAATTCGTCGAGGATCGCAACGGCATCGACGTGGGCCTCGACAATGCGGGCCGCCACGACGTCTTCTTCGGCCAGCAGGGCCAGACGTTGCCAGCGTTCCAGCGTGCGTCCCGACGCGGGCAGCGGCAGCTCGAGTCGTCCGGTCTCGAGCCAGTGCTTGATCAACCCTGCCGTCACCCGTGATCACCCGCCGCCGTTCTCCCCAATTGTCTTAAGTCGTAGGCGAATCCGCGCGGGGCTCGGGCCTGGGTCCGTGCCGAGGTGATCACCGACAAATCGGTATCGCGGTGGATGCGATAGCCGGCAGCCTCGAATCGCTCGACCAGGTCGACGTCCTCTCCGGAGGACAGCGCGCGAAAGCCGCCGACCCGCCAGTACGCGCGGGCACTGAAACCCATGTTGGCGCCGTGAACGTGGTCGTGCTGGCCGTTCTGATCAGACTCGTAGGCCTGCGCATGGCGCCGCGCGACGTCGGGCGAATGCTGGCGCCAGTCGGTAATACGCACCACGCCAAGAGCCATGTCGGCGCCGAGCTCGAGCTGATGGATCAGCCACCCCGGGTCGACTCGGCTGTCCGCGTCGGTGGTGGCATACCAGCACTCCTCGTCGTCGCGGCACATCGAGCGGCCATAGCCGAAACCGGCTGCCCGCGCGGCGCCCACGTTGTGGGCCTCGACGCTCACGAAGTGCACATCGGGCCCGTACTGTCCGGCCAGCAGCGCGCTGTCGTCGTTGCTGGCGTCCAGAACCACGACCGTCGAGACCGGAACCGGTACGCACAACGCACTGGTCAGCACCGCACGCAAACACGCCGGGAGGTGGGCCTTTTCGTTGTGAGCGGGGACCACCACGACGACTCGGTCGTAGACGCGGAGCGATGGCACCGACATACCCAACGGTTGCCCAATTCGTCAGTGTTTAAACAGATGACAACGGGTTGCCCACGTCGTAGGCCGGGTATGACCTAGTCACATGGCATCCACGCAAGCACCAACACAATCGCACGGCGGCTCGGCGCAACTGCGCGAGGCATTGCGTGGTGGCTGCCGCGACCGGCACCCTGCGCGACGCCGGATTCACGATAGAAAACCCGCCGGAGGATTGGCTCTTCAAGGCCCGCATCGGCGAGGCGTTCGTGGACGTGCTGCACCACCTGAACGGCGAGCCGGTCGCGCCGGCCACCCTGGACTTTGCCGAGCAGCGTGACGTGCTGGCAATCGGGATGCCGGTGTTGCCGCCCACCATGGTGTTGATCCAGAAGTTGCGCGCCCTCGACGAGCATCATTGCGATTTCGCAAAGCTGCTGCCGCCCGTGCGCGCAATCCGGGAACGGCTCGACTGGAGCAACATCAAGTCACAGACCGCCGACAACGATTACGCGGTGGCCTTCGTGGTACTCGCCGACCGGCTCGGGCTCACCGGCTGAACGCCGTTGGCCACTCAGTGGTTGCGCAGCTTGGCGACCAATTTATCCTTGGTCAGGCCCGAATAGCCAGACATACCAAGCTCTTTGGCGCGCTTCTTGAGCTCTGGCACCGTCCAGTCGGTGTACGAGCCGGACTTGCCGCCCTTGCGGCCGACCGCGGATTTACCCCGGGCTGCGGCGGCGTTGGAGATCCGCGCCGCCTTTTCCTCTGAGTTGCCCTGCTTTCGCAGGTCACGGTACATCTTCTCGTTCTTGATCGACGGGTTCGGCACGGTGCTGACCCTCCTGTAATCGACGGACGTCGTTGCGAGAATTCCCAGCCTGACCGGGGTGAAACCGGACCCCGCGAAATTCCATTGATTGACCGGTGCAGCAAGCGTCAATCGCAGACATATCCATCCACCGCGCGGTTACCCACCCTGGGGAGGGGTAGTCGGAGATGATGACTCAGGCCAGCCCATCCGTCGGTGTGGACGTGGAACGTCGGCAGGATGCCGCGGTCCTGAAGGTAACCGGCCTGCTGAACAGCGCCACCTACCGCACGCTTCGTGACGCGGTCATCGAAGCTGCGCTGGATCGGCCGCGCGCGGTGCTCGTTGATGTCAACGGTCTGTTGGTGCCCTCGGAATCCGCCTGGTCGGTGTTTACCAGCGCTCGCTGGCATGTCATGACGTGGCCGGACGTGCCGATCCTGCTGGTGTGTCAGCACACTGCGTATCGGCAATCCATCACCGACAACGGTATTGCCCGATACGTCCCGGTGTATTGGGACCGCGAGTCGGCGCTGGGCGCCGCCGTCATGCGGCCCTCGGATGATCGCCGCCGCGTCCGAACCCAGCTTCCGGCAAGGGCGGTCAGTCTGGGCCTCGCCCGCGCCCTGATCGGGCAGTGGCTTACCGCTTGGGCCCAGAGCCGTCTGATTCCGGTCGCGGGCACGATTGCCACGATCCTCGTCGGAAACGTCCTCAAACACACCGACAATGCGCCGGTACTGATCGTCGAAAGCCAGCACGACACGGTCGTCGTAGCGGTGGAGGATGACAGCCACGTGCCGGCTTGCCGACTCGAGAATGAAAGCGGCGGCGAAACCTTGTCGGGCCTGTCGATCGTTTCCGCACTGTGTCGCGCGTGGGGCAGCACACCGAGGTCGTCCGGGAAGACGGTCTGGGCACTGATCGGTCGCGAAAACCAACTCTAGCGTCGCGGTCTTCAGCTCGTGGGGACCTCATCCGCGTCGGTCAGGCCGTCTTGGCGAGGGCTGGTATATGAGACATGTTGCTGCCCTTGGCTACCCGACGAATCAGCATACGAGTCGCCTTCTCGGTGATCTCCTGCCCCGGTGGCTGACTGGGAATTGCCCACCCGCGGTGCGGTTCATACCGGTTCGACCGCAAATGCAAACGACCCGCCACGGCAGTGTGGCGGGTCGTTATGCGCGGAATCAGCCGGCCATGAACTCGTGGTAGGCCGATTCCAGGTTGCCCGGCAGCGCCGACACGTTGCACTGGCGCTCGGTGTCGCCGATCGGCGCCAGGATGCCGCGCAGGTCGTAATACTCCTGAGGGTGCGCGGTGAAGTAGCCGCGCAGGCTGGAGGCGGCCTCCGCCCGTGGCTGTCCGTAGGCGGCGCTGACAACCTGGTTGGCACCGGGGTGCGCGGCGAGATATTGCTCTGCCGCGCCCTGTACCGAGGAAACCGTGGCGTTGACACCCGCGGGGCTGCAGTCGGGTGCGGCGGTGGCTGACGGCGCGGCGACCAGGCCCAGGGCCATTCCCCCGAGCAGGCAGCCGGCGCTGACGCCGGCGACTCGTCGGCGCGCGACGATACTGCTGAAATTCATGATCAGTGTTGTCCTTCGAATCGGTCCGAATTGATTCGCGGGGACTCCCGATTCCCCGAATTCCAAAGTAGCTGAGACTAACGCGGGCAACATGTGTATCCCGCGTGCAGCTAACGGCTGGATCGACGAAAGGCCCCGGCTTGGTCACGCCCTGGCAGTTGGTACCCGCACGTCGTGACCAAATCGTGACCAACTCAAGCGGGTACCAGCAAAATCTCCTTATGATTTCTCTAAGGCGTAGATCCGGGTGTCGTGTATCACCGCAAAGATATCTGCCGTTGCCAGCCTTGCGCGCTGCAGTTCCGGTGCGACCGGCGGTTAGCATGGCGTACGGTCAATGCCGTACCTGCCAGGCGGGAGTTCTGATGGTTGAGATTCATTTGGAACGCACGATCGCCGCACCGCTGGAGCAGGTCTTCGACTGGCTGGCCGACCCCGCCAATTTGGCCGCTGCACCGTTGGCTCTCAAGGGATTTTGGGCCAAAGGCACATCGGGCCCGGCGGCCGGAGCGCTGCGCGAGGTGATCGGCGTCGGTACCTATTTCCGCGAGGAGCTCACGGCCTATGACCGGCCGCACAGCTACACCTACCTGATCGTCAAGTCGATCCCACCGTTCAAGCACGACGGCGGCACCCTGACGTTCACCGCCGCGGGCGACGGGACGCACGTCGACTGGCTTACCAACTACACCCATCCGGCCGCGGCCGGAGGAAAAGTGCTGGAGGCCCTCAGCCGTCGGCTGCTGCGCGGGAGTTTCCTCGCGATCCTGAACGCATGCGCGAAGGCTCTCGAGCAGTGACGTGTCGAGTTGCTTGGTAGCGCAAGGCTATTGGGCGTGTATCACTGATGCGGGGCGACCGAGTTGGCCAGCAGCGAGCCGATCACGCCCGCGGCGATGATCACGATGAGCGCGGTGGTTGGCCACACCCACATCGTCCGCTTTCGCGCCGCCGCGACGATGACGCCTCCGACGGCGATGACGGCCGCGACGCCGACGCCGCCCCACGTCACCGCGTAGGCCCAATCGAGCGCCGAAGTGT
Organism: Mycobacterium sp. 050128; assembly: GCF_036409155.1. Lineage (NCBI taxonomy): Bacteria > Bacillati > Actinomycetota > Actinomycetes > Mycobacteriales > Mycobacteriaceae > Mycobacterium > Mycobacterium sp. 050128. Next base: position 86,204 of record NZ_JAZGLW010000001.1, on the reverse strand, counting down.
CGCACCGGTTGCCTGTGCACGAATCGGTCGCCATCACGAAAAAGAAAGAAAACGTGATGGCCAGTGCTCCCGCGATCGCGGCGACCACGAACATGGTGATTGTGGCGATGGTGTCGGCCGTCGAACGCTGTTTCTGCTGCGGGGGATGGTTAGCCGTCATGTATCAGCTATGCCCAATCCCTGGCTCAGTAATCGCGCGGCAAAGCCGCCACCATTGTCGCGACCTGTGTGCGGTTGAGCACGGCGATGCTGCCGTCGGGTAGTCCGAGAACCCGGTCGACCGCCACCCCGTGCAGCTTGAATCTGGTGGTCAAAACATCGATGGCGTGCTGCCTGCTGGGTTCATCGGTGGCGTCGACGATTTGGATAACGTTGGTGTTGAGGCGCGCGGCCAGGCCTTGAATCATGTCGGCGACACCCTCGGCGTCGAAGGTGTGGAAAATGCGCGTTTTCGGGCCGTAGCAGCGAGACCATGGCCGCCAACTGTTCGGGTGTGCCGGTCTGCATCTTGACGTCAAAACCGGCCTGCAGCAGCGTGTTGAGCCGGTCCAGCGCATTGCCGTCGCAACGCGCGGTCGCCTCTTCGATGACCGCGAGTTGCGCGCGGGCGCTGCGCTCGGCCAGCGTCGTGATGGGCGCGTCCTTCGACGGAAACCGCTGGTCGGTCATTGTCGGAGGGATGTTTGCCCGCTGGCGGGGTATCCGGGGGAGATGGACGTTGCCAAGGACATCAGGGACTTCTTGATGTCCCGACGGGCGAGGATCACCCCCGCAGCGGTTGGCCTGCCGCCGGGTCGGCGGCGCCGCGTGCCCGGGCTACGGCGTGAGGAGGTCGCTCGGCTGGCCGGCGTGAGCATCGACTACTACACGCAGGTAGAGCGGGGAAATGTGGCCGGTGTCTCCGAGGACGTGTTGCATGCCGTTGCCGGGGCCCTGCAACTCGGTGAGGCAGAGGAAACTCACCTGTTCGATCTGGTTCGCGCCGTCACCAGCAAGGGCGGTCGGGCCCGATGGGTACGCCCCGCGGGCCGGACCATCCCCCAGGGCGTGCAGGCATTGCTGGACAGCATGGTCGCCGCGCCGGCGATCGTGATCAACGGCCACCTCGATCTCGTCGCCGCCAACACGCTCGGGCGCGCGCTGTACGCACCCGTCTTCGCCCGCGCCAAGGCGACACCGAACCTGGCTCGATTCATGTTTCTCGATTCCGCGGCCGATCAGTTCTTTCCCGAGTGGGACCGCGAAGCCGACGACGTCGTTTCCCTGCTGCGGGCCGAAGCGGCGCGCGCTCCCGATTCGCCGGCCGTCACCGACCTGGTCGGTGAGCTCGGATTGCGCAGCGCGCCATTCCGCACCAGTTGGGCGGCGCACAACGTCAAGGGACATCGCCACGGCCTCAAGCGATTCCGGCATTCCGAGGTCGGTGTCCTGGCGCTGACCTACAACGTGTTCGACATCGCCGGCGTCGGTGGGCTGTCGTTGATCGGCTATACCGCCGAACCGGGCTCGCACTCGGACGAGGCGTTGCGACTGCTCGCCAGCTGGACGGCGACCGACCACGATTCCAATGCGGCGTCCACCTAGCCACGATCGCCGAATACGCGGCCGAGTCAACGCAATCTCTCCGGACTGGAAACCTACTGTACGCCTTGGATTTTCGCGCTAGCTCTTAAGCCGGCGCATCAATTCATCGGCGGCATAGCGCCCGCTGACCACGGCCCCGATGACGGTGGACGGGTTTTTGGTGTCGACAGCCTCACCCGCCAGGTAAAGCCGGTCGCTGATCGGTTCCCCCAGGCGGCGGCGGTCGTCGAGCCCGGAACCGGGCGCGTGGAATGAGTAGCTGCCCCGCGCATACGGGTCGGTGCTCCAATTCGAGGTCCGGACTTGCACCGGCGCGACGTCGTCGCCGAACAGCTGGCGAGCGATCGGCAGCGCCCGGGCCGTCACATCGGCTGCCGACGACGCCTCCACCGCCCGGCCGCGTTCGCCGGCATTGAAGGCCACCACGATCGGCCCGGCGCTGTTGGACAAGGTGAACCACTGCGCCCACGCGCCCGGGTCGGTGCCCATGAAGAGGTAAAAGGCGTTGTCCGTCTTCCAGGTTCGCCGGTTGAACCGAAAGAAGCTCTTGGACAGCACGCCGAATCCCAGGGCGTTCACGGCGCGAGCATGTCCGTCGGGGAGCGGGGGGTCGAAGGCGATCGCACCGGCTTTGAGCACTCCGAGGGGAACGGTGACGATCGCGGCGGGGCCTTCGAAGGATTGATTTCCGGCGTGCACGATGACGGAGTTGTCGCGTCGAGTGACCGCGGTGACCGGCGTGCGCAGGACGATCGGAAGTCCGTCGGCCAGCAGCTTGGGCAGGGCGTCGTAGCCGTTCGTGATGACGGCCTGGTCGCCGTCGGCGTAGTCGCCGGTGTCAAATGTGGTGGCGGAGAGCTGGTCTGCGCTGGCCGCGTATTCGTCCTCGATCTCGGTGGCGACAAAGAATGCCAGCTGAGTGCGATCCGAGCTCGAAAGCTCCGCGCGCTTGGCCGCGGAGTCGACGGCGGCGCCGAGGCTCCCGCCGGTGACCCGGTCGCAGGCCCGTTCGACGAACTGGCGCCAAGAGTCGGCGTCGTAATCCGTTGCCGGCAGCCGGCGATCCACCGCGAGCTTCGCCCAGCCGTAGTAGTCGGTCGGGATGACCTCGGCGTGCGCCTTGTCAGCCAGTTCCATCATCGGATCGCTGGCGGTGCCGTGGATCCAGGACGCGCCCATCTCGATCGGCACACCCCAGTCGCGGGCGGTATAGACACGACCGCCGATGCGGTCGCGGGCTTCGATCAGGCGCACCGGCCATCCCGCGTCGGCGAGGCGGCGCGCGGCAGCCAAGCCGGCCATGCCGGCACCCACGATCAGGACCGACCCGGTGTCCGGTTTGATTTCGGGCGGCGGGGGTGGTGATGACATCGAACGTTCACCCGATGCACAGGCAGCCAGCAGCCCGCCAGTGACCGCGCTCATCGTTGCTGTGAGCGCCGCCCGACGGGACATCGGGGACATGACAGTCAGCCTCTCACACCGCAACCGGCGCCGTGCCGCAGTTTGCTGGTTAGTGAGAAATTGTGTGCTGCGATTCGGGCGCGCGGGTTTGGCCGAAATTGCATAGTTGGACGCCCGTGCCGTTATAGGATCGCTGCATCCAGAGTGCGGCGACGGGGCCGTGTTCGACGGGGGGAGCTGGCGATGAGTGCTCGGCGAACGACACGTGTGATTGACCCGCTGCCCGAGGAATTGCCGCCGAGCCGCACGCTGACCGTCCGCGCGGTCGACGGCACCACGCTGCACGCGGAGGTCTTCGGGCCGCCGGACGGCTACCCGATCGTGCTGACGCACGGCATCATCTGCGCGATCCGGGCGTGGGCCTACCAGATCGCCGATTTGGCCACCGAATACCGGGTGATCGCGTTCGACCACCGCGGCCACGGCCGAAGCGGGGTTCCGCGCCGCGGCGGATACGGCCTCAAACACCTTGCGTCCGACCTGGATTGCGTGTTGGATGCGACGCTGGCGCCGCATGAGCGCGCCGTCATCGCCGGGCACTCGATGGGCGGGATCACGATCGCCGCGTGGTCGGCCCGCTACCGCCACAAGGTCGCGCGGCGCGCCGATGCCGTGGCGTTGATCAACACGACCACCGGGGACCTGGTGCGCCAGGTCAAGCTGTTCTCGGTGCCGGGGCAGCTGTCGCCGGCGCGCTCGCTCGCCGCGCGCGGCTTGATCAACGTGTTCGGTGGGGTCCCGATTCCGAGTCCGGCGCTGCTGGCCACTCGCAGCCTGATCGCGATGCTCGCCGTCGGTAAGGACGCCGACCCGAGTCACGCCACACTCATCCACGACTTGTTCGCGCAGACATCCCCCGCCGGGCGCGGCGGTTGCACGAGGATGCTCGTCGAATCGCTGGGGTCGCGGTACCTCGACCTGACCGGGTTGACGGTGCCGACCCTGGTCATCGGCAGCGAAGACGACCGGCTGACGCCGATCGCCGCGTCCCGCGAGATCGCACGCACCGCGCCCAACGTGGTCGGCCTGGTCGAGCTGCCCGGCGGTCACTGCTCGATGTTGGAGCACCACCGCAAGGTCACCGGCGAGCTGCGGTTACTGGCCGAATCCAGCACCCTGCCGGTCGCGCAGATCAGCTCATAGCAGGGCGGTGATCTCGGCGGCCGCTCGCAGACCGGACCGGACCGCACCGTCGAAAAACCCGGTCCACTCGTCGGCGGTCTCGGTGCCCGCCCAGTGAATCGGTCCGACCGGTTCGCGTAGCCAGGGCCCGAACCGCGTCCACGAGCCCGGCGGCACCGCCGCGGTCGGGCCACCCGGAGCGAAATCGTCGGTGCCCCAACGATAATCCACATAGTCGAGTGGCTTGAGTGCCTCCTCGCCGAACAGCGATGCGAAGCAGCGCAAGGTGTCGCGGCGGCGTTGGTCGGTGGGCAGTGAATCGAACGCCCGGGCGTCGACAAAGCCCAGCAGGATGCCCGGCCCGTCCGCCTGCGGGCTGACGTCGAAGGTGATGAACACCGGTCCCTTGTCGGAGAGCGCCTGTCCCGAGAATCCCTTGGCTCGCCAGAACGGTGTCGAATATGCCGCGAAGGCCTTGCTGAGCCGGCCCTGCGGCCATTGCTCGGCCAGCTGCTGGTACTGGGCGGGTAGCGGGGGAGCGAACTCGATGTCCCCGCGATGAGCGGGCGGGATCGCGACTATGACGAACCCGGCGTCGGCGGTACCAGCGTCCGAGGTGACTGTCACGCCGGAACCGTGCCGTTCGATGCGGTGCACCGGGGCATTCAGCACCACCCGCGCGCCCAGTTCGTCGGCCGCTGCCCGGGCGATTTGCTGGGTGCCCCCCGGGAAATGGTCCTGCTGGGCGCCGTCCTCGGTGTCGAGCATCCGGTCCAGACCGCCCGCGGCCCGGATGTAGCGCGCGGCGTGCAGCATTGACACGTCTTCGAGTTCGCATCCCCAGCTCACCCGGGCCATGATGGCCATCAGGTCGCGCGACGAGGCGGTGGCGCGCATCGAATGCAGCCACTGTCCGAACGACACCTCATCGAGTTGGCGGGCGCGTTGGGCCCGCCAGGGTGCGTCCACCGGAATGCTGCGCGCGATTCTTTCGAATTGCCAACGCAGCCGGGCGATGTCGAGCAACCCAGTCAGCGAAAGCTTGGGGATGGTGCCGTGGTAGGAGCGTGTCCAGCCGCGCCAGTGGATGACGTTCTTCCCGTCGTGATAGGTAGGCGTGGTCGGGATCTGCAGCTCGGCCGCCAGCGCCAGCACGGCGTCCTGGGTGGGCCCGACGAACGCGCCGCCCATATCCGCCGGCAATCCCGCGACGCTACCGGTGAACGACCGCCCGCCGACGCGGTCGCGACCCTCGAACACCACCACGTCGTGGCCCTGTCGCGTCAGCTCTCGCGCCGCGGCGAGGCCGGCGAAGCCCGCGCCGACCACGACAACATCGACAGTCCACGACGGCATCGTCACACCCCCTAGTCAACCGCATGGTGACACGCCCGCGGTAGAGGACGTTCGCATCACGGCGATGGCAACGGGATGCCCTGGCGCGCGCGGCACGAAAAGGGCTACGGCGCAACCGTTAACCAGTCGGCGAACCCGGACGGGTCGTGGCGGCCCAGGGCGCCGTGCTCGTAGAGACCCCAGCCCTCGACCGGCGGCTTATCGCCCTCGATGCAGACCGCGCGACCGACGTGGTCGATCACCCCGAAGCCGGCGCGCCCGATGATCGCCGGATCGGTCATGTTGTAGGTCAGGCGTTCGGCGTACTTCTCGCCCTTCCAGGTGCCGTGTATCCAGTCCGAATCGCCGCCGTAGCCGCCGCCGACGTGAATGGGCACCGGCAACTTGGACTCGACGTCGAAGTGGACCGGGGAGCCGTCCGGGGTGGTCGCGTCGATGCTGGCGCCGGTCGGAATGCGGGTGCCGGACGTGTAGTGGATCTTGACCCGCGGCCAGCCCAGCTGCTCGACTCGGCCGTCGCGCCAGATCCGGGTGCAGTCGTTGAGCGAGCGGAACCCGTCGGGTTCCTCCTGGATGATCAGCACGATCGCGAAGTCGTCGAAAGCCATTGGTACGTATAGCCACCACATGCCCTCGAACGGCGGGTCGGCCGGTCGGCCGGCCGGCTCAGCCTCGCCGATCGGGCGGATGCCCCACGACCGGTCGCGGCTCCCCAGCCAAGTGTTGGGGTCGACGACGATCTCCTCGCCGTCGATCATGACGTGGCCGCTCCAGCTGCCCAGCTGGGCGAAGCGCTGCGCGTCCAGGGTGACCCGGTTGCCGGACCGCAGGATGTGCGGCTGTTCCTGGACGACGTCGAACAGGCCCTTCCAGGTGAGATCGGCTGCGATGCCTTCGGTTTCGTCGAGGACGATCCGCAATTTGTGCAGCGGTTCGATCACCTCGACCCGGTAGCCGTTGACGTGCTGGTTGAGCCGGTCGGAGTCGATGGCGTCCGAAACATGCACCGCGGTCTGGGTATCCCCACGCCGGACGAGCACGAAGGCATCCTTGACGCCGAGGTTGGGGTAGTAACCGATACCGCTGATCAAGAAGATGTCGCCGGTGCGGTCGTGGGCGTTGAAATAGGACCGGTCGTAGAAGTTGCGGTCCGAGGAGCCGGGCCAAGCGATCGGCTGGGGAATCTGGTGTACCGGGTACTCGTCGAGCGGTCCGAGCATTACTGGTCCTCTCCGATAAGACGTTTCATCAATCCGGCGTGGTAGAACAACGACTCGACGTCGTCCGGCTTTTCGGTTTCGCCGAAGTGCACTCGCCGCGCACCGGTGCGCATGAAGACACAAGCCCACATCACGCCGGAATACACGTAGAACCAGTGCAGTTCGCTCACTTCGACGCCCGCCAGGCGCTGGTAGGTGGAGCGGACGTCCTCCTCGCGCATCACATCGGGCAGTCCCGGCAACCCGGCAAGTCCGGTGAGTTCCTGAAACACCATGTGCGCGTAGATCATCCACGCGACATCGAGTTCACGCGGACCCAGCGTCACCATCTCCCAGTCCAGCACCGCTACCGGTTGGAAGTCGCGGTACAACACGTTGCCCACCCGGGCGTCACCCCACAGCAGCACGGGTTCGCGCGCGTCCACGTCCGCCGGCCAGTTGTCTTCCAGCCAGGTGAAGGTGCGCTCCAGCAGCGGCGATCGGCCGATGTCGGGCACCGCGAAGTCGTACCAGTCCCGTACCCAGTTGAAATGCCGGCGCAGCGCGGTATCGCCCTTGCCCTCGGACAGGAATCCAAACGTGTTCTCGGCATTGGGGATTGAGTGCAGCTTCGCGAGTACGCCGACGGTGGCGTCCTGAAGTTCGCGTTGCCGCTCAACGGGTGCGTCGGCGAACCAGTTGTTGCCGAACGTGTAGGGCATCACGTCGGGCGGCACTTCACCGGCGACGTAATCCATCACGAAGAACGGTGTGCCCAGGACCTCGCCGGTGGGTTCGAGCCAGCGTACCGGCGGGACCGGGACCTCGGTGAGTTCGCCGACCTTGCGGATCACTTCGAATTGGTGATCAAGCCGGTAGGAGGGGAAGACTTGCACGTCCTCGGCGCAGGGCGCGACCCGCGTCACCAGCTTCTGCTCGGTCGGCTGCCCGCCGTCGTGCCAGCGGGCGGTCAGGATGATGGTTTCCGACGACATCCCGGTCGAGTCGATGCCACTTTCGACCGTGACCTCGGGGTTCGCGCCGTCGGGCAGCACCGTAGACAGCCATTTCGACATCACTGCAGGTAGCGTCGTGACGTCGCGGCTGGAGCGCTGAAGTCGGTCGACGTTGTCGAGCACAGGTTCATTGGCCACGGGGTGCCTCCATTCTTTGAGACCTTTCGCGGCAATTACGATACGGTAGGTAGCGTTATGAAAGCAGACCCGTCCGACCTTGACAAGGCCCCAGGTGCCGGGCGGCCCAGGGACCCGCGTATTGACTCTGCCATCCTTGCGGCGACGGCGGAACTGCTTGTGGAAATCGGCTATTCGAACTTGACCCTGGCCGCCGTCGCCGAGCGGGCGGGCACCACGAAGTCCGCGTTGTATCGCCGGTGGTCGAGCAAGGCGGAGTTGGTGCACGAAACGGCGTTTCCGACCGCGCCCAGCGCGCTGGAGACGCCGGCCGGTGACTTCACCGCCGACCTGCGGATGATGATCGCAGCGGCGCGGGATGTGTTCACCACCCCGGTGGTGCGCGCCGCGCTGCCCGGGCTGGTCGCGGACATGTCGGCCGATCCGGACCTCAACGCGCGGGTGATGTCACGCTTCAACGACCTGTTCGCCGCGGTCCAGGTGAGGCTGCGCGAGGCCGTCGACCGAGGTGAAGCGCATCCCGATGTCGATCCGGATCGCTTGATCGAGTTGATTGGGGGAGCGACGATGCTGCGGATGCTGTTGCGCCCGGACGAGAAGCTGGACGAAGCGTGGGTGGATCAGACCACCGCGATCGTCGTGCACGGGGTGACGAGATGACGCAGCGACTTGCCGGGCGTGCCGCGATCGTCACCGGTGGCAGCCGTGGTTTGGGGCGGGCGATCGCGCTGGCGCTTGCTGCCGAGGGCGCGGCGGTCGCGGTGGCCGGGCGTACCGAGCAGGTGTGGGATGACCGGCTGCCGGGAACCATCGGCGAGACCGTCGCCGCCATCGAAGCGGCGGGTGGGCACGCGGTGGCGGTCCGCGCCGATCTGACCGACCGAGACGACGTCGCCCGGCTGGTGAGTGAGGCGCGAGATGCGTTGGGCCCCATCACTGTTCTGATCAACAATGCGGCCTTCACCGCACCGGGACGGCCGCCGGTGCCCGGTGGACAGCCGCGGGCGAAGGCCGCCAAACCGGCCGGCGCCGCCAAGCCCGGCTGGCCGGGGTTCGTCAGCACGCCGTTGTCCGCATTTCGCCGCCACTTCGACATCGCGGTGTTTGCGGCCTATGAGTTGATGCAGCTGGTGTCCCCGGACATGATCGAGGCCGGGGGCGGCTCGATCATCAACATCACCTCGGTGGCCTCGCGGCTGCCCGGCGACGGACCCTATCCGGACCGCAGCGGCGGTGTCCTGCCTGGTTACGGCGGTTCCAAGGCGGCGCTCGAGCATCTCACCCAGTGCGCGGCGTTCGACCTGGCCGACCACAACATCGCCGTCAACGCGCTGGCACCGTCGAAGCCGATCATGACGCCCGGCCTGTCCTACTACGCCACCAACTTCAACGACACGGCCACTGAAGACGAATTCGCCCGGGCGGCAGCACAATTGGCTCTCGTGGACCCCGCCGCCGTCACCGGTCGGACCATTGGCCACCATGAGGTTCTCGACGGCAGCTTCCGGTCGTTTGATCCTGCCTAGGCGAGTGGGGACGCTTGCGGGCTGGCGGTTATCCCTGGCCACACCGCCGCGCGACGTGCAAGTATGAATCAAGCCTGTGCCGCAACGGCATAGGAAAACCGGCGAGTGGTGTGCCAAATGCCCGATAAGCCGACAGGGCGCGTCGTTGCGCTCATCGTGCTGTTGATCGTGGTTGCCGCCGCCCTGCGCGGATACCTTCCGGCTCGCGATCACGCGGCGCGCGCGGAAGGCAGCGGCCGGGCGGCGCTGGTATTCGTCGTCGTCCTGCTCAGTGCGGCACTCGCGCTGCTCGCGGTCGCCGTCATCGCGCGGCTTCGGGACCCACGCGCGGTGGCACCGAAGACGGGCGACCTCTCCGGGATGCTCGGTACCGGCGCAGGGCGACCGAGCTGGCGCGTGCTGCTGATCGGACTCGCGGTGATCGTCGCGTGGTTGCTGATTGCGATGCTGTTGTCCCGGTTATCGCTGCCGCACGGTGCACCTGCCGCGCAGCACGCACCGGACACCAGCGCGGCGCCGCACGCCGGCGCGCCTACACCGCAGCCCCGGCACCCGGAGAGCGACCATGGCAACATGCTGGGAATTCTGTTGGCCGCCACGGTTGCGATGATGCTGCTCCTCGTCGTCGCGACATTCATCATGTCGCGACGACGATTCCGCGCCGCGACGCTGCACACCGCCGCCGATGACAGCGCCGAATATGTACCGCCGACGGGGCCTTCGGATTCTCTGGTGCGAGCCGCCGAACTGGGATTGGCCGAGATGGCCGACCGGGGGCGCGAACCGCGGGAGGCGATCATCGCCTGCTACGCCGCAATGGAACACGAGCTCGCGAGTGTTCCCGGGGCCGCTCCTCAGGACTTCGACACACCGACCGAGGTGTTGGCCCGCGCCGTCGAACTCCATGCTCTGCATATCGATAACGCCGTTCAGCTGGTGAACCTGTTCGAGGAAGCGCGGTTCAGTCCGCATGTGATGAACGAGGGGCATCGCGACGTCGCGGTTGAGGTGCTGCGGCTGGTTCTCGCGGAGCTCCGGAGCGCGGTATGAAAAGGCTGATAGCTCTGGGTGTTTGCCTCATCGTCGGGGCGGAGCTGCTGGTGCTGATCGTTCACGATCGCCCCTTGGTGTTGGTCGCGTCGGGTGTCGCGCTGGCTCTGGTGTTGCTCAATGTTCGTCGGCTGCTCGGACACGGGAGCGAACCCGCGGCCGACGTGGACGCTGACGACCTCGGGGATTCGTTGCGCCGCTGGCTCGCCACCACCGAGACGACGATTCGCTGGTCCGAGTCCACCCGTACGGACTGGGACCGGCATCTGCGTCCGATGCTCGCCCGCCGGTACGAAATCGCGACCGGGCAACGACTGGCCAAGGACCCGGTGGCTTTTCAGTCGACCGGCCGGATGCTGTTCGGCGCCGAACTGTGGGAATGGGTCAATCCCAACAACATCGAGCGCTCCGCTGACCACCAGCCCGGCCCCGGCCGGGCTGCGTTCGAAGAAATCCTCCGCCGGTTGGAGCAGGTATGACAGGGGGCGCCGCGATGCCGACCGCTTTGCCAGCCAGTACGACCACCGCACACTGCGAGGCGGTGCTCGATGAAATCGAGCGCGTGGTGGTGGGCAAGCGTTCCGCGCTGACCCTCATCCTCACCGCCGTCCTGGCGCGCGGCCACGTTCTCATCGAAGATCTGCCCGGACTCGGCAAGACACTGATCGCGAGATCCTTTGCCGCCGCATTGGGTCTGCGATTCACCCGGGTGCAGTTCACGCCGGACCTGCTGCCCGCGGACTTGCTCGGGTCGACGATCTACGACATGCAGTCGGGCCACTTCGCGTTCCGGGCCGGACCCATCTTCACCAATCTGTTGCTCGCCGACGAGATCAACCGCACCCCGCCCAAGACGCAGGCGGCACTGCTCGAGGCGATGGCCGAAGGCCAGGTCAGCATCGACGGCGAGACCCACAAGCTGCCAATGCCTTTCATCGTCCTGGCGACCGACAACCCGATCGAATACGAGGGCACCTACCCGCTGCCGGAGGCGCAGCTGGATCGATTCGCGATGCGGTTGGAACTGCGCTACCTCTCCGAGCGCGACGAGGCCTCGATGCTGCGCCGCCGTCTGGAACGTGGCTCGGCCGAACCGACGGTCAATCAGGTGGTCGACGCGCAGGACTTGCTGGCGATGCGCGAATCGGTCGAGCAGGTGACGGTGCACGAGGACGTCCTGCATTACGTGGTGTCGCTGGCCACCGCCACGCGCCGCCATCCGCAGGTCGCCGTCGGCGCGAGCCCGCGTGCCGAACTCGACCTGGTTCAGCTCGCCCGGGCGCGGGCGCTGTTGCTTGGCCGTGACTACGTGATCCCCGAGGACGTCAAGGCGCTCGCGATAGCGGCGGTCGCGCACCGGATCACCCTGCGCCCGGAGATGTGGGTGCGCAAGATCCAGGGCGCCGACGTGGTCGGAGAACTGTTGCGGCGCTTGCCGGTACCCCGCACCAACGAGGGCACCGCGTGAGCTTGCCGTGACCGAGGCCGAGTTCCGCTGGCGCGCATCACCATTGACGCGGGCGATCGCGACCTGCGCCGGTGTCGCCCTCGTTGCCGCCGTGATCGGCGCGCATTGGCAGCTCATCGCGTTCGCGGCGCCCCTGCTCGGCGTGCTGTGCTCGATCAGCTGGCAACACCGGGTCCCGAAGATCCATGTGCACGGGGAACCGGAGTCACAGCGATGCTTCGAAGGTGAGCAGGCGCGGGTGACGCTAACGGCGACCGAGGAAGCCGGGGCGCCCAATGCCTGGGCGATCGAGCTCACGGTTCCCGCCGTCGAGGGCCTGCAGCTCGAGGTTTCCGATTCGGATTCTTCGCACGCGAAAACGGTTGTCGCCGTGGCGCAGCGCTGGGGCCGCTACACGATCTGCGCCCGGATCGACGCGGTCGCCCGCGGTGGGTTGCTCACCGGCACAACAACTGTCGATGCCGCCGATGTCATCGTGTTTCCCGTGACGCCGCCGCAGTCGACGCCCATCCCGCGAACCGAGTTGCTCGACCGCCTCGGCGCTCACCTGACCGGGCATATCGGTCCGGGCGTCGAGTACGCCGATATCCGTCCCTACGTTCCGGGTGACCAACTGCGGGCGGTGAATTGGCCGGTGAGCGCGCGTCGCGGCCAGCTGCACGTGACGGAGCGATTGACCGACCGCGCCGCCGACGTGGTGGTGCTGATCGACGGGTATCGGCAGCCGGCGGGCCCGGCAACCGATGCAACCGAACGAGTGGTGCGGGGTGCCGCTCAGGTGGTGCAGACCGCGCTGCGCTACAGCGATCGCGCCGGAATCGTCGCGCTGGGCGGCAATCGCCCGCGGTGGCTCGGCGCCGACATCGGTCAGCGCCAGTTCTATCGGATTCTCGATACCGTGCTGGGTGCGGGCGATCGATTCGAAAGCACCACAGGCTCACTGGCGCCGCGTGCGGCCGTCCCGGCCGGGGCCATCGTCATCGCGTTCTCCACCCTGCTCGACACGGAATTCGCACTAGCGCTTATTGATCTGCGCAAGCGCGGTCATGTCGTGATCGCCGTCGACACTCTTGATGTTTCTCCGTTCGAAGACGAACAGGACCCGCTGGTGGATCGGCTGTGGGCATTGCAGCGCTCCGCCATGTATCGCGACATGGCGACCATCGGTGTCGACATCGTGTCCTGGCAGGAAGATCACACGCTGGAGCAGTCGATGGGCGTGATGCCGGATCGCCGCCACCGAGTGCGCGGACGGCTGCGGGGGTAGCCATGTCATTTACCGCGCGCTTGGGGGTCAATGCGCTGGCGATCGCATTCGGGCTGCTGATGGTCGGCCTGGCCGTGGTTGGCGCCCACGGGCCCGCGCTGGGCGCCGGGATGGTGGCGCTGGCAGCGGTGGCACTCGGGATCGTCTTTCGGCCCGCAGCGACGGTCGCCGTGCTGCTCTGCGTGACCGTGATCGCTATCTCCGATCCCTCCTATATTTTCGTGGGACTTTCGGGGTTGTGCGCGGCCGCCTACCTGGTATCCCGATACGCGGCCGCAATGCCGGACGCGGTCGTGATGGCAAGCTGGCCGACACTCGTTGGCGCCGTGGGATTTACCTTGGTGGGCGTGGCCGCGGTGGCGTTCCCGCTACAGCTGCCGTGGGTACCGTTGGCGGCGCCGCTGGCGGTGCTGGCGATCTACGTCCTGGCGACCCGCCCGTTCTTGAGCTGATCACGCGTTGGGCTTGCAACGCCGCGCGGGGTTGAGGGACTGCGCGTTGCCGACCGTCGGTCATGGCGTCCATCACCGGCGGCAACGCGTGTCAGACGGTTACTGCAGCAACTGCGCGGCGTGATCCGCGAGGTCGAGCAGCGGCTGCGGGAAGATCCCCAGAATCACGGTGATCGCAGCGCACAGCGCGATCGCGATCTTGCTCAGGATCCCCGGCGCGACGACCTGAGGGGTGTCGTCGGTCGGTTCGGTGAAGAACATCAGCACGATCACCCGGACATAGAAGTAGGCAGCGACCCCGCTGGCGATCACACCGATGATGACCAACGGCACGGCGCCGCCCTGGGCGGCGGCCTTGAACACCGTCAGCTTGCTGATGAATCCACTGGTCAACGGGATACCGGCGAAGGCCAGCAAGAACATCGAAAGCATCACGCCCACAATGGGGGAACGCTGCCCGAGCCCCGCCCAGTGCGACAGTGTGGCGTCCTCGACGCCGTCGGAGTTGCGAATCAGGCCGACGATCGCGAACGCACCGACCGTGCTGAAGCTGTAGGCCACCAGGTAGAACAAGGTGGCCGCGAGGCCGGCATGGTTGTCGGCGATGACACCGGTGAGAATGAAACCGACGTGGGCAACTGATGAATAGGCAAGCATGCGTTTGACATCGGCCTGGTTGACCGCGGTCACGGTACCGACGGCCATGGTCAGGATCGCGATCGCCCACAGCACCGGTCGCCACTGCTCGTGCAGCGGCGGCAACGCGACGTAGACGACTCGCAGCAGCGCACCGAATGCCGCGACCTTGGTCGCCGCCGCCATGAACCCGGTGATCGGCGTGGGTGCGCCCTGGTACACGTCGGGAATCCACGAGTGGAACGGCACCGCGCCCACTTTGAACAACAGGCCGACCGACAACAACGCGACGCCGACCAACGCCATCGAGCTATCACCATGGGCGGCAAGGGCATCCCGGATGCCCGGCAGCAACAGCGTTCCGGTCGCGCCGTAGATCAGCGCCACGCCGTAAAGGAAGAACGCCGACGAGAAGGCGCCCAGCAGGAAGTACTTCATCGCCGCTTCCTGCGACAGCAGCCTGCGGTGACGCGCCAGCCCGCACATCAGGTACAGCGGCAGCGAAAGCACTTCCAGCGCGACGAACATCGTCAGCAGATCATTGGCCGCCGGAAACACCATCATGCCGCCGACGGACAGCATCAGCAGCGGGAAGAGTTCGGTCTGCGCGGCGCCGGCCCGTTCGGCTTCACGCTCGACGTCACTCCCGGGGACCGCGGATGCCTGCGGGGTGAAGGCATCCAATCCGGAAGCAGTGGAAACTCCCGCGGCCACCTTCACTTTGTTGGCGGTTGCGGCGACGTTGGTGCGTTCGGCGATGAAAATGACGGCCAGCAAGGCCACCAACACCACGGTGCCTTGCAGATACAGCGTCGGCCGGTCGATGGCCACTGCGCCCAACACCCCGCTGCGACCGGATGCCGGGAGCGAGCGGCTGACCACGATGTCGGCGACGAACGCCGCGATCAAACCACCGAGGGCCAGCGTCACCTGCGAGACATAGCGAATGTTTCTGGGCAGGAACGCTTCAGCAAGTACTCCGACCACCGCGATACCGAAGACGATGAGCATCGGGCACAGCAGGAAGTACTCGATGCTGGGGGTGGGAAGGGTCATTGGTGCGGTCCTTCGGCTGTACCGGGGGTTGCCCTCAAAACCGGGCGGGGCACGCTCGGCGCGGGATCATGCTGCCCGATGGTGATCATGGTGTGGTCCACAGCGGGATTGATGATGTCGAGCACCGGCCTGGGATAGACGCCGAGGACGAACAGCAGCGCCAGCAACGGTGCAACGACGACGAGCTCGCGCAGCCGCAGATCGGTGATTCGTTCGTTGCCTTCGGCCACCGGCCCGGTCATCACCCGCTGGTAGAGCCACAGCATGTAAACCGCCGCCAGCACCAGTGCGGTCACCCCGAAGGCGCCCGCCAGCCAGTACCGGTTGAAAGTGCCCAACAGGACCAGGAATTCGCTGATGAACGGTGCAAGGCCGGGCAGCGACAGGGTGGCCATGGCCGAGACCATGAAGGTGCCGGCCAGAATCGGCGCCACCTTCTGCACTCCGCCGTAGTCCGCGATCAACCTGCTGCCGCGCCGGCTGACCAGGAATCCGGCGATCAGGAACACCGCCGCCGTGGACAGGCCGTGGTTGAGCATGTACAGCGTCGAGCCGCTTTGCCCCTGGGTCGTCATCACGAAGATGCCGGCGATGATAAAGCCGAAGTGCGAGATGGAGGTGTAGGCGATCAGGCGCATCATGTCTTTTTGGCCGATCGCGACGATCGCACCGTAGATCACCCCGATGATGGCCAGCGTCACGATCAGCGGGCGGAAATACGTTGACGCATCAGGGAACAGCTGCAGACAGTAGCGCAGCATCCCGAAGGTGCCGACCTTGTCCATCACCGCGGTGATCAGGACAGCGGTTGCCGGAGTGGCCTCGACGCACGCGTCGGGCAGCCAGCGGTGGAACGGCCACAGCGGAGCCTTGACGGCGAACGCGAACATGAAGCCCAGGAACAGCGCCTTGAACACCGCCGGGTCCACGCCGGCGAAGCGGCCCGAGGAGATGCCGGTCACGATTTCGCGGAAGTCGAACGTGCCCGAACCGTGCTGGGCGGTGACCACGTACAGACCGATCACCGCGGCGAGCATGATCAGACCGCCGAACAGGTTGTACAGCAAGAACTTCACCGCGGCCCGCGACCGTCCGGCTCCCTTGCCGAACCCGCCGATCAAAAAGTACATCGGGATCAGCATGGCCTCGAAGAACACGTAGAACAGCAGCACGTCCAGCGCGATCACCGAGATCAGCACCATCGACTCGATGGCCAGCGTCAAGGCGACGTAGGCGTGGACACCCCGGGTGCCCTCGCCCCCGTCGTTCCAGCCCGCGACCAGCAGCAGTGGAATCAGGATCGCGGTCAGCAGCACCAGGATCACCGCAATGCCGTCCACGCCGAGGTTGTAGCCGGCGCCGAAGGCCGGAATCCAGGGATGCTTTTCCAGGAATTGGTAAGGGGCGCCGCCGGTTTTGAAACCGAGCGCGACAACGAGCGCGACCGCCAGGGTCAGGACGCTGACGACCACACCGGTCCACTTGGCGAGCTGCCGCAGGCCGGGAGGCATCAGGATGATCAGGATGGAACCGGCCAGCGGTACCAGCCACAGCACGCTCAGCCAGGGCACGTTAGTCATGAGCGCCGCTCCTTCTCATCGCTTCGTCCCCCGCGAGCGGGCGGTGCCCCCACTGCATCGTCACGGCGCGAGATCACCACAGTTGCACCGCCAGGATCGCCGCGACCAGCAGGGTGGCGCCGGCCAGCATCGACAGCGCGTAGGACCGGGCGAAGCCGGTTTGCAGTCCCCGCAAGCGATTCGACGTCCGGCTGACCAGCGCGGCCAGCGCGTTGACCGAGCCGTCCACCGCCGCGTTGTCGAACTCGGTGAGCTCCTCGGTCAACTGCGCGCCAGGGCGCATGAATACCTCCTCGTTGAAGGCATCGCCGTACAGATCTCTGCGTGCGGCCGTGGTGAGTGCCGACACCTGAACGGGAGCGACTCGGGGGATCTCCCGCCTGCCGTACTTCTGATAAGCCACCGCGATTCCGACCACGACGACCGACAGCGCGAGCGTGGTGCTGATCCACGCCGGCAGGGTGTGCGTGGCTTCCTCATGCGCACCGACGACCGGTTCCAGCCAGTGCGGCAGGGTGCCTCCGATGGCGAACAGTCCACCCGAGAACACCGAGCCGAACGCGAGCAGGATCATCGGCCCGGTCATCAGGGCGGGCGCCTCGTGCGGGTGACTGCCCGGCGCCCAACGCTTTTCGCCGAAGAAGGTCATCAGCATCACCCGGGTCATGTAGAACGCGGTGACGCCCGCGCCCAGCAGCGCCGCTGCGCCCAGCGTGTAGCCGCGGACGCCGCCGGCGCCCAGCGCCGCCTCGATGATGGCGTCCTTGGAGTAAAAGCCCGCGAACGGCGGCACGCCGATGATGGCCAGATAACCCAGGCCGAAGGTGATGAAGGTGATGGGCAGGGCGGCGCGCAGCCCGCCGTAGCGGCGCATGTCCTGTTCTTCGTGCATCGCGTGGATGATCGAGCCCGATCCGAGGAACAAGCCGGCCTTGAAGAAGCCGTGCGTGAGCAGGTGCATGATCGCGAACGCGTATCCGGCGGGACCGAGTCCCGCAGCCAGCACCATGTAGCCGATCTGGCTCATCGTCGACGCGGCGAGCGCCCGCTTGATGTCGTCCTTGGCGCAGCCGATGAACGCCCCGAACAGCAGGGTGACGGCGCCGACGAGGACCACGCCCAGTTGCGCTCCGGGAGCGAGGTTGTAGAGCGGGTTGGACCGCACGATCAGATACACACCGGCGGTCACCATGGTTGCGGCGTGGATCAGCGCGGACACCGGCGTCGGGCCCTCCATCGCGTCACCCAACCAGGCCTGCAGCGGGACCTGTGCCGACTTCGCGCAGGCACCCAGCAGCAACAGCAATCCCATCGCGGTGAGTACGCCCTTGCCGGCGGAGGGGGCGCCGGCGAAAACCCCGGCGTACGAGAGGGTGCCGAACGTGCTGAACATCAAGAACATGCCGACGGCCAGCCCGGCGTCGCCGACCCGGTTCATCACGAACGCCTTCTTGGCGGCCGTCGCCGCCGATGGCTTGTGGTACCAGAAGCCGATCAGCAGGTAGGACGCGAGACCGACGCCTTCCCAGCCGACGTAGAGCACCAGGTAGTTATCGGCGACGACCAGCAACAGCATCGAGGCCAGGAACAGGTTGAGGTACCCGAAAAACCTTCGGCGGTCCGGGTCTTCGGCCATATAGGCGACCGAGTAGATGTGGATCAGTGATCCCACGCCGGAGATCAGCAGCACGAAACAGATTGACAGCTGGTCGATCTGCAGCCCGAAGTCGACTTGAAATTGGTCGACCGGGATCCAGGTGAACACCGTCTGGTGGATGGCGCGGTGCTCACTGTCGCGGCTCAGCAAGTCCGACAGCAGCGTGACGCCGACCCCGAACGCCCCCAGCGCGGCGAGCACGCCCAGCCAATGTCCCCACGCGTCGGTGCGTCTGCCGCCGAACAGCAAGATTGCGGCACCCGCCAGCGGTAGTAACACGAGCAACCAGGTGAAGTGTGCGATGTTTGTCACGGCGGCGTTCTTCTACCCTTTGAGTAGGTTCGCGTCGTCGACCGACGCCGATTTGCGGGCACGGAAAATCGTCATGATGATGGCCAGGCCGATGACGACCTCGCACGCGGCCACTACCATCGTGAAGAACGCGATCATCTGCCCGTCGAGGTGGCCGTGCATGCGCGCGAACGTGACGAACGCCAGGTTCACGGCGTTGAGCATCAACTCGACGCACATGAACATCACGATGGCGTTGCGGCGCAACAACACACCTGAGGCCCCGATGGTGAAAAGCAGTGCCGAAAGGTAAAGGTAGTTAGCCGGATTCACGATGTACCGCCTTTGATGGCTTGCCGGCGGGGAGTCTCCTTGCCGTCCGCACCACGGGTTCGCAGCATCTTCGACACCGAATCGTCCGAGTAGGAGCCGTCGGGCAGCAACGCGGCAACGTCGACCGCGTTGTGGCGTGCGTAGACGCCGGGGTTGGGCAGCGGGGTCGGCCGGCCGGACCGGAACCGTTCTTCCGAGAGTTCGCGCTGGGTCTTGCGGCGTTCGAAACGCTCGCGGTGTGCGAGCACCATCGCGCCGACCGCGGCGGTGATCAGCAGCGCGCTGGTCAGCTCGAACGCCCACAGGTACCGCGAAAAGATCAGTGCCGCCAGGCCTTCGACGTTGCCGTTGGCGTTCGCGGTGGTCAGTCCGACGAAGCCCCCAGTCGTCACCTTGCCGATGGCGGCAACCAGCAGGACGCCGAACCCGACTCCGGTGACGACCGCGGCGACACGCTGTCCGCGTAGCGTTTCCTTCAGTGATTCCGCCGAGTCCACGCCGATCAGCATCAGCACGAACAGGAACAGCATCATCACCGCGCCGGTGTAGACCACGACTTGAACCACACCCAAGAACAGCGCGTCCTGGATCATGTAGAAGATCGCCAGGATGATCATCGTCATCGCGAGGAACATCGCCGAGTACACGGCGTTGGCGGCCGTGACCACCCCAATCGCGCCGATCACGGCCAGCGCGCCCAGCAGCCAGAAGGCCACGGCTTCGCCGGTGGAGGTGCGAACGATGACGTCGCTCGCCAGGTTGGTGGCAAGTATCGTGCTCACCTTGCGTCTCCGACCGCATCTTTGGCGTCGTTCCTGGCGCTTAAGCCATCCGCGGTGACGTTGCCCTGGTAGTAGTCCTTGTCGGTGGCGCCCTCGGCCCGAGGATGCGGCGGCGCGAGCATGTTCTGCAGCAGCGGCGCCAGCAGCCGGTCCTTTTCGTAGATCAGGTCGGCGCGGTTGTCGTCGGCCATCTCGTAGTCGTTGGTCATCGTCAGCGCGCGCGTCGGGCAGGCCTCGATGCACAGACCGCAGCCGATGCAGCGCAGATAGTTGATCTGGTAGACCCGGCCGTAACGCTCACCCGGCGAAAACCTTGCCTCATCGGTGTTGTCGGCGCCCTCGACGTAGATCGCGTCGGCCGGGCAGGCCCACGCGCACAGCTCACAGCCGATGCACTTCTCCAGCCCGTCGGGGTACCGGTTGAGTTGGTGGCGGCCGTGATAGCGCGGGGCGACGGGGCCGGGCTTCTCCGGATACTCCTCGGTGACATTCTTTTTGAACATCGCGGCGAATGTCACGCCGAACCCGGCGACGGCGTCGAGGAATTTAGCCATGTGCTTTCTCCTTGCTGGCACCGGCTGCCGAGGTCAGAACTTTGCTCGGCAGCGGTGGTGTCGGGAATGCCGGTGGCAGCGCTAAGGTGTCGCCGCGCTTACGAAGCTCTCTCGCCAGCGCACGATTGGCCGGTGTGCTGAATGGCTTGCGCAGCAACAGCACCAGCGCCACGGCGAAGACGAGGCTGCTGACCACCAGTAGGGGAGTCCAATGCGCGTAGCCCTCGTTGCGCAGCGTGCGGATGATCCCTGCGATCAGCACCCAGACCAGCGACGCGGGAATCAGCAATTTCCAGCCCAGCGCCATGAACTGGTCGTAGCGCAGCCGGGGCAGGCTGGCTCGCAGCCACATGTAGATGAACAGGAAGACCCACATCTTGGCGGTGAACCAGAGCACCGGCCACCAACCGGTGTTGGCGCCGTCCCACATGTTCAGCGGCCACGGCGCATGCCAGCCACCGAAGAACATCAGCGTGGCAAGCGACGAAACCGTCATCATGTTCACGTATTCCGCCAGCATGAACATCGCGAACTTCAGCGACGAATACTCGGTGTGGAAGCCGGCGACGAGTTCACCCTCGGCCTCGGGCAGGTCGAAGGGGGCGCGGTTGGTTTCGCCGACCATCGAGATCAGATAGATGATGAACGACGGCAGCAACAGGAATACGTACCAGACGCCGTCCTGCGCCTTGATGATTCCGGACGTCGACATGGTGCCGGCGAACAGGAAGACGGCCGCGAACGACAGCCCCATCGACACCTCGTACGAGATGACCTGCGCGGTGGACCGCACCCCGCCCAGCAGCGGGTAAGTCGAGCCGGATGCCCAGCCGCCCAACACGATCCCGTACACGCCGATCGCCGACAGCCCGAGGATGAACAGCACCGCGGCCGGCATGTCGGTGAGCTGCAATGGGGTGCGGTGACCGAAGATCGACACCTCGGGACCGAACGGGATGAATGCGAAAGCGGTGAATGCGGGGATCGTCGAGATGACCGGCGCCGCCATGTAGACAAACCAATCGACCCCGCGTGGGGTGATGCTTTCCTTGAGCGCCAGCTTGATTCCGTCGGCCAGGCTCTGCAGGACGCCCCACGGGCCCGCCCGGTTGGGGCCGGGCCGCAGTTGCATCCAGCCAAGGATCTTGCGCTCGAGCAGGATTGCCACCAGCACGTTCAGCATCAAGAAGACGAAGATGGCTAGCGCCTTGCCGAGCACCAGCCACCAAGTGTCGTGCCCGAAGGCGCTCAAGGTGGTCGTCATGAACCCGCTCCGATTCGCACGATGTTGCCGACGGTCACGCCCAGGTCCCGATGCACCGCCGAGCCCGGCGAATTCAGCGGCAGCCACACCACCCGGTCGGGCATGTCAGTGATGTTCAGCGGCAAGCTGATTGATCCGCGCGACGTGCTGACCGTGACCGTGTCGCCCTCGGCCGCGCCGATCTCGGCCGCGGTGCCCGCCGACAGCCGGACCACGGGTTTGCGTGCGGTGCCCGCCAGATAGGGTTCGCCGTCTTGGGCGCGGCCGTTGTCGAGCATCATCCGCCAGCCGGTGAGCACGGCTTCGCCTTGGCCGGGCTGCGGCGGCTGCGGCGCTTGAACCGTTGCGCCACTTGCGCGATCGCCCTGCCAGTTGCCCAGCGCCGCGACCTGCTCGCGGGCCGCGTGGACGCCGGTCATGCCCAGGTAAACACCCATTTCGTCGGCCAGCGTGTCGAGGATCTGGTGATCGGACTGAGTGGCCCGCTGGGTGCTGCCGTGCAGCGCGGGCTCGAAGGGCCGGAATCGGCCTTCCCAGTTGACGAATGCGCCCGCCTTCTGTGTGGTGGGCGCGACGGGGAACACCACGTCGGCGCGTTCGGTGACCTCGCTGTGCCGCAGTTCCAGGCTGACGACGAAGTTGGCGGCGTCCAGCGCGGCCAGTACGGCATCCGGATCGGCGAAGTCGGCGGGCTCGATACCGCCGACCAGCAGCGCGCCCAGGGATCCGTCCCTCGCGGCGGCCAGAATGCCGTCGACGTCACGCCCTGCGGCAGAAGGCAATTCGTCGACGTTCCACGCCGCGGCCACCTCCGCCCGGGCGGCCTCGTCGGCGACCAGACGACCGCCGGGCAGCAGGCCGGGCAGTGCTCCGGCTTCCAGCGCGCCACGGTCCCCAGCGCGCCGCGGCACCCAGGCGAGTCGGGCTCCGGTGGCATCCGCGAGGCGCGCCGCGGCGGACAATCCGCCCGGCACCGTGGCCAGCCGTTCGCCGACCATGATGACCGCTCCGGGCTTCGACAGCAGCTCGCCGACCTCGCCGGTGGCCAGGTCGTCCAGCGTGGATGGTTCGGCTCCCGGCACGGTTTGAAGCAGCCGGCCAGACATCTTCGTCAGCGCGCGAGTGGCGAACGGGGCGACCGCGTAAATCGGCACGCCGCGCTTGCGGGCGGCCTTGCGCAGCCGCAGGAATACGATCGGCGCCTCGTCTTCTGGCTCGAACCCGACCAGCACGACCACCGGCGCCGATTCCAGATCGGAGAAGCTGACCACGAGCGGGCGGCCCGCGATGCGTGCCGAAAGGAACTCCGCCTCTTCGGCCGAGGATGGGCGGGCGCGGAAGTCGATGTCGTTGGTGTCCAACACGATTCGCGCGAATTTGGAATAGGCGTAGGAGTCTTCCCAGGTGCCGCGGCCGCCGACCAGCACACCGGTACGCCCGCGGGCTGCTTCGAAACCCTGCGTTGCGGCCACGATCGCGTGCGCCCACGAAGCCGGCTGCAGCGTGCCGTCGGCGTCGCGGACCAGGGGAGTGGTGAGCACGTCGGGCTGGGTGTCGTAGCGGAACGCCCAGCGGCCCTTGTCGCAGTTCCACTCCTCGTTGACCTCGGGATCGTCACCGGCGAGCCGGCGCAGCACCTTGCCGCGGCGGTGGTCGGTGCGCTCGGCGCAGCCGCCGGCGCAGTGCTCGCACACGCTGGGGCTGGAGACGAGATCGAATGGACGGGCCCGGAATCGGTAGGCGGTGCCGGTCAGCGCGCCCACCGGGCAGATCTGCACGGTGTTGCCCGAGAAGTAGGAGTCGAACGGCTCGTTGGCGTAGATGCCGACCTGCTGCAGGGCGCCGCGCTCCTGCATGTCGATGAACGGATCACCGGCGATCTGCTCGGAGAACCGCGTGCAGCGTGCACACAGGATGCACCGCTCGCGGTCCAGCAACACCTGCGAGGAGATGTTGATCGGCTTGGCGAACGTGCGCTTGACGTCTTCGAAACGAGAATCGCTGCGGCCGTTGGACATTGCCTGGTTCTGCAGTGGGCATTCGCCACCCTTGTCGCACATCGGGCAGTCCAGCGGGTGGTTGATCAGCAGCAGCTCCATCACCCCGTGCTGGGCCTTGTCCGCGGCCTCCGAGGTGAGCTGGGTGCGCACCACCATGTCGTCGGTGCACACGATGGTGCACGACGCCATCGGCTTGCGTTGCCCCTCCACCTCGACCATGCACTGCCGGCACGCGCCGACCGGGTCGAGCAGCGGGTGGTCGCAGAACCTCGGAATCTGAATCCCCATCAACTCGGCCGCTCGGATCACCAGAGTTCCCTTGGGAACTGTGATTTCGGTGCCGTCGATGGTCAGCTTGACCATGTCGGGCGGCGTCGTCTCGCCACCGGTCTCGGTTTTGGCCGCGCTAGTCATCAGGGCGTCACGCCTTTCCGTTGGCCGTCAGCATGGAGTCTCGTGGGTCGAACGGGCAGCCGCCTCCTTCGACGTGGGCGATGTACTCGTCGCGGAAATGCTTGATCGACGACATCACCGGGCTGGCCGCACCATCGCCCAACGCGCAGAACGACTTTCCGAGGATCGCGTCGGAGATGTCCAGCAATTTGTCGAGATCGTCGTGGGTGCCCTTGCCCGTCTCGAGCCGTGTGTAGATCTGGTCGAGCCAGAACGTGCCCTCGCGGCACGGCGTGCACTTGCCGCACGACTCGTGCTTGTAGAAGTACGTCCAGCGCTGCACCGCGCGCACCACGCACGTGGTCTCGTCGAAGATCTCCAGCGCCTTGGTGCCCAACATCGACCCGGCGGCGCCCACACCCTCGTAATCCAGTGGCACGTCGAGGTGTTCGTCGGTCAGCAACGGCGTCGACGACCCGCCCGGTGTCCAGAACTTCAGGCGATGCCCGGCGCGGACCCCGCCGGCGTAGTCGAGCAACTCGCGCAGCGTGATACCCAGCGGGGCCTCGTATTGGCCGGGCCGGGTGACGTGCCCGGACAGCGAATACAGCGTGAAGCCAGGCGATTTCTCGGTGCCCATCGACCGGAACCAGTCGACGCCGTTGAGAATGATCGACGGCACGCTGGCGATGGTCTCGACGTTGTTGATCACCGTGGGGCAGCCGTAAAGGCCGGCCACGGCGGGGAACGGCGGGCGCAGCCGGGGCTGACCGCGCCGGCCCTCCAGGCCCTCCAGCAGCGCGGTTTCCTCGCCGCAGATGTAAGCGCCCGCACCGGCGTGCACCACCAGCTCCAGGTCGTAGCCTGAGCCCCCGATGTCGCGGCCCAAAAAGCCTGCAGCGTAAGCCTCGGCGACCGCGTTCTGCAGCCGGCGCAGCACCGGCACCACTTCGCCGCGCACATAGATGAAGGCGTGGCTGGCCCGGATGGCGTAGGAGGCGATGATGGCGCCCTCCACCAGTAGATGGGGCGTCGCCAGCATCAGCGGAATGTCTTTGCACGTACCGGGTTCTGATTCGTCGGCGTTGACGACCAGGTAGTGCGGCTTGGCGGCCGCGCCGGAGTCACCCTGCGGGATGAACGACCACTTTGTTCCGGTCGAGAAGCCTGCACCGCCACGGCCGCGCAGGCCCGAGTCCTTCACGGCCCCAATCACCGCGTCGGGCTCCATCTTCAGGGCCTTCTTCAGCGCCTGGTAGCCGTCGTGGCGCTGGTAGGTCTCCAGCGTGAACGACTTCGGGTCATCCCAGTAGCGGCTGATCACCGGGGTGAGCGGGGTGGTCATGACGTGCCTCCGGGAGCCGGCGGGGCTTCCATGCCCTTCTCCTTGGCGACCTCTAGTCCGGCCAGCGTGGCCGGACCGGCGCCGCCCTGACCTTCGTCGGGACGTTCGTCGGGGAGACCGGCCAGGATGCGGGAGGTCTCGCGGAACTTGCACAGCGGCGCACCGCGGGTGGGCGCCTTGGGCTTTCCGGCCCGCAGCGAGTCGACGAGTTCCCGCGCCGATTCCGGGGTCTGGTTGTCGTAGAACTCCCAGTTGACCATCACCACCGGGGCGAAGTCGCACGCGGCGTTGCATTCGATGTGCTGCAACGTGACCGATCCATCGGAGGTGGTCTGGTCGTTGCCGATGCCGAGATGCTCTTTGAGCGAGTCGAATACCGCGTCGCCGCCCATCACCGCGCACAGCGTGTTGGTACAGACGCCGACCAGGTAATCGCCGGTGGGGCCGCGGCGGTACATCGTGTAGAAGCTGCCCACCGCCGAAACCTCGGCGCCGGTCAGTCCGAGCTGCTCGCCGCAGAACTCCAGGCCCGCCGGTGTGAGATATGAATCCTCTGCTTGGACCAGGTGCAGCAGCGGCAACAACGCGGAACGCTTGTTGGGGTAGCGGCCGATGATCTCCTTGGCGTCGACCTCCAGCCGCGCCCGAACCTCCGGCGAATACGACTGCGGCGCACCCTCAACCACGAACTGGTTGTCTTCCTCGGGTGGCGGTCCCAGCCGGATGAACACGCGCTCGCCGGAGCCGCCCCCCGGGGTGGGAGCACTGGGTGCGGTCATCGGTCGACCCCGCCCATGACCGGGTCGATGCTGGCGACCGCGGTGATCAAGTCGGCGACCATGCCGCCTTCGCACATCGCGGCGACCGCTTGCAGATTGGTGAAAGACGGATCGCGGTAATGCACTCGGTAAGGCCGGGTTCCGCCGTCACTGACCATGTGCACGCCGAGTTCTCCGCGGGGTGATTCCACCGCGCTGTAGACCTGGCCGGCCGGCACCCGGATGCCCTCGGTGACCAACTTGAAGTGGTGGATCAATGCTTCCATCGAGCCGCCCATGATCTTGGCGATGTGCTCGGGTGAATTACCCATGCCGTCGGGACCTACCTTCAGGTCGGCGGGCCAGGCGATCTTGCGGTCCTCGACCATGTGTGGCCCCGGCTTCAGCTTGTCCAGGCACTGCTCGACAATCTTGATCGACTCCCACATCTCCTTGACGCGAATGATGTAGCGCCCGTAAGCGTCACACGTGTCAGCGGTGATCACGTCGAATTCGTAATTCTCGTATCCACAGTAGGGTTCGCTCTTGCGCAAGTCGTGCGGCAAACCGGTGGCACGCAGGATCGGGCCGGTGATACCCAGCGCCATGCAACCGGCCAAGTCGAGATAACCCACATCCTCGGTGCGCGCTTTCCAGATGGCGTTCTCGTTGAGCAGGTCGCCCATTTCCTTCAGCACTTGCCGCAGGCCGTTGAGGCCCTCGACGATGTCGGCTTCGGCACCCGGCGGTAAGTCCTGCGCCACCCCGCCCGGGCGGATGTAGGCACTGTTCATTCGCAGACCGCTGATCTTTTCGAACAGGGTCAAAACGATCTCGCGTCCCCGGAAGCCGACGAACATCGGCGTCATGGCTCCCAGTTCCATACCGCCGGTGGCCAGCGCGACCAGATGCGAGGAGATCCGGTTCAGCTCCATCATCATCACCCGGATGACGTTGACCCGCTCCGGGATCTCATCGGTGATGCCGAGCAGCTTCTCGACGCCGAGGCAGTAGGCGGTCTCGTTGAAAAACGGCGACAGGTAATCCATCCGGGTCACGAAGGTGACACCCTGCGTCCAGTACCGGTATTCGAGGTTCTTCTCGATTCCGGTGTGCAGGTAGCCGATTCCGCAGCGGACCTCGGTGACGGTCTCACCTTCGATCTCGAGGATCAGCCGCAACACCCCGTGTGTGGACGGGTGCTGGGGACCCATGTTGACGACGATGCGTTCACCGGGATCCGCGGCACGGGCGGCCTCGACGACCTGCCCCCAGTCCTGTCCACCGGCGACAACGACAGTTTCGGCGCCACCATCGTGCGTCGAGTCAGTGATTGTGCTCATTAGTTGTACGCTCTCCGCTCGTCGGGCGGGGGTATCTGTGCTCCCTTGTACTCGACGGGAATACCGCCGAGCGGGTAGTCCTTGCGTTGCGGATGGCCGTGCCAGTCGTCCGGCATCTCGATGCGGGTCAGCGACGGATGCCCGTCGAAGATGATGCCGAAGAAGTCATACGTCTCGCGCTCGTGCCAGTCGTTGGTCGGGTAGATCGCGTACAGCGACGGGATGTGCGGATCACCGTCGGGCGCAGACACTTCCAGCCGGACGCGGCGATTGTGCGTGATCGACTGCAACGGATAAACGGCGTGCAATTCGCGACCGGTCTCGTGCGGGTAATGCACGCCGTTGACGCCCAGGCACATCTCGAAGCGCAATTCGGGTTCGTCGCGCAGGCGTTGGGCGACGTGGGGGAGTGCCTCCCGGCGCACGTGCAACGTCAGTTCGTTGCGGTAGACGACGACTTTCTCTATCGCGTCTTCGAATTCGATGTCGCCGGCCTTCAGTGAGTCGGCCAGCCGGTCGACGACGTCGTCGAAATAACCGCCGTACGGCCGGGTACTGCTGCCCGGGAGCGTGATCTCCCGCACCAGCCGTCCGTAACCGGAGGTGTCACCCGACCCCGAAATGCCGAACATGCCGCGGCGCACGTTGATCACTTCTTCGTCGGGCGAGGGCACCGGACCGCCCACTTCGCTGGCGGCTACCTTCGGGTCCTGTTCCGGTGAGCTCATCGCAGCAGTCCACGCATCTCGATGGTGGGCCGGGCGCCCAGTGCCGCTTGCTCGGCTTCAGCAATGGCCTGCTCGCGGTTCACGCCGAGCGGCATTTCCTGAATCTTCTCGTGCAGCTTGAGAATTGCGTACAAGAGCATCTCCGGACGGGGCGGGCAGCCGGGGAGGTAGATGTCCACCGGAACCACGTGGTCCACGCCCTGAACGATCGCGTAGTTGTTGAACATCCCGCCGGACGACGCGCAGACGCCCATGGCCAGTACCCATTTCGGTTCTGCCATCTGGTCGTAGATCTGGCGCAGCACCGGGGCCATCTTCTGGCTCACCCGCCCGGCCACGATCATCAGGTCGGCCTGGCGCGGTGTTGCCGAAAACCGCTCCATCCCAAACCGTGCGATGTCGAACCGTGGTCCGGCAGTTGCCATCATCTCGATCGCGCAGCACGCCAATCCGAACGTTGCCGGCCACAGCGAGTTCTTGCGGACGTAGCCCGCGATCTTCTCGACAGTCCCGAGCAGGATGCCGGCGGGTAGCTGTTCTTCCAGGCCCATGAGTTACCTCAATCCCATGTCAGGCCGCCGCGACGCCACACGTAGGCGTAGGCCACGAAGACGGTGAGCATGAACACCACCATCTCGATCAGAGCAAACATCCCCAGTGCGTCGTAGCTGACCGCCCACGGGTAGAGGAACACGATTTCGATGTCGAAGACGATGAACAGCATCGCGGTCAGGTAGTACTTCACCGGAAACCGCTGCCCGGGCGTCGCATGCGGCCCACTCACCGACGTTTCGGTCGGCTCGATTCCACATTCGTAGGCCGCCAGCTTCGACTTGTTGTAGCGCGACGGGCCGGCCAGGCTCGCGATCACCACCGAGCCCACAGCAAAGGCCGCGGCGATTCCGCCGAGCACCAGGATGGGTATGTAGACGTTCAACTCGCTCCAAGATCCGTCGTGGGCCGCCTATAAAGCGACCAGGCGGCGACCGGGCTGCTGTGACGGACTGGGTCTGTAGCCCGGCACAGTGATCTTCAACATAGCGTTGAGCTGGCCGGGGCACGTGGTCGGGGTGGTGCTAATGCGTGGTTTGTGGTGTGAGATCCGGCACGTTTCTGGGCCACGCCAAAGACGGCGCTAAAACGGCACCCGGAAGGAGCAGGTCGTTAGCTTCAGATCGCGGGAGCGCGCAGCAACCCGAGCACGGTGCGACCCAGCACGATCGGGTCGATCGGGTGCGGCACCGCGGCCTCGGCGCGCGACCACGTCGCGAGCCACGCATCGTCAGGGCGCCCGGTGAGCACCAGGATCGGCGGGCAGCTTTCGAGCTCGTCCTTGAGCTGTTTGGCGATTCCCATGCCGCCGGTCGGTGTCGCTTCGCCATCGAGGATGGCCAGGTCGATGCCGCCCTCGTCCATGGTGCGGATCACCATCGGTCCGGTAGCCACCTCGACGTAGTTCAACTCCGGCAGGTCCGGGTGCAGTCGCTTGCCCAGTGCCCGCTTCACTTTGTCGCGGGTGTTGGGGTTGTCGCTGTAGACGAGTATCCGCAGAGCGATGGTGGCGTCGGGCACGGTGCAGATGCTACTGGTGCGCGGCCGGCTTTATTGGCCGGACCGCACGAAAACGGCCTGTGCCGCCGCCTTGGCCGTCGGCGCGATCACGCCGAACTTGTTCCACCCGATGTCGAACTGGGATCGATCGATCCTGGTTTCGCCCGAGATTTGGATCGAACCGTCGCCGGCCTCGGTGACGGTGACGGGCAGCGGTACCGGCGCGCTGATCCCCTTGATCGTGAAGCCGGCCCGCGGTCCGCGGCCTTGCCCTCGGTCGGGTGAACCGCCGTGACGACGACGCTGATTTCGGGAAACCGCTCGACATCGAAGAAATCGGCCGAGCGCAGATGCTCGTCGCGACGGCCGATGCCGGTGTGCACCGACGCGGTATGGATGTCGAGGCGGCCGAAGACCGAGCCCTTGCCGGTGAGTTGTCCAGCGCCGGTGAACTCGGTGAAACGGCCCTTGACGTTCAGCAGACCCCACATGTTCCTGATCTTGAACGTGACGGCCGACCGGTCCGGGTCGATGTTCCACACCCCGGCCAGGTCGGGATCGTTCAGCAGTGTTTCCAGCGTCGTCATCGTCCGTCTCACCTCATCAGCGGCGCAATCTCGGCGGGGTCGAAGTATTCGTCGATCCGGTCGATCAGACCATTTGTGCCCACCCTGATCACGATGCAAACGCGCATGGAGATCGATTGGCCGGCATGGCCGGTGGCGTGCAGGACGTGCTGCTGAACGAAGCCGCTGATCGATTCGTCGTCGAAGAGCCGGCGATCGAGGATCTCGTAGCGACGCTGCGTGGTCACACCGATGAACCAGTCGATGACTTTGAGCGCCCGCGCTTTGTCGTTGTCCCGGCTGGCGCCCACCCGCCACACCGCGATGTCGTCGCTCCACAGCCGATCGACCGCGGCCTTGTCTCCGTTGACGATCGATGAGAACAGCCGGTCGGCCGTGTCGAGGACGACCTCAGCAGGTGCAGCGGGCATGGCGGGCTCCTATTCGCTGTCGTATCCGGGGTGGGCAACCGCTAACCGATTGCGCACCAGGATTCTCAGGGCGGCGAGGACCTCGCCGGCACGGTCGTCGAGGTCGCCGGCCCGGATGGCGGCGGCAAGCTGTTCCTCGTCTCCGAAACCCAAGCCGGTCAGCGCGGCTCGCGATTCCGCTTCACTCTCGTCGAGCAGTTCACGTTCGACGATGCGCAATGCGTTGGCGGCCACCCGGGAGTGGAAGTTGACCTGTCCGCTGGTCGCCGCCCGGACGTCGGTTTCCAGGAACTCAGCCACCGCGGCCACGAGTTCGGCAGCCAGCGGGCGTCCGTACGCGCCGATCACGAGCCCAGCCCCGATTGCCCGGCTTCTCGTCGCGCCGTCGCGGGGCGCGCATCGTCGCCGGACGCCTGCTCGAGCAGATTGAGGATGTCCCACTCCGTCTCGCTGACCCGGCGACCGATCGTCGCCAGCTCGACCGAGCGCGATTGACCGCTCAAATGCCGCTCCGCCTGGAAGCGGCAGATCACGCCCCAGCGCAACGTGGCCAGCACCAGCCACCAGTGCAGCGCTGCCCGGTCGACGGTCGTCCCGCTGGCCTGTTCGTAGTCGCGCACAAAGCTCTCGATGCTGCCGAGGCCGCCGGCGCCGAGGCTGGCCGGAGCGCCGAACCGCCACGCGCGGATGCAGAACCAGGCCAGGTCTTCGTAGGCCTCGCCGAGGTGCACCAGCTCCCAGTCGAGCACGGCGGCCAGGTTGGATCCGTCGACGATCAGGTTTCCCATCCGGTAGTCACCGTGCACCAGCACGGTCGCCGATTGTTGCGGCCGGTGCGCGGCCAACCAGCGAAACGCCCATTCGAAGGTGGCGGTGGTGTCGTTCATCGCGTCGAGCCGCTCGCGGTATTCCACGAGCTGGTCCTCATAAGCCAGGCCCGGAATCTGCGGGTCGGCCCGGTGAATGGCGGCCAGCGCCTGCGCGCATTGCCGCAGCAGCTCGGTTCGGCGCGCGTGCCCGTCGGCCGTGTCGAGCTGGCGCGCAATGCGCCGGACGATGGTTTCGCCCTTGATCTCGTCGCAGACCAGAAATGGATTGCCCAGTGCCGCAACCGAATCATCAGCGATCAGAATGTGGGGGACCGGTGCGCCGGCAGCCGCGGCCGCGGCCTGCGCGCGGGCTTCGAGCTCCATGCCGGCATGCACGTCGTCGGGTGGGCCGGTGCGCAGGATCAGCGCGCGGCGTTGGCTGCCGGTGACCGCGTCGAACGCCCAGGTGGTGCGGCTGGCACCGCCGGTCAGCGCGCGCAGATTCTCGATCGTGGTGGCGGCGCCCAGTACCGGCACCAGCACCGCTTCCAGTTTGGCGACGAGTTCCCCGGTCACTGCTTGCCAAACTTGAACAGCCGCTGCGCCACTCGGCGTATCTGGATTTCTTCGGCGCCCTCGGTGATCCGGTAGCGGCGATGGTGTCGGTAGATGTGCTCGAATTGCTCATGCCGGCTGTAGCCGAGGCCGCCGTAGACCTGCATGGCGCGGTCGGCGGCGTCGCATACCAGGCGGTTGGCGCGATAGTTGGCCATCGACACCTTGTCGGACACCTCCATGTGGTGGTCGCGGTCCAGGTGCCAGGCGGCGAATTGCACCAGTAGCCGCACCATCTGCGCTTCGGTCTGCAGCTCGGCCAGCGGCCATTGCACGGCTTGATTGACCGACAACGGCTTGCCGAACACCGTGCGCTTGGCGGCATATTCGGCGGCTCGGTCGATGCAATACTGCGCCGCGCCCAGGCTGCTCGCGGCTTGGCGAATCCGGTTCTCGTGCAGGAACGTCTGGGCGACCTCCAGGCCGCGGTCGACCTCGCCGAGCACCGCATCGGCGGGGATGCGGACATCGGTCAGCTCGACTTCGCCGTGGTCGGTGGGCATGTTGAAGGTCCACCAGTAGTAGGGGACCGTGAATCCGGGGGTGTCGGTCGGGACCAGGAACGCGGTGATGCCCCGGGCTTGTCCCGGCTCGCCGGAGGTGCGGGCGAAGACCAGGTCGTGGGTGGCGCGGTGCACACCGGTGTTGAAACGCTTTGAGCCGTTGATCACCCAGCTGTCACCGTCGAGTTGGGCTTGGGTTTCCAGCCAGGTCGCGTCGGATCCGTGCTGTGGCTCGGTCAGTCCGAATGCCATGGACCGCTCGCCGGTGATCAGCGCCTCGGACCACACCCTACGCTGCTCGTCGGTGCCGAAGCGTTCCATCATGATCACCTGAGGGAAGTTCCCGACGATCGACGACTCGTTCTGCAGGTCGTTGTGCAGTCCGAGTCCCTTGTGCGCCAAATGTTCCCGGATCACCGCCATGTCGACGTTGGTGCCGTCGCGGCCGCCCAGCGAGGCCGGCAGTCCGTAGCGCAGCCAGCCCGCCTTGTCGGCGCGCCGGCGCATCTCGGCGAGCAGCTCCTCCCACTCTTCGGTCGGGATTCCGTCGTTGTCCCAATCGGTGCGGGCATGCTCGCGGCGCTGGTCGAAGTACTGGATGTTTTCGCGTTCCAGCGGCTTGATCTCCGCCTCGATGAACGCATCCATCTCGGCCAGTACGCCCGGAAGATGTTCTGGCAGGGTGAAATCCACAGTTGTCTCCTTGGGAAAGGCTCAAGCGCCGTACAGAGTTTTCTTCCACACCGTCGACAGGGTTGCAATGGCGTCCTCGTCGCTGATCTCCATCCCGAGACCAGACTGCCCGACGAAGACGGTGGTGAAGTTTTCGAACAGCAGCGCGATGGCCGCCGCCGTGTGCTGCGGGTTGAGTTCGCCGCCGTAGCCCTGTTCCTGAGCGCGTCGCACCGAAGCGGCCACGATGTCCATGCCGAACCTTCGAAACTCGTTCTGCACAGCCGCGAACCGCTGTTGCGTGGTGGCCAGTTGTGCGACGGCGATCATGATGCCGATGTTCTGCTTGAAGATGTTCCAGTATCCGGTGACCACCGCGGTAAAAAAGTTGTTGTCGTCTGTGGGGGCCCCTCCCGCTTGCGGGGGAGAGTCGGGCAGGTGCACGCTCAACCCGGACGGCGCGACGACATCGTGCAGGAAAGATTGCGCCAGCGCGGCCAGCAGGTCTTCCTTGTCGGCGAAGTACCGGTAGAACACTGCCGGCGATTTTCCGGCGGCCGACGTGATGTCGGCCAGTGTGGTGCCGTGGAAGCCGCGCTCGGCGAACAGCTTTCGCGCGGCCTGTTCGATGGCCTCCCTGGTCTGGCGGCCTTTGGAGGTCAGCGCCCGCGACGCATCGGGGGCGGACATGCCCATCAGTTCCGGATCCGGTCGCCCGCGCGCAGCAGCGCGCTCGGCAGGTCATGGCCCACAGCCGATTTCGCGACATCGGCGGCGGCGATCGCGGCTTGCAGGTCGACGTCCACATCGATGTCACTGTCGGTGAGCAGGTAGACCAGGTCTTCGGTGGCGATGTTGCCGGTGGCGCCCGGAGCGAACGGGCAACCACCCAGTCCGCCGACCGAGGCGTCCAGGCGGGTGACGCCGGCGCTGACCGCCGCGTAGGCGCTGGCCAGCCCGGCGCCGCGGGTGTTGTGGAAGTGCGCACCCAGCGGCAGGTCGCCGATCACCGGACGCAGTTGGGCGATCAGCGAACTCACCCGGCCCGGGGTGGTGGTGCCGATGGTGTCGGCGATCGACAGGCGGTCGGCTCCGCGGTCGCGGGCGGCCGCGGCGATCTCGAGAACCCGCTGCGCCGGGGTGGGGCCTTCGAACGGCGAGTCCCATGCGGTGGCGATGACGACCTCGACGGTGACAGGAAAACTTGAGGGGCCGCCGTGCGCGATGGCGACGATCTCGTCGATCTGGTCGGTGGCCTGGATGCTGGTGCGTCCGACGTTGGCCATGCTGAACGTATCGTCGGCAGCTACCACGTATTCGATCGACCGCAGCCCGGCGGCAACCGCGCGCTTGGCACCGTTGGGGCTGGCGACCAGGGCGGAGAACTCGATGTCGGGGTAGTTGTGCAGCTGCGCCGCAAGCTCGGCGGCGTCGGCCATCGACGGCACCTTCGTCGGGGAGACGAACGCCGTCGCCTCCACCTCACGCACACCGGTGGCGGCGACCGCTGCGAGCAGTTCCAGCTTGGCCGACAACGGGATTGGCTTTTCGATCTGTAGCCCGTCGCGCAGCGCCACCTCACGGATGTCGACGTGCCGGTTTTGGGTCGGTTTCACAGCACCCCCTCGCCGCGCAGTGCCTCCAGCTCGTCGGCGGTCTTGCCGAGCAGCCCGGCATAGACATCGTCGTTGTGTTGTCCGGGGCGGGCCGGCCCTGCATGGCGGACACTGCCCGGCGATTCCGACAGCACCGGAACAACGCCGGGCCCCAACACATTACGCTCGATGCGTTCGTCATAGTGCTCGACCAGCATGCCGCGCGCCCGCAGCTGAGGGTCTTCGACCACTTCCGCGACGGTGTTGATGGGACCCGCGATCACGCCTGCGGCACTGAGGGTTTCGACGATGTCGCCGGGCTGCCGTTCGGCGGCCCACGCGCCGATGATCTTGTCGAGCTCGTCCTGGTTGCGGCCCCGGGCGGCGTGCGTGGCAAACCGGTCGTCGCCGGCCAGCTCCGGGCGGCCCATCGCCGTGCACAGCCGGGCGAACACGGTGTCCTGGTTGGCGGCGATCACCACCCACGAATCGTCGGCGCTGCGGTAGATGTTCGACGGCGCGATACCTTCCAGCCTGGTGCCCGACGGTCCGCGCACCACGCCGCCGACGTCGTAGTCGGGAATAGTGGATTCCTGGATGGCCAAGCATGATTCGGTCAGCGCGACGTCGACGACTTGTCCTCGCCCGGTGACGCTGCGGCGGTACAGTGCGGCCATCGCGCCCTGGGCGCCGAACATGCCGGCCAGGCTGTCGCCGAGCGAGAGCGCAATGCGCGGCGGCGGCCCGCCGGGAAAGCCGTTGAGGTGTCGCAGTCCGCTGGCGGCCTCGGCCACCGATGCATAGCCCGCCTTGTGCGCGTCGGGCCCGGTCTGCCCGTAGCCGGACACCCGGACCAGGATGATGCCCGCGTTGTGTTCGCTGAGCACGTCGTAGCCCAGGTTCCACTTCTCGAGAGTGCCCGGGCGAAAGTTCTCCACCACGATGTCGGATTTCTCAACGAGCTTGAGGAAAAGCTCGCGCCCGTGCGGTTTGCGCAGGTCGAGCGTGATCGCTTTCTTGTTGCGCGCGGCCACGGTCCAGAACACGTGGTGCCCCTCGTGTTCGGCCTGACCCCAGTTGCGCAGCGGGTCCGGGGCGCCCGGCGGCTCCACCTTGATGACCTCGGCGCCCATGTCCCCGAGCAAGCGGCCGGCGAACGGACCCGCGATCAAGGTGCCCAGTTCGAGCACCCGGATGCCGTCCAGCGGTCCGAACGGTACTGCATGCCGCCGCTCGTCGCCGTCGCTTCGTCTTCCGCACGCGGGAGGTGCCCCCACTGGGTCGTCGCCGGCGGACGTCATTCGGCGCTCGCGAATTCGTGGCGGACCAGCCAGTCGGTGACGATGTCGACGGCCTTGCGCAACTTGTCGCGCTGATCCGGACCGGCGTAATAGTGTGTGGCGCCGGGGATTTCGTGCATCTCCTTGTCGGGATGGCCGATCGCCTCGAACAGCCGCCGGGTGTGGCTGGGTGTGCAGGCGTCGTCGGCCAGATTGCCGATCACCAGCGCGGGGACCGCGATGTCGCGCCCGCAGTCCACTCCGTCGCCGCGGGCCTCGTCGTAGCTCCATTGCGACAGCCAGCCGCGCAGCGTCGAGAAGCGGGCCAGCCCGACCGGGCTCATGTTCACCACCTGAGGGTCACCCAGGTAGCAGGTGCCTGGCGTGCGCTCATTGGGATCCACGGTGGGATCCAGCCAGCGGGGATCGGCCATCGTGCCATGCACGACGAATCCGAACTCATCGTCGGGGCGGCCCTGAGCGGTCAATTCAGCCAGCTTCTCTTTGGCCCATGCGGTGATGCGGCGGTTGCGGGCGATCTGCGCTCGACGGTACCGGTCCAGGAACTCCTGGGAGTAGGGCGGTTGGTTGGGATTGTCGGGGTTGTACAGATCCAGCTCGGGATCGCGCTTGCTGGGATCGGATTCGTCGAGGATGGACGCGTCCAGCCATTCGGTCAGCGTGCCGTGCCGGCTGATGTGCGCGGCCAGCAGCATGATGCCGTCGGCGGCGGGCAGCCCCAGCTTGGTCAGGTCCGGTCCGTCGCCGGTCGGGCTCGACGTGATCGTCGCGTGCTGGGCCTGCTGCTGGTAGAACACCGACAGCGAGCCGCCGCCGCTCCACCCGGCCAGCACCACCTTGGGGTAGCCCAGCCGATTCTTGGCATCCTTGATGCACTCGCCGAGATCCTCGACGACCTTCTCCATCAGCAACGCCGAGTCTGTGCCGCGGAACCGGCTGTTGCAGTAGATGACGTGGTGGCCGGCCCGGGCCAGCGCGTTGATCATCGGCAGGTATGCGCCGCCGCCGATCGGGTGCATGAACACCAGCACGGTGTCCGACGGCTTGTCTTTCGGCTTGAGCAGATAGCTCTCCAGCACGGTGATCTCGGCCAGCCCGCCATAGACGTCGCGGACACCGGAATTGTTTTGGAACGCAATCAGATACGGAATCCGCTCGTATTCGTGCTTGACGGTTTGCTGCACGGCTTGGCTCATCGGTGTTGTCCTAGATCGTTGGCCAGTACTTCGGGTGACGGTGTCAGGCGCTTGCGGGTGTCGATGGCGATGACCTGCCAGTCGACGCGCGAGTGCTCGTCGAACTTGCGGCGTGCCCGCTCGCGCGCCTTCTCCGGCGCGCCGTGGTGAACCCCTTGCGGCGCATGGGTAATCAGGCCCGGCGGCATCGGGATGCCGTACAGCGAGCCACCGTGGAAGAACGCGATTTCGTCGTAGTCGACGTTGCGGTGATACCAGGGAGTGCGTTCGGTGCCGGCAACGCCCTCCGCGGGCTTGGGCAGGAAGTTCATCACGTAGACACCGGTGGCCTGCATGAACAGGTGCACCGTCGGCGGCAGGTGAACGCTGTCGGAGGTGATCACGTTGTAGTCGTCGATGTTGAAGGTGAACGCGAAGTTGTCGCCGCGCCATCCCTCCACGTCGAGTGGATGGTGTTGGTAGATAAGCGTTGTCGGGCCGCCTTCGAGCAAATCGCGGTGGACGAGCCGGACCTCGTACTCGTCGCGGGCCGCCAAACCAGGGGGGTCGTCGATCGGAGCCGGCTCGGGAATGGTGGCCTGTGACGGGTCGAAGGGGAAGTGCCGGCCCAAAGGCCCGGGCGGTGGCACCCGGAACTCGTCGGTGGCCTCGATCATCAACCACGTGGTTTCGCTATCCGGCACCTGGCGCCAGGTGCAGGCCTTCGGGATGTAGACCCAGTCGCCCTCTCGGTAGCGCAGTGGACCGAATTCGGTCTCCAGCAGTCCGGTGCCTTGGTGCACGAAAGACAGCAGATCGCCGTCGACGTGGCGGGCGAAGTAGGGCATCGGCTCGTGGCGGCGGCTCAGCAGGACGCGGCAGTCCTCGTTGCTGAACATCAGCAGCGGCGCACCGTTGGCGTCCGTCGCATCGCTCGGCTTGAGCTCGCTGGACAACACGTCGACCGGGCGCAGCGGTCCGGACGCCCGGAAGGCGGTGGGGTCGTTGCGGCGGTAGATGTTGGCCGTGCGTCCGGTGAAACCGCCCCGGCCCAGCTCGTCGTCCTTGAGGCCGCCGAGGTCGGCGTGCAGCCGATGCGGCGTTTTGCCTTTGCGCAGGTGAACGAAGGATTCCATGGTGACTCCCGAATAATGGGCGGGTTCGCCGGGGCGATAAAAACTGAAAGTGACGTTACTTTCTCTTTTGGCCACGCACAAGGGTCGGCGTAAGCGCGGGCTCGCACAGAAGCCAGGCGACTAAGCCCGGCGACTTGGCTTGGCGTGCCCGCCGCTAACCGCGGACGCGCAGGACGACTTTTCCTTTAGCGCTGCGATTCTCCATGGAGGCGACGGCCGCGGCGGCCTGGTCCAGTGGGTAGACCTCCGGCTCCGGGGCCGCCAGCTTGCCCGAGGTGAGTAGGCGCTCCAATCCGGCCCATTGTTCGTCCAACGCGCCGGGATGGGTAGCCGTCCACGCGCCCCAGCCGACGCCGACGACGTCAATGTTGTTGAGCAGCAGCCGGTTTACCTTCACCGTGGGGATCTCGCCGCCGGTAAAGCCGACGACCAGCAGCCGTCCGCCCGGAACAAGCGAGCGCAAGGAATCGGTGAACCGGTCACCGCCGACCGGGTCGACGACCATGTCGACGCCGCGGCCGCCGGTCAATTCCTGCACCGCGTCCTTGAAGCCATCGGCCAGCACCACGTCGGTCGCGCCGGCCGCGGTGGCGACCCGGCCCTTCTCCTCGGTGCTGACCACCGCGATCGTGCGCGACGCCCCGAGTGCCGGCGCCAAGCGCAGCGTTGAGGTTCCGATCCCGCCGGCCGCGCCGTGCACCAGCACGGTCTCACCCTGGTGCAGGCGCCCGCGCACCGTCAGCGCGAAGTACACCGTCAGATCGTTGAACAGCAGTCCGGCGCCCGCCTCGAAGCTCACGTTGTCCGGCAGCTTGAACGCCCGGTCGGGGGAGAGCACCGCGACCTCGGCCATGCCGCCGGTCAGCATCGTCAGGCCGACGACCCGGTCGCCGGGACCCACGTGAGCGCCCGCCGGTGCCGATCGAACGACGCCGGCGATCTCGGCTCCGAGCACGAACGGCGGGTCCGGCCGGTACTGGTAGAGGCCGCGGGTCAGCAGCGCATCCGGGAACGCGGCACCGGCGGCATGCACCTCGACGACGATCCCGTCGCCGGTGGGCTCGTCGACCTCGCCCACCTCGATCGCGTCCGGGCCGTCTAGCCGCGTCACCCGTGCTGCACGCATGCTGCCTCCGTTGTCGGTTGGGCCGGACGGCTCCGTCCAGCGCTCGAATAGCCTACTGCCAGCTCAGAATCCGCCGGCGACACGTACCACCGCGCGACCCGAATAGGTGCCCGCGCGCAGTTGATCCAGAATCCCGACGACGTCTTTGACGTCGACGTCGTTGGCGACCGTGTCCAGGTGCCGTGGCTTGAGCGAGTCGCCCAGCAACGCCCACAGCTTGCGTCGCCGCGCGATCGGCATCAGCACCGAGTCCATGCCGAGCAGGGAGACGCCGCGCAGGATGAACGGCATCACCGTGGTGTGCAGCGCGGGGCCGCCGGTGAGACCGCTGGCCGCCACGGCCCCGCCGTAGTCGACCGTGCTGAGCACATCGGCGAGCGTCGCGCCCCCGACACAGTCCACCGCGCCCGCCCAGCGCGCCTTGGCCAGTGGTCGCGGCTTGGCATCGGGATCGGCCGGCAGCCGTCCGATAACCTCAGCAGCGCCAAGCTCTTTCAGCATTGCGGCGGCCGATTCCTTACCGCTGGACGCGACCACGTGATAGCCCGCCGCCGCGAGTAGGTCCACGCTGACCGACCCGACACCGCCGGAGGCGCCGGTGACGACGATGGGCCCGGCGTCGGGCGCGATGCCCCAGTCGATCAGGGCCTGCACGCTCATCGCTGCGGTGAAGCCGGCGGTCCCGATGGCCGCACCCTCACGCGGGCTCAGAGCTCCAAGTGCCACCACCTGGTCAGCGGGCAGTCGCGCGTACTCGGCGTAGCCGCCGTGATGACCGGTGCCGATCGCATACCCGTGGGCCAGCACCTTGTCTCCGACCCTGAAGTCCGGCGATTGCGATTCGACGACTTCGCCGGTGAGGTCGATGCCCGGCACGATCGGATAGTCGCGTACCACGCCGCCCTTGGGCGTCAGCGCCAGTGCGTCCTTGTAGTTGACGCTGGAAAACAGCACCCGGATCGTCACCTCACCGGGCGGCAGGTCGGCCGCGCGGAGTGTCTCGACCGACGCGGTGATTTGGTCACCATCTTGACGGGCCACCAGCGCCTGAAACGTGTCCATGCGACGACGTTAGCCCTGGGCGGTGTCGCGCTTTCTCTTGGTTGCTTTTCAGTCGCCCAGATAGGCTTTGGCGAGTCATGACACGAGTCGGACCGCCGCGGACATCTCGAGGATGGCAGTGAAGCCGTCACATGTATCAGGGTCGGGGACTGTTCACGAAGCCCCCGGCAACGGGATCACCGAGATCACCGACACCGAGCTGGACGCGGTATTCCGCGTGCATCGGTGGCGTTCGCTGCGAGTCGCGTCGGTGCAACGCATGATCGTCGTCTTCATCATGATGGGGGCGGTCCTGGTCCACACGGATTACGGCGCCCCGAGGTGGGCTCCGGACGACGCGGTGGTAGTGGTGTACGCGCTCATTGCATTGAGCGTCCTGATCTTGGTGTATTCCCCCGCGAGTCGATTGATCGTCCCGGACCGTGCGCTGTTCGTTCTCGCGATGGTCGACGTGGTCGCCATCGTCGGCTTCAAACTCTTGTCGCCGGGCGGGCACATTCCACTGCTGTTGATGGTGCTGGTGCCGCGGATGGTTGCGCTGGATCTGTCGGGACGGCGCGCCACCGTGGGGCTGACCTTCGCGTTCGTTGCGTTTACCGCATCGATCCTTCAAGACCCCGTCATTGTGCGCCAACTGGGCTGGCCCAAGCTATTGCTCATCGTAGTGATCTACGGATTCCTATGTGGCACAGCGTTGTTCGCCGTCATCTTCCGGCAACGGTATGTCAACGAAATTGCCAGAATCACCGCGTCACGGGATGCGTTGCTCGCCGAGACGATGACCGCCTCGGAGCGCGAGCGGCGAGAGATTTCCGAAGCTATCCATGACGGGCCTTTGCAAGATGTCCTCGCGGCCCGACGCGACGTTGTGGACTTCGCCAAGAAATCACCCGCCGAGCCGCTGCAGCGGGCGGTTGCCAGTCTCGATGAGGCCTCGCGGCGACTGCGGGAGGCGACCTTCGAGCTTCATCCGGCTGTCCTCGAGCAAGTCGGATTGGGTGCTGCGGTAGAAAAATTGGCCGTGTTCACCGCCGAACGCGCGGGCATCACGATCACGACCGATGTGGATCACCCGGACCGAACCGCCGCCGACCCAATGGTGTTCGGGGTGGTGCGCGAGTTGTTGTCCAACGTGGTCCGCCATTCCGAAGCGACCCGGGCGTCGGTGCAGCTCAAGGTCCGCGATGGAACGTGTCGTCTCGACGTGGTCGACGACGGCATCGGGATCACCGCTGACGTGATGATGCGCCGCCTCGCCGAGGGGCACATCGGTCTGGCCTCGCAGCGGGCTCGGGTGGAAGCCGCCGGCGGCAGTTTCACAATCGTCGAGGTCCCCACGGGGGCACACGTCCGCGTGGAATGGCCGCTGTAAGGCCGAGCTCACTCCAGCAGCCGACGGCGCATCGCCTCGGCCACGGCCGCACCCCGGTCGGAAACGCCGAGCTTCTCGTACAGGTTTTGCACATGCGACTTGACCGTGCTGGGCGCCACGAAAAGACGTTTCGCGATCTGGGGGACCGACAAGCCCTCGGCGATCATTCGCACGACCTCGAGTTCGCGTGGTGTCAACAACGGCGCATCGCCGCGGGCGCGAAGTTTCACCTCGCCCGCCAGCGCTCCCGCCAACTGCGTCGGCAGATATGTCGCGCCCTTCTCGCACTTGAGCACGGCGGCCACGATCTCTTCGCTGTCGGAGTCTTTCGTCAGGTAACCCGCGGCGCCTTCGGCGAGGGCATGGTAGATCACCGCACTGTCCTCGAAGGCGCTGAGCAATACGACGCAGGTGTCCAAGCCGTCGCGCACCACAGCTCGGACGACTTCGAGCCCGTTG
This sequence comes from Mycobacterium sp. 050128, assembly GCF_036409155.1. Lineage (NCBI taxonomy): Bacteria > Bacillati > Actinomycetota > Actinomycetes > Mycobacteriales > Mycobacteriaceae > Mycobacterium > Mycobacterium sp. 050128. The sequence goes on along the minus strand of NZ_JAZGLW010000001.1, from coordinate 43,469 downwards.
AGTCCGGGCATCTTGTAATCGATCAAAGCCACCCGGGGCCGTAGCTCGCGGATCGCCGTCAGTGCCGCTCGACCGTCGGCCACTTCCCCGATCACGTCGATCCGCCCGCTCGACTTCAGGGCCCGCACGACGCCTTCGCGAGTTACCGGGTGATCGTCGGCGACGACGACCTTGACACGTTCTGACTGGGATGACATCGGCTGCGCTCCACCGGCCGTTGGTATCTCGGGTGCGCTCGTCGCGCGACAGGCGCCGGCCCCATTCTCCCTTGGCCGAATCGGCCCGGAGGTCGTTTGCGCGAACCGCTGCGGCGTCGGCGTCGACACCGGGCCGTCGGGCGCGAGTGGGCCTTTCTCCCCCTATTGGGGGAGGACATCTCATCCACCGAACCCGACGTTTGCGCGAGAGACCACAACCGGTCGCGCCGGAATAGTCATAGGTGGTCACGGCGAAGAAGCCGAAACGCCAATTCAAGAAACCCGCGTAGAGGACATGATCCGCCATGACACAGCCGCAGACGCTCAATGTGGAATACGCCGAGTTGATTGCCCGGGCCAACGAAATCGAGGAACTACTCCCTCCCATTCCGTCCGCTAACCCGCAAGCGCCGTGCGCCCTTTCGATGGCTTCTGACGCCGTCACACAACTCGGACTTTCCGCCGATTCAATCCGGCTGTACTTGAAGGGCTGCGAGCGGGAATGGAAGACTCTTGCAAAATCCCTGAGGAATGCGGCCAAAGCCTATGAAGAGATCGACGAGGGTGCCGCGGATGCCATAAACAACGAGGGGACGCCGAACTCCCTGGGCGGAAATGGCCAGATATCGACCCTCGACGATTCGGACATGCCGTGGGACCCGCCGGCGCCCCGACCCGCGCCGCCGCCCGCCGACGACCCGTACTACGAGGTCAGGCAGGCCACGATGGCGATCGAAGCCGGCGACCAGGGCGCGGAGTGCAAGATATTCGCCCAGGAATGGCACACCTTCCAATTTGCGCTGCAGGAGATCTCCTACCGGTTTCGCCCATTTACCTCCTGGGAGGGTGACGCGAGGACGGCCGTCGAGCAAAATTTCGAACTGCAGCGGCAGTGGATAGCTTCGATGGTGCAGATGTGCTGCACGCTCCGCGACCAGGCCAACGACATTTTCGACGCACAGAAAAAGATCCGGCCCGCCGGCGCGACGGCGACGCAGGATTTCAACGGGAACTACACCATTCCTGAGGAGCACCCCGGGCCCGGTGACATCTTGTTTGTCGAAAACACGTACAAGGCCGGTGTGGAAGACCATATGCAGGCCCTGATTGAGACGTCGATCGAGTGGTATGCGATTCTGCAGAAAAAGTCGGAGACGGCGCTGAAGTTTTACCGCGACAAGACGGCATTGCCGCCGCTGAATCCGCCGATGTTCCCGACCGCGGCCGGGGCCGCAGCGGCAGTCGACTATGGCTCCGGTGGTTCCGACGGCGTCGACTTCGGGGATCTGCCTGACGGGCTGCCGTCGGGTGACGGCCTTTCCGGCCTGCCCGCGATGCCCACGTTGCCGGGCGGCGGGATGCCGGCGATGCCCAACGCGTCGCTGCCGAGTGGTGCCGCCGTGCCGCCGCTGCCCGCGGCGGGGCAGGGCCTGCCGAAAGGGGCGCAGGTCAAGCCGGCGTCGTTGGGTGGTGTCGGTGGAGGCGGCGGTGGGGTTGCCGTTCCGAAGCTGCCCTTGCAGTCCTGGTCGACCACCGGGGCGAGCGCCGGGGCCGCCGCGGCACCAGTGGGCGCGGGCGGTGGGATCCCGGTCCCGCCCGGGTACGCCAAGCTGAACGGCGCGGGCGGTGGGATGGGCGGCGGCATGCCGATGGGCGGCGCCGGCGGTCAGGGTCAAGGTGCCGGCAAGGGCAAGCGGGTGCAAAGCGAGGACCAAGCGCTCTACACCGAAGACCGGGCGTGGACGGAGGGTGTGATCGGCCGACGCCGCGCCTAGGCGCTCCCCGCGCGACGCTAACCTCACCGTATGGATGCCTTTCCTCTTGGTCGCTATTCGGTCGCCCGTATCGGCTTCGGGGCTATGCAATTGCCCGGTCCCGGGGTGATGGGGCCGCCGCGTGATCGCGACGAGGCGCTGGCGGTGTTGCGCCGGGCCGTCGAACGCGGCGTGAATCACATTGACACCGCTCAGTTCTACGGCCCCGATGTCGCCAATGAGCTCATCCGCGAAGCGCTGCGCCCGTATCCGGAAGATCTGGCATTGGTGAGTAAGGTCGGCGGGCGCCGCGATGACGCCGGTGCCTGGCTGCCGGTCGAAGAGCCGGCGGATCTGCGCCGCGACATCGAAACGAACTTGCGCAGCCTCGGCGTCGACCAATTGGCCGCGGTCAATCTGCGACTGTTCGAAAGCGACGGCCCGGACCAGCTTTTCGACGAGCAGCTCTCGGTCATGATCGATGCCCGTGACGAGGGATTGATCGGCGGTATCGGGCTGAGCAACATCAACCGCGAGCACCTGCTGCACGCGCTGGAGCGCACCGAGATCGCCTGTGTGCAAAACGCTTTCAATCTCGTGAGCCGGGACGCCGCGGCGGTGCTGGAGGAGTGCACCAGGCGCGGAATCGCGTTCGTCCCGTTCTTCCCGTTGGGCGCGGCGTTCATGCAGCCGAACCCGGTGCTCAGTCACGAGCTGGTGCAGAGAGCCGCGCAGCGGCTCGGGCGCACGCCCGCGCAGGTCGCGTTGGCATGGACGCTGGGCGTGGCGCCCAACGTGCTGTTGATTCCGGGTACCTCGTCGCTGGGCCATCTCGAGGAGAACCTCGACGTCGCCTCGATCGAGCTCGACGACGACACCCGCGAGCAGCTGAACGCCGTCGCTGCCTGATGAGGGTTCGACGCGCGACCGCGGCCGACGCGGCGGCGTGTGCCGAGATATATCGGCCGTACGTGCTGGACACCGCGATCACCTTCGAGACCGACGTGCCGGAGGCGGCTGAGATGGCGGCGCGCATCGTGAAAACGCTTGCGATGCACGAATGGCTGGTGCTCGAAGCGGACGGCAAAATCCTGGGCTATGCGTATGCGCAACAGTTCAATCCGCGCGCTGCCTACCGGTGGGCCGTCGAGACGAGCATCTATCTCGCCCAGGACGTGCGACGCGCCGGCGGTGGCAGGTTGCTCTACGCCGAACTGCTACATCGGTTGGCAGAGCGCGGTTTTCGGCAGGCGTTCGCCGGCATCGCGCAACCCAACGAGGCCAGCAATGCGCTGCACGCGGCGTTCGGGTTTGCCCCGGCTGGTTATTACCGGCGCGTGGGGTGGAAATTGGACGCGTGGCACGATGTCGAATGGTGGCAGCTTGATCTGCTCGGACCGGACGCCGAGGCGGCGCCGCCGCGTCCGATCGCTACTTGAGTTCGGAGGAGGACAGGCCGAGCAGCCGGCGGGCCACCACGAGCTGCTGGATCTGCTGGGTTCCTTCGAAGATGTCCATGATCTTAGAGTCACGTGCCCACTTCTCCAACAGCATCTGCTCCGAATAGCCTGCGGTGCCGGCTAATTCGACCGCTTTCAGGGTGACGTCGGTGCCCACCCGGCCTGCCTTGGCCTTAGCCATCGATGCTTCTTTGGAGTTGGGAATCTTGTTGTCGGCCTGCCACGCCGCGCGCAGGGTCAGCTGGTAGCTGGACTCCCAGTCGGCCTCCATCCGCAGGAATTCGGCCGCGGCGGCGCTTTGGGCGTGCGCGGGCCTGTCGTAGGAGATCTCCACTCCGGCCTCGGTGAGAATCTTGCGCAGTTCCTCCAGGGCGGCCCGGGCGATGCCGATGGCCATGCCGGCGACGACCGGCCTGGTGTTGTCGAAAGTCTCCATGACGCCGGAAAACCCTTTGCCCGATTGGATTTCAGGATTGCCCAGCAGGTTGTCCTTCGGGATCCGCACGTTGTCGAACCGGATCACCGCGGTGTCGGAGCCTTTGATGCCGAGCTTCTTCTCGAGCCGCTCGACGCTGACACCGGGATGTTCGCGCGGCACTATGAACGACTTGATCGCCGGACGGCCCAGCGACTTGTCCAGCGTCGCCCACACCACGATGTGCGTGGCCCGCGAACCGGCTGTGACGAAGATCTTTTCGCCGTTGATCACGTATTCGTCACCGTCCAGCTTGGCGGTCGTCGATACGGCCGCCGAGTCGGATCCAAAGCTCGGTTCGGTGATCGCCATCGCCGCCCACACCCGGCCCAGCCGGTTCAGCTGTTCGTCGGTGGCAACGCCACTGATCGCAGCGTTGCCCAGGCCTTGATAGGGAATCGACAGCATCATCGCCGCGTCGCCCCAACTGGCCTCGAGTGTCTGCAGCACCGCGGCCATGTTGGAGCCGTTGCGGTTCTCTTCCTTGCTCTCGCTGCTGCGGAACGCCTCGGCCCCGGCGAGTCCCATGGCATTGGATTCAGCAGCGCCGGAGAACAGACTGGCCAACGTGTCCAGTTCCACCGGGTAGGCGTGCTCATGGTCGTCGTACTTGCGGGCGATCGGTCGCATCATCTCCGCGCCGGCCTGATGGGCCTTGTCGATCACCGCTTGCATCTTGCGGGGCAGTTCCAGATTGATTGCCATGATTGATCTTTCGCTAGGTGACGACTTAGATAACGACGACGCCCTCGGCGACGCCGATGGCCCGCAGGTCGCGGTACCAGCGTTCGACGGGGTGTTCTTTCGTGTAGCCGTGGCCACCGAGAAGTTGCACGCCGTCCAGTCCGATTTGCATGCCCTTGTCGGCGCCGATCCGCCTCGCCAGCGCGGCTTCGCGGATGAACGGAAGGCCTTGTTCGGCACGCGCGGCGCCGCGCCAGGTGATCAGCCGCAGCCCGTCCAGCTCGATCGCGATGTTCGCGCACATGAACGCCACGGCCTGACGACGGGCGACGGGCTCGCCGAATGCCTGGCGCTCCTTCACATACGGGATGACGTAGTCGAGGACCGCGTGCGAGGTGCCGACGGCCAGCGCCGCCCAGCCCAGCCGGGACAGTGCGATCGCCTCGGAGTAGTCCTCAACGGTGGCTTCGTCCTCGCCGAGGCGGGCATTTATCGGCACGGTCACGCCGGAGAGCTCGAGCTGACCCAACGCGGCGGCCCGGATCCCCATACTCGGATCCGGCTTGACGCTAAGGCCTTTGGCGCCCGATTCGACGATGAACAGTGCGGGCTTGCCATTCAGTTGTGCGCCGACGATGAACAGCTCGGCATCGGCCGCGGCCGGGACCAACGACTTCACACCGTCGAGGCGATACCCGCTCGGTGTGCGCACCGCCGTGGCCTTCAACCGGGTGGGGTCGAACAGCGGTTGCGGTTCGGCGATTGCCACGCAGGCCTGCGGGACATTCTCGCCGGCGAACTCGGGTAGATAGGTGGCCTGCTGGTCCGCGCTGCCCCAGTGGGTCAACGCGGCTGCCACGCCGCCCGGGGCCAGGATGGGCAGTGCCAACCCCATGTCGCCGTAGGCCAACGCCTCGGCCACCAGCACGTTGGTGACGCTGGAGCGGTGGGCGGCAATGCCGTCGAAGTCCTCGGGGATGTTGATCGCGGTGATGCCGAGTTCGGCCGCCTTGGCCATCAAGTCAGGCGGGTAGCTCGCCGCCTCGTCGGCCTCGGGTGCGGCGGGCCGCAGTACCTCTTCGGCGAATTCCTCGAGGGTCTCGACGATCATCTTCTGTTCGTCGTCGGGCCGCAGGTCGTAGTAGTCCTGGCCGCTGGACTTCAGCCGGGTGGGTCCACTGCGCAGGTTCTGAACCCGCTTGAACTGGCGTGAAGCGGCTCCGGCGGTGGAAAAGATCGTCTTGGTGCCGTAGCGCAGGCCCCGGTTCATCGGGTCGCGCAGGTGGTATTTGTCCAGAAAATCCTGGCCGACGAGCGGGGTGAGCAGCGCCAGGGTGATGTCGATCCCGGTGCGGCGGTGCGGTTGCATCCCGACGCCGGTCTTGCGGCCGCGCCGTTTTCCGCGTGGACGGGAGGTATTTGAACCGGAGACAGTGTCCGTCATTTCAGCAGCCTCTGTAGTTGGGGCGATGCAGTCAAGAGGCTATCTTACTCCGGAGTAAGATAAAGAGCGCTTGTTAACTACTTCACACCGAGGCTGCGCAGTACGCGCTCGTGCAACAGGCCGTTTGTGGCCACGGCATCGCCGCGATGAGGGCCCGCGATGCCGTCCAGGCCGGTGAATGTCCCGCCGGCCTCGCGCACCAGGATGTCGAGTGCTGCCAGATCCCACACCGAGACTTCCGGTTCGGCCGCGATATCCACCGCGCCCTCGGCGAGTAGGCAATACGAGAAGAAATCGCCATACGCACGCACCCGCCACACGGCGTCGGTCAGCTCGATGAGATGGTCCCGCAGGCCGCGTTCGGCCCAACCCGACAGGCTGGAAAACGACAGGCTCGCCGAATCCAGCTGTGCCACTGAGGAAACCGACAAACGCCGCGACGGTGCGCCGTCGACCGAGACGAAGGCGCCTTGGCCGCGGGATGCCCACCACCGTCGTTGCAGCGCCGGCGCGCTCACGACACCGACCACGGGCACGCCGTCGTCAAGCAGTGCGATCAGGCTGGCCCACACCGGAACCCCGCGCACGAAATTCTTGGTGCCGTCGATCGGGTCGACGATCCATTGCCGGCCGGTGAAGCTGGTTGTCCCGCCGAATTCCTCGCCGACGACGCTGTCGTCGGGTCGCTCGCGGGCCAGCACCTCGCGGACTTCAGCTTCAACCGCCCGATCGGCGTCGGTCACCGGGGTCAGGTCCGGTTTGGTGTCGACGCGCAGGTCCAGGGCGCCGAACCGATCGCGAGTCAGTCTGTCCGCACGGTCGGCAAGCGTCATCGCCAATGCGAGATCATCCTGACTCATGCCAGCAGTCCTACCACGGGCCAGCCGGCGTCCGTCATCCCCGGTGATTGAAGCTGTCGACGACAGCCCGCAAGGCCTCGGCGCTTGCGCAGAAATGGCGCGACGATGTCGACCGCGAGGGGAAAGACCACGCCGGCTCGTAACCAATACACCTGGGGGACAGGCACTTCGGGCCAATTCGAATTCCATTGTCCGGCAGGCATTTCGAACGTTGGCTGACCCGTGTTGACGCACACGAGCTCGACGCGCCGCCCGCGGCCGGCCGCGTCAGGCAAACGATGCGTGCGGATCCGGTTCCGGTCCAAATGTGAAGTGGCGGCCCGTTATATCGGTCGGGGTCACCCGGACGTAATGCTTCTTTACGGTCGCCGTCCACGGCATCAACTGGGCGCGGTCGGCTTGCTCGATGTCCGCCGCGGTCTTCAGCACTCGAGCACGGCCCCGGACGATCACGCTCCAGCCTTCGGCGACGTCGTGGTCGTCGGCCTCGAACACCACCACGCTGTTCCCCACGGCGGAAAACAACTTGGTGCCCTCGGCGGTGCGGAACAGCACCGTTCGGTCTTGCACCGCATAGTTCACCGGGAAGATCTCGGGTTCGCCGGCGAAACTGGTCACCAGCCGGCCCAAGGCGACGCCGCCCAACCTGCGCCAACTCTCGTCTTCCGACAAAACGACCGCGGGCTCATCAGTCATCGACCTCACCTTTCCTTGGGCGCACCGGTACCCACGACGCTACGGCGAATCCGCGTGGGACAGTAGGGTCCTAGGTCAATTCGACCGTACATCGCGTCGGGCGTCCTACCATGGCGACGTGTGGGAATTCGCGCTGTTACTTCTGGTCGTCGCGGTACTGGGGGGATTTCTCGCTCAGCGCTTCATCCCGCGCGGCCCGCGTGGTGAGCTACTCGGGGGCACGTTGTTGGTGACCGGGGTGAGCCCGCGGCCCGACGTCACCGGCGAGCAGTACGTCACCATTGCCGGTGTGATCAACGGACCCACCGTCAACGAGTATCCCGTCTATTGGCGGATGGTGGTCGACGTCGACCAATGGCCGAGCATGGGCGAACTACACGAGGTGGTGTATTCCTCGAAGAATCCGGACAACTGGAGGTTCGCTCCGCCCGAATCGCCCGCGGGCGCCGGCTAGTTGGCGAAATCGCTTGTGGTACCAAGTCGGCGCCGCGTCCGTTCAGCTCTTGCATTGTGGTTGTGGGATGGCATTCTTTAGCCATGGCGGGCAAAGACATCGACCCGATCCGGGCGAAAAGTGCACTTGAGGTGATCCGGCAGCACCCGGTCTTGGTGCTCTTCGCGGTGTCGCCCGCGCTCGCGCTGGTGGGCGTCATCTGGTGGCTCGCCGGCGGTGGGTGGGCCATCGCCAGCGCCATCGTCCTGTTGCTCGTCGGCGCAGGCCTCGTCGTCCTCAGGCGCTGAATCGAGCCCAGCCCCAACGTGATTGCGTCAGTACGCGATCAGCCGTGGCCGATGCGCAGCAGCTCGACGAGGTTCGGCAGTTTGACGCGGGGACGCCCGTGCGGCTCGCCGGCCGCACGCTCATGGGCATCGATCATGTCCCAATGGGCCGAGGTGACCAGCTTCGGTTGGCGCGAGGCCAGCCAGTCGGCCAATTTCTCGGCATGGTCATCCGGGAATGCGGACAGTTCGTCGGCGCCGGTCAGATCCGTGATCACGGTGTCGACGGTGTCTTGAGAGTCCTTCTTATTGGTGCCGATGACGCCGGTCGGCCCCCGCTTGATCCAGCCGACCACGTATTCATTGCGGCTGCCCTCGACCCGGCCGTTGGTGTTGGGGATGGTCGCGGTCTTGTCGTCAAAGGGCAGCCCCGGGGTGGGCATGCCGCGATATCCGACCGAGCGCACCACCAGCTGAGCCGGCAGCTCCTCGCGCTCCCCGGTGTCCTTGGCCGATACCCGCCCGCTCTGGTCGGCGACCAACTCGTTGCGGCCAAGGACGATTCCCTCCACCTTGTCGTCGCCCTTGATCTCGATCGGAGAGGTCAGGAACCGGAACACCATGCGCCGGTGTCCCGGGCGGGGTTCGCGGTTGGCGTAGTCGCGCAGCACCTTGATGTTCTGTTTCGTGGTCTTGCCGGCGGCCTCCGCATCCTCATCGCTGATGCCCTCCAGCTGCGCGGGATCGACGATGACGTCGACCCCGTCGAGGTCGGCCAGCTCGCGCAATTCCAGCGTGGTGAACGCGGCCTCCAAGGGACCGCGTCGGCCGACGATCACCACTTCTTCCACACCGCATGGGCGCAGGGATTCCAGCGCGTGATCGGCGATATCGGTCTCGGCCAGCGCGCCGGGGTCGGTGATCAGGATGCGGGCGACGTCGAGGGCCACGTTGCCGTTGCCAATCACGACGGCACGGGCCCCGGACAGATCCGGGGTCGCGCTCTCGAAGTGTGGATGGGCGTTGTACCAGCCCACGAATTCGACGGCGGCCATGCTGCCCGCCAAGTCTTCGCCGGGAATCTTCAACGAGCGATCCGATTGCGCCCCGATCGCATAAATCACGGCGTGGTAGCGCTCGCCTAGTTCGGCGGGAGCCACGTGCTCACCCACCGCCACGTTGCCGAAGAACCGGAAGCGGGGATCGCCGGCGATCTTTTCGAACTGCTTGCTGATCGACTTGATCTTGGGATGGTCGGGTGCCACGCCGGAGCGCACCAGTCCCCACGGTGTCGGCAACATCTCGAGCATGTCGACCGCGACATCGATCTCATCGGAGGTATCGGCGGCCTTCAGCAAAGATGCTGCGGCGAAGAAACCCGATGGTCCGGAGCCGACGATGGCGACATGAAACCGACGCATACCCAAGCCTTCTGTTCATGCCCGGCTGCGACGCAAGGGCCTGAGATTGGGCTGGGCGTCGCAGTCGCGGGCGCACATGATGGTGATTCGATGCTAGACGGTGAACCCCAGCCGGTGGTCGAAGTGCCGCGCGTCGCCACCTGAGCATTCGCCGCCGACCAGCGCGCCGGTAACGTGGTCGGCTGTGGAACCTGACCGTCAAGCCGATATCGCCGCCCTCGACTCCGCCCTGACCACGGTGGAAAGGGTGCTCGATGTGGACGGTCTGCGCAGCCGCATCGAGAAGCTCGAGCACGAGGCGTCCGATCCCAAACTGTGGGACGACCAGGCCAACGCGCAGCGGGTGACCAGCGAGTTGTCGCACACCCAGGGCGAGTTGCGCCGCGTCGAGCAGTTGCGTCAGCGGGTCGACGATCTGCCGGTGCTCTACGAGCTGGCCGCCGAGGAGGGCGCGGAAAAAGAGGGAGCCGACGCCCTCGCCGAGGCGGACGCCGAGCTGAAGGCCTTGCGTGCCGACATCGAAGCCGCTGAGGTGCGCACCCTGCTGTCGGGGGAGTACGACGAGCGCGAGGCGCTGGTGACCATCCGCTCCGGCGCGGGCGGGGTGGACGCCGCGGACTGGGCCGAGATGCTGATGCGGATGTATATCCGGTGGGCCGAGCAACACAAGTACGGCGTTGAGGTGTTCGACACTTCTTACGCCGAAGAAGCCGGGATCAAGAGCGCTACCTTCGCCGTGCACGCACCGTTTGCCTACGGCACGTTGTCGGTGGAACAGGGCACCCATCGGCTGGTGCGGATCAGCCCGTTCGACAACCAAAGTCGGCGTCAGACGTCCTTCGCCGAAGTCGAGGTGCTGCCGGTGGTGGAGACCACCGATCACATCGAAATTCCGGAAGGCGATCTGCGTGTCGACGTGTACCGATCCAGCGGTCCCGGGGGGCAGTCGGTGAACACCACCGACTCGGCGGTTCGACTCACCCACATCCCGACCGGTATCGTCGTGACTTGCCAGAACGAAAAGTCGCAATTGCAGAACAAAGTTGCGGCGATGCGGGTTCTGCAAGCAAAGTTGTTGGAGCGCAAGCGTTTAGAAGAACGTGCTGAGCTGGACGCGCTCAAAGGTGACGGCGGCAGCTCCTGGGGTAACCAGATGCGCTCCTATGTATTGCATCCGTATCAGATGGTCAAGGATCTGCGGACCGAGTACGAGGTCGGCAATCCGGCGGCCGTCTTGGACGGGGACATCGACGGGTTCCTGGAAGCGGGGATCCGGTGGCGCAACCGAAAAGATGACGACTAATACAAATTATGTTGCTAGCGCGATGACGCAGCCGTGGCACAACTTTTGGCACGGCCACATCGGTGGCTGGATCCTCGACCAGGGCCTGCGCGTCGTGATGTTGCTGATCGCGTCGGTGCTCGCGGTCCGCTTCGTCACCTGGGTGGCCCAGCAGGTCACCCGGCAGCTCGACGTCGGCTTCACCGAGAGCGACGCCCTGGTGCGTTCGGAGGCGACCAAGCACCGCCAGGCCGTGGCGTCGGTGATCCAGTGGGTGTCGATCGTCCTGATTGCGATCTGGGCCGTCGTCCAGATCAGCGACGTGCTGAACTTTTCCGTCGGCGGCCTGGTCGCGCCCGCCACTGTCATCGGTGCGGCGCTGGGTTTCGGTGCTCAGCAGCTGGTCAAGGATCTGCTCTCCGGTTTCTTCATCATCGTTGAGAAGCAGTACGGCTTTGGTGACCTGGTCTCGCTGACGGTCGCCGGGATCAACGCCGAGGCGCGCGGCACGGTCGAGAACGTGACCTTGCGGGTGACGCGGCTGCGCTCGTCGGACGGCGAGTTGTTCACCATCCCCAATGGCCAGATCGTCAAGACCGTCAACCTGTCCAAGGACTGGGCGCGAGCGGTGATCGACATCCCCGTCTCGACCAGCGCCGACCTCAACCGGGTCAACGAGGTCCTGCATGAGGTGTGCGACCACGCGATGGACAACCCGTTGCTGGGTGAGCTGCTGCTGGACGCACCCACCCTGATGGGCCTGGAAAGCATCGAAGTCGACACCGTCACGCTGCGCATGGTGGCGCGCACGTTGCCCGGCAAACAGTTCGAGGCCGGCCGGCAGCTGCGGGTGCTGGTCATGCGGGCACTCGCCCGCGCCGGCATTGTCACCACGGCCGACGCAACGGTGAGCGTGGTCGAGGACGACGCCGGCGTCGCAAAGTCCGCCGAAGCAGCGGCTGAGATCGCGCACGAGTCGGTGAAACAGTGAAGCTGACCCTCAATGTCCTCGAAAAGCACCGCGACGAGGAACACCGGTGGCCCCGTTATATGTTCGGCGGCCGGATGCGCACCTCGACGGTGGCGCTGATCATCGCCTTCCTCGCCATCTGGTGGGTCTATGACATCAACCACGCGGAGCCGGCTCCCAAGGCGCCCGCTCCGCAGGTAGTGCCGCCGGGCTTCGTACCGGACCCGAACTACACCTGGGTCCCGCGCACCAGGGTGCAGCCGCCGGCGAACACGTACGCGCCGACTCCGACCACCACCGCGCCGACCCCGACCACCACGTCGCCGCCGCCCCCGCCGCCAACGACCACGTCACCGCCGCCGTTCCAGCTCCCTTGCCTGCTGCCGCCGCCCTTCTGTCCGCCCAGCCCCAGCCCCACTTCACCACCCCCGCAGCAACCGCTGCTGGGGGTGGGGCCGTCGCCCACATCGACGCCACCCGGGCGCTGACCTTCGCGGTCCAGCGAAATTCACCGCTACACTGGCGTGCCGTGATGATCACCCTTGACCATGTCAGCAAGAAGTACAAAGCGTCGGCGCGTCCGGCGTTAGACGACGTCAACGTCAAAATCGACAAGGGTGAGTTCGTCTTCCTGATCGGTCCGTCGGGTTCGGGAAAATCGACGTTCATGCGGTTGCTGCTGGCCGCGGAGACGCCGACCACCGGGGACGTGCGGGTCTCGAAGTTCCACGTCAACAAGCTGCCCGGTCGGCATGTGCCCAAGCTGCGCCAGGTGATTGGCTGCGTTTTCCAGGACTTTCGTCTGCTACAGCAAAAGACGGTGTATGAAAACGTCGCCTTCGCGCTGGAAGTCATCGGCAAGCGCGCCGATCAGATCAACCGGGTCGTGCCCGACGTGCTCGAGACGGTCGGTCTGTCCGGCAAGGCCAACCGGCTGCCGCACGAGTTGTCGGGTGGTGAGCAGCAGCGGGTGGCGATCGCCCGCGCGTTCGTCAACCGGCCGCTGGTCCTGCTGGCCGACGAGCCGACCGGCAACCTCGACCCCGACACCAGCAACGACATTATGGATCTGCTGGAGCGAATCAACCGCACCGGGACGACGGTCCTGATGGCGACGCACGACCACCACATCGTCGACTCGATGCGCCAGCGCGTCGTCGAGTTGTCGCTGGGCAGACTGGTTCGCGACGAGCAGCGTGGCGTCTACGGGATGGACCGCTAGTGCGCTTCGGCTTCCTACTCAACGAGGTCCTCACCGGTCTTCGTCGAAATGTGACGATGACGGTCGCGATGATCCTGACGACCGCGATCTCGGTTGGCCTGTTCGGCGGCGGTCTGCTGGTGGTGCGGTTGGCCGAGCACTCCCGCGCCATCTACCTCGATCGCGTCGAGACGCAGGTGTTCCTCACCGACGACGTCTCCGCGAACGATCCGACGTGCGGCACCAATCCATGTAAGGCGTTGCGGACGAAGATCGAAGGCCGCGATGACGTCAAATCGGTTCGCTTTCTTAATCGTCAGGACGCATACGACGACGCCATCCGAAAGTTCCCGCAGTACAAGGACGTTGCGGGCAAGGATTCCTTCCCCGCGTCCTTCATCGTCAAGTTGAACAATCCCGAGCAGCACAAGGACTTTGACCTTGCGATGCAGGGCCAGCCCGGTGTGCTCTCGGTGCTCAATCAGAAAGACCTGATCGACCGGCTCTTCGCGGTCCTGGACGGCTTGAGCAATGTGGCGTTCGCCGTCGCATTAGTGCAGGCTGTCGGCGCGATTCTGTTGATTGCCAACATGGTTCAGGTCGCCGCATTTACGCGGCGCACCGAGATCGGAATCATGCGGCTGGTGGGGGCAAGTCGCTGGTACACGCAGTTGCCGTTCCTGTTGGAGGCGATGCTCGCGGCGGCCCTCGGTGTGGCGATCGCGGTTGGCGGCTTGATCGTGGTGCGTGCACTGTTCCTGGACAACGCGTTAAACCAGTTCTACCAAGCCAATTTGATCGCTCGCGTTGACTACGCCGACATCCTTTACATCTCCCCGATTCTGTTCCTGCTCGGCGTGTCGATGGCCGGGTTAACGGCTTACGCCACGTTGCGCCTCTACGTACGGCGTTAGCTGTGGCCGCAAAGTCCAGTGGGGGCAAGGCCAGTGGTGGCAAGCGAGACGGCAAGAAGATCGTCGCCACCAATCGCAAGGCCAGACACAACTACGCGATCGAGGAATTGTTCGAGGCCGGAGTGGCTTTAGTCGGCACCGAAGTGAAAAGCCTACGGCTGGGCCAGGCTTCGCTCGCTGATGCGTTCGCTACCGTCGATGACGGCGAAGTGTGGTTGCGTAACTTGCACATTCCCGAGTACGAGCACGGTAGCTGGACAAACCATGATCCTCGTCGCACTCGGAAGTTGTTGTTACATAGGCGACAGATCGACACACTCATCGGAAAAATCCGCGATGGTAACCTCGCCTTGGTGCCGCTGTCGCTGTATTTTTCCGAGGGCAAGGTCAAGGTCGAGCTCGCACTGGCACGAGGTAAGCGAGCGTACGACAAACGTCAGGACCTCGCCCGCCGTGACGCCCAGCGTGAAGTTGTTCGCGAACTGGGGCGACGAGCAAAGGGTATGAACTGATCGGAGCCGCGTACGCCCAGCTGTCTGCCGTGTCCTACGGCGTCAGTGATTTCGTGGGCGGCGTGGCGGCGCGCCGCGTGGCTGCGCTGCGCGTGATGTTGGCGGCTTATCCGGTCGAGGCGGTGTTGCTGGGCCTGATCGCGCTGAGCGTTGGTGGGCCGATTCATTCCGGCGCGATCTTGTGGGGCAGCCTGTACGGCGTCGGTCAGGCGTTCGGCATGTGGGCGTTCTATGCGGCGCTCGGGTCTGGGCCTATCTCGGTGGTCGCGCCACTGGCGGGCGTGCTCAATGCCGCGGTGCCTGTGGCGGTCGGCATCGCACTGGGGGAGAGGCCGGGCCCGGCGGCGTCGGCTGGCGTGGTGCTGGCCATTGTCGCGGTGATGCTGGTCAGCCGTGAGGCCACGGTCGAGGGCAAGAGGCAATTCCGCTTCACTCCCAAAGTGGCCTGGCTGACCATATTGGCCGGGTGTGCATTCGGGCTGGACTTGGTGTTCCTGCACCAGTCACCACACGAATCCAAGCTTTGGCCGCTGATGTTCGCCCGGCTGTCGGCCACGGTGGTGATCACCGCGCTGGCCGCGTCCCGACGCAGCTTGCGGCTTCCGCGGGGGGAGTCGATGAAGCTGGCGCTGGCCATTGCGCTGCTCGACATCTGCGCCCTGGTGACCCAGCTGATAGCGCTGCAGTCGTGGCTGCTGTCGTTGGCCAGCATCATGATTTCGATGTATCCCGCCGCCACCGTCGTTCTGGCGATGATGGTTCTGCGCGAGCGTGTGACTCGCTGGCAGGGCATCGGCATGGTGATGGCCATGGGATCTGTGGCCATGATCGCCGCCGCCTAACGTCTGCGTCCCGACCTACTATGGACCGGCAGGCCTAGGTCGGGAGAAAACGTTGGGTGAAGACCCGGTTATTCGCGAGTTGTCTGCTGCCGTCGAACGCAGCCCCGACGTGGTCGAGTTGCGGTTGCATCTGGCCGGCCTGCTGGCCGACCGAGGACGCTACGCGGAGGCGCTGGGCCACTGCAGCGCGGTGCTGCACCACGACGCCGGTAACGCCAACGCGCTGAGCCTGTTGCAGCGCTGCAGCACCGCGCTTGCGGCACCTGCTGCGGCGGCTGAGGAGGGGGAACCCGTGACCGGGCGATCGGCCCGCGATGCCCAGTTCGATTGGTCCAGCGCCGAACGCCAAGTCGCCGACATCATCGAGCCGGCTTTCGTCGACGCCCCCGCCGACGTCGTCAACGAGCGCGACTTCGACGCTTTGGAGCGCAGCGCCATACGGCTCGACGATGTCGCGGGGATGGCCGATGTCAAACGGCAGATTGAACTTTCGCTGCTCGGCCCGATCCGTAATCCCGAGTTGATGAAGGCGTACAAGGTCTCGGCGCGCGGTGGCCTGTTGCTCTACGGGCCGCCCGGCTGCGGCAAAACCTACATCGCCAAGGCTATTTCGGGTGAACTCGGGGCGAATTTCTATCAGGTCGGGATCGCCGATGTTCTGCACCATTGGTTTGGCGAGAGCGAACGCAGCATCCGTTCGGTTTTCGATAGCGCGCGCCGTAACGCTCCGTGCGTGTTGTTCTTCGACGAATTGGACGCCTTGGGGCACCGGCGTTCGGCGCTGAGCGGAAGCTCCGGGATGCGCCCCGTCGTCAATACCTTGTTGGAAGAAATGGATTCGGCGACGTCGACCAACGATGGGGTGTATGTGCTCGGCGCCACGAATGCACCCTGGGATGTCGACCCGGCGCTGCGGCGGCCCGGCCGCTTCGACCGGATGATCTTCGTGGGCTTGCCCGACGCCGAAGCCAGGACGGGGATTCTGCGCTCGCACCTGAAGGATCGGCCGGTGGCGGGCATCGATTTGAAATCGATCGCGAAGCGCACCGACGGGTTTTCCGGCGCCGACCTCGCGCATGTGTGCGACAGCGCAACGCAATTGGCGATGTCGGCGTCGATGCGCAGCGGACAGGTCCGCCCGGTGACGATGGCCGATGTGGACGAGGCGGCGGCGCAAATCCGTCCCAGTACCGGGCCGTGGTTCGAGGTCGCACGCAACATCGTCGAATTCGCCAACAACGACGGCACCTACGACGATCTGGCAAAGTACTTACGGCGCAGGAAAATTCGGTAACCGTCGATGACATCGGAGCCCGGTGTCGACCAAGCCGGCCAGGCCATTCACGTTGCCGAGGCGTACTTCGACACAGAAAATTACGAACGCGGGCGTGAGGTTCTGCGCCGTTCGTTGGCGCAGAACCCGAACGATCCCGGCCTTCTCGCTCAATATGCCCGCGCTGAATACCTGCTCGAAAACTATGACGGCGCCTCGCGCAGTGCGTACGCCGCATTGGCCGCCGCGCCACAGCACGAGTTGGCCATGCGGATATATGCGCTGTCGCTCGACGGCCTTGGCCGTTACGGCGACGCGCTGTGGATGGCGTGGCAGGGAGTCAAAACTCACCCGAATGAGCCTCTGCAACACCGGGTTTACGCGCGACTGCTGCAAAAGTCCCATCAGTTGAATTCGGCGCTGGTGGTCGTCGACGAGGCGTTGCGTCTCGACCCCGCGAGCCCCGACGGGCTCGTCCTGCGCGGCTCGATACTGCACGATCTGGGCCGCATCCGGGAATCGACGGACTCGTACTCCCAGGCGTTGGCGTTGGATGCAAACCATGCCGCGGCGCTGAACAACATGGCCGTCAATCGGTTGCAGCGCGGCAAGTTCGGCCACGCCCTGCGCGGGTTTCTCGGCGCCGCGGGCAGCGACCCGACGTTGGGCGATCTCGTCCGCCGGAATATCGGGGCGGTGCTGGCGAAGATGTTGCGTCGGTTGACGATCGTCGCCACCGTGCTGGCGGTCCTGATCCAATTCGTCGGGTTCAACCACGTCGACGGTCATCCGACCGTGGTGCTGCGGGTGGCGACCGGGATGGTGACCGCGGCGCTGATCGTCATTGTTGGCCGGCTCTTTTATGCCATACCCCGTACGGTGCTCGCGTCGGTCTTCCGGGAGCGCGCCTTTGTTGTTGCCCGGCTCGTCCATGCGCTGCTGGTGATCGGCCTGGGCGCGTGGGTAACCGCCTTCGGCGGAATGGCCTGGACGATTGCGGCGGCAGGCATTCTGACAATTGCCGGTCTGATTCTGGCGAGGGTGGGGCTAACGATCGGCCGGTAATCGGCCTAGCATCCGAGCATGACCACACGTGCTGTCACCCTGCTCGACAAATCCGATGTGCTCGACGGGCTGTTCGCGGTGTGGGACTCCATCGATGCGCTGCTCGCCGGGTTGCCCGAGGCCGACTGGCGGGCGGCGACGCCGTTGCCGGGCTGGGACGTGCAGGGCGTGGTGTCGCACATCATCGGCACCGAGTCGTTCCTTCAGGGCATCGCCGCGCCCGAACCCGACATCGACGTCAAGACGCTCGACCATGTGCGCAATGACATCGGGGCAATGAACGAGTGCTGGGTCCGCGAGCTTGGTTCGCAACCCAGCAGCACTGTCCTGGAGCGATACCGCGCGATAACCGGCGAACGACGCAAGGTCCTGCAGGAGATGTCCGAACAAGAGTGGAACGCTGAGACCTTCACGCCCGCCGGCCCCGAAAGTTACGGACGGTTCATGCGAATCCGGGTCTTCGACTGCTGGATACACGAGCAAGACATCCGCGTGGCGATCCAACGGCCGTCGTCGGATGCGGAGCTGGAGGGGGCCGCGTCGCGGCTGTCGCTGGATGAGGTCGCGGCCACCTTGGGCTTCGTGGTTGGCAAACTCGCCAAAGCGCCCGACGGTTCCCGCATCCTGTTCGACCTGACCGGTCCGCTGGCGCGCAGCATCCGCGTCAATGTCGACGGGCGCGCAGCGGTGGTGGCGGACTTCGGCGGGCTGGAGCCGACCGCGACGGTCCGGGTGGACGCCCTGCAGTTCACCCGGCTCGCCGGCGGACGCCCGATGTGCCCGGCGCGCCCGCAGGACGTCGAACTCGCTGGTGACAAGGACGTCGCGGGACGAATCGTCGAGCGGCTGAACTTCGTGATCTGACGGCGTCCTGGCGCGGGAACATAATTCCGTTGCCGCAGGTTAATGCTGCCGTAGAATGGGTTGTCCTGCCGAAAATCGGTAGGTGCAAGAAAGCTCGAGCGCGAAAACACTAGACAAGGGGCTGAACGGTTTCGACTTCGCGCATCGAATCAAGGGAAGCGTGCCGGTGCAGGCAAGAGACCACCGTAAGCGTCGTTGCAACCATATAAGCGCCGATTCACATCAGCGCGACTACGCTCTCGCTGCCTAAGCGATAGCTAGTCTGTCGGACCGGGAACGCCCTCGCCCCGGACCCCGGCATCAGCTAGAGGGATCAACCGATGAGTCCGGTCGCGGGACTCATCGGGACACCAACAGCGACTGGGATCGTCATCCTGGCTAGTTCGCGTGATCAGGAGATCCGAGTAGAGGCATAGCGAACTGCGCACGGAGAAGCCTTGAGGGAATGCCGTAGGACCCGGGTTCGATTCCCGGCAGCTCCACGACAGCGTGGCAGGCCAGGCCGAAAGGCCTGGCCGTTTCGCGTTTGTAGGCGCACTCGCCACCGCGGCCAAGCCCGGCATGCAAGTGTGGGCTGCGGCCCCGCTAGGCTCGTATGCATTGACCGGCAAGGAGATTGTGATGCGCCGTGGAATTCTCGGGACCGCCGTGGTGCCCGCCGTCAACGCTGTAGCAGCCAAGCTCATCGATGCGCCACTGGTAGGCAGGCTGGTGCGCCGAAACACGGTGATGATTTCCTACGTTGGCCGCCGCTCAGGCAAGACTTTCACGACGCCGGTGAGTTATCGGCGGGTCGGTGACGAGATTGTCATCCGCGTGATGTTTCCCGACGGTAAGAACTGGTGGCGAAATTTCTTGGACGGCGGCGGCCCGATTGCGCTGCAGCTCAACAGAAGTCATCGAACTGGGCACGCCGTCGCAGTCCGCGACGAGCGGGGCCGGGTGACCGTCACAGTCAAGCTGGATGACCAGTAGGCGATTCCCGACCCCAAGCGGACGGCGTTTTCACAATCCAAGTGCAGATGCTGGCGAACCAACCTGCTTAACTACATCACCCGACTCTCATTAAGTACGAGTGCGAGGAGCGCCCGTGGGTGGCAAACGACTGCTTCTGCTGATCACCATCGCCGGTGTCGCGGGTTTGGCGGCATGTAGCAAAACGACCACCACACCCGCCCAGCCGCCCTCGATCTCCAGCGAGCCGTTCGGTCAGGTGGATGGGACCCCGGTGACCCGCTACACGCTTACCAACGGGCACGGCATGCGCGTGCGAATCCTGACCTACGGCGCCATCATTCAGGCAATCGAGGTCCCCGATCGAACCGGCCATGTCGGCAATGTGGTGCTGGGCTTTCCGACGCTCGACCGCTATGTCAACAACACCGGATCTGCCAAGACCTATTTCGGCGCGATCGTCGGCCGCTATGGCAACCGGATCGCCAAGGGAGCATTCTCGTTGAACGGCAACGAGTATCACTTGCCCATCAACAACAACGGCAACAGTCTGCATGGCGGCACCGCGGGCTTCGATACGAAAGTGTGGCAGGCCAGTCAGCAGACGGCTAACGACAGTGTGGGCCTGAAGCTCCAATATGTCAGTCCCGCAGGCGAAATGGGTTACCCCGGAACACTATCGACCACCGTCACGTACACCTTGAACCAGAAGAACGAACTGCGTATCGACTACCGTGCGACCACCGATGCGCCGACCGTGATCAACCTGACCAATCACAGCTACTTCAACCTGGCAGGTGAGGACACGCTCGACATCTACGGCCACCGGGTCACTATCCATGCCGACAACTACACGCCGACCGACCCCACGCAGATCCCTACCGGGCAAATCGTTCCGGTCCAGGGGACACCGTTCGATTTCACCTCACCGACCGCGATCGGCGCGCACATCACCGCGAATGACCCCCAGCTGTTGTTGGCCCACGGTTACGACCACAACTGGGTGATCAACCGCGCCAACAACACTGGGCTGGTGGAGGCGGCCAGGGCCGAGGATCCGCAGACGGGACGCACCCTGACGGTCTCCACCACCGAGCCCGGTGTGCAGTTCTATACGTCCAACTTCATCGACGGGGCGTTTACGGGCACCAGCGGGCATATCTACCGGCAGGGCGCAGGATTCACGATGGAGACCCAGCACTACCCGGATTCGCCGAATCACTCGAACTTCCCGACCACCACGCTCAATCCGGGCCAGACCTACGATTCGACAACAGTTTTCGCCTTCGGCACGGAATGAGGGCCGGTGCAGGCGCTCATGTATGCGGCTTTTCGTGCACTTTCGCGTCGTTTCGTGCACCGAGATTTCGCACTCCTGGGGGTCAGCGCGAATTTTGAGGTTCGATTCCGGTGGCTCCAGCGAGAATGCGCTGGTCAAAGCGACGGGTTGGATTGTTTCCGGGGTGAGCGGCTTTAATCGTGCTACGAGGGCGATGTCACGTTGGGCACGCCCGACCGCATCACGAGGAGTTCTGATGACCTATCGCCGTCTCGCTTGCGCGCTTGGCGCGATGGTGGTGGCGGTGGTGGCGGCCTTGCTTCCCGTCCAGGCCCATGGCCAACCGCCGACGAAGTGTCTGACCAACACTCAAACCGGCAAGCAGGTCTACGTGCCCTGCGATCTGCTCAACGCCGGCGCCAATTTTCCGCCGGGGCAGCGCTGTCCTCCACCGCTCGAGCAGTACCCGAAAGATGTGGCGGACTGGTGTGGCGTAGGCCCCGGCCTGGCGACTCCGACGCCCACGACTCCGCCGAATGCGACCAGCGCCACGACTCCGACCAGCCCGACGAGTCCGACGAGTCCTACGAGCTCTGTGCGGCCTACGAGCTCCGCGAGCCCAACGACGAGTTCTGTGACTCCTACGACAACGACTACGGCGACCCCACCGACTCCCACAAGCCCGGCGGCGCCGGGCGATGCAGGCTGACGACGTCCACAGCCCGCGACTTACAACAGACCGAGTTCTCGTGCCCGGCTAACTGCGGCGCCGCGGTGCTCAACTTGCAGCTTGCGGTACACGGCGCGCTGGTGGGTCTTCACGGTACTGAGCGAAATATACAGCCGCGCACCGATTTCCGTTCGCGATAACCGGCCGGCAGCAGACGAAGAACCTCAAGCTCTTTGGGGGTCAGCTCTTCACCGACAACGCACCCCGCGTTGCGCAAAGCCACCGCTCCGCCCGGCCAAGGACGGCCCGCCCTCGCCGGCAGTCCGTGGTCCGCGGGATGAAAACTGCTGTCGCAGCGTGCCACGCCGGGAATCAACTCGACCGCGATGGCGTTTGCGCTGCGGTGGCGTGGTCGACGATTTGTCTTAATATCAGCCCATCGTGCATTCGGGGGCGGGAGGCACTCTATTGCTGACACTTCTCAAGCGAGGCTGGGTTGCGCTGGTCGTGGTCGTGGCCCTGATGATCGGCGGCATCGCAGTGGACCGACTCCACGACGTCTTCCCAGGACCCGGCCTGGCCAAGCCCGATCCCCGGGATGCGACGCCGCCGTACGCGGCCAAGACCGCCGTTTACGAAATCTTTGGACCGCCCGGGACAACCGGTGTCGTGAACTGGATGGACGCGGAGTCACTACCGCAAAAGGCCGACTTCACCACACTGCCGTGGTCGACGACGATCGTCGCGGAGATGCCCGGCATTTTCGCGTACGTGGTCGCCCAAGGTGACAGCCCCTCTATCGGCTGCCGGATCACCGTCGACGGCAAATTGGTCGACGAACGCCAGGTCAACACCCGCGACGCGCAAGTTTCCTGCTTGGACAAATCCGCATGACGAGCGACGCGCGCGACGCTGACGACACCGCCGAAATCCCCGTCGCCCAGCCCTACGAGCTTGAGCGCCGACCGCGCCTGGCCCGCACCATCCGCGTCCTGGCGCTGCCGATCGTCGTGGTCTGGGTGCTGATTGCGATCGGGGTGAACGTCTTCGTCCCGCAGTTGGAGAAGGTTGCCGAGGAGATCTCCGTCCCGCTCTCGCCGTCAGACGCACCATCGGTAACCGGGATGAAACACATCGGCGAGAAGTTCAAAGAGTACGACTCCGACAACCTCGTCCTGGTCACCCTGGTCGGTGACAAACCGCTCGGCCCGGACGCCCACCGGTTCTACGACGACCTGGTCAAAAAGATCCAGGCCGACCACGAACACGTCGAGCATGCGCTGAACTTCTGGGGCCAGCGATTCACGTCCTCAGGTGTGGAGAGCTACGACCATAAGGCCGCCTACGTCCAGGTCAACCTCAAAGGCGATCAGGGTGGGGCGATCGGCGACGAATCCGTTGCCGCGGTGCGCAAGATCGTCGCGGACTCCAAGCCGCCCGCCGGCGTCAAGGCCTACGTCGCGGGCCAGGGTGCGCTGACCGCCGACGTGATCGTTGTCGGTGACAAGAGCCTGGCCAAGATCACGATCATCACGGTCGTCATCATCGCGCTCATGCTGATGTTCGTTTACCGGTCCATCAGCACCGTGTTGCTGACCATGGTGATCCTCTTCGTGGGACTCGCGGCCGGCCGCGGCGTGGTTTCGCTGCTGGGCGAAACCGGCGTCATGGGGTTGTCGACCTTCGCCGTGAACCTGCTGACCTCACTCGCGATCGCAGCGGGTACCGACTACGCGATTTTCATGGTCGGCCGCTACCAGGAGGGCCGTGAACGCGGTCTGGACCGTGAGGCCGCCTATTACGACACCTTCGCCGGTGTCAGCAAGGTGGTCCTGGGCTCCGGTCTGACCATCGTCGGGGCGCTGGCCTGCTTGAAGTTCACCCGGCTGCCCTACTTCAGTTCGCTGGCGTTCCCGTGCGCGGTGGGACTGCTGGTGGTGGTGGCGGCTGGGGTCACGCTGACGCCCGCTCTCATTGCAGTCGCCAGTGGCTTTGGCCTTTTGGACCCCAAGCGCAAGTTCAACTACACCCGCTGGCGCCGCCTGGCGACGGCCATCGTGCGCTGGCCGGCGCCCATCCTCGCGACCTCCGTCATCCTGGCGATCGTCGGCGCCCTTGGTCTCGCGGGCTTCACCCCGCGTTACAACGACCTGTACTACTTGCCGAAGAGCGCGGCCTCGGTGCAGGCGTACGACGCGGCCGATCGGCACTTCACGCAGGCCCGCCTGAACCCGGACCTGCTGATGATCGAATCGGACCACGATCTGCGAAATCCCCGAGACATGCTGGTGTTGGACAAGGTTGCCGGTGCCATTTTCCGGGTGCCGGGCATCGAACGGGTGCAGAGCATCACCAGACCGCTCGGCCCACCAATCGAAGACGGGTCCATTCCATTCCAGCTCAGTGTGCAAACCGCGCCGATTCGTGACAACCTCAATTATTTGAGGGACCGCGTCGGCGACATCAAGAAGATCACCGGGTTCCTCGACACCCAGATCTCCCTGCTGGAACGCCAGTACGCGATCACCCAGAAGCTCGCCAACGCCGCCGACGACAGCTCGAAAACCACCGCGGAGACGGCAGAGATCACGGACGAGATCCGGGACCACATCGCGGATTTCGACGACTTCTGGAGGCCGATTCGCAGCTACTTCTACTGGGAGAAGCACTGCTACGACATCCCGATCTGCTGGTCGTTACGGTCGCTGTTCGACGCGCTGGACGGATTCGATCAGCTGGCCGAAAAGTTCCACGCCCTCACGAAAGACCTCACCAACACGGCCAGCGCCACCCGCGAATTGCTGGCGATCATTCCGGAGAATATCGCTGTCTCCAAGGCGATCCGGGATACGACGCTGACCATCTACAGCTCGTTCGACAGTCTGATCGACCAGTTCGACCGGCTGACCGACACCAATGCCGTGATGGGCAAATCGTTCAACGACGCTCGGGTGGAAAGCCTGTTTTACCTGCCGCCGGAGATCTTCCAAAACTCCGACTTCCAATTCGGGCTGAGCTTGATGGTGTCGCCCGACGGAAAGGCCGCGCGCTTCATCATCACTCACGCCGTGGACCCGGCGACCGCGGAAGGCATCAAGTCCGTCGAGCAAGAGCGCAACGCGGCCAAGGAGGCGCTGAAGCTCACCTCGCTAGAGAACGCCGACATCTACCTCGGCGGCACCGCCGCAACATTCCACGACATCGCCACTGGCGCCTGGTATGACCTGCTGATCGCCGCGGCGGCGTCGATCGTGCTGATCTTCATCATCATGGTGATCGTCACCCGCGCACTGGTAGCAGCGGGCGTCATCGTCGGCACGATCGTGCTGTCGCTAGGCGCAGCGTTCGGATTCTCGACATTGATTTGGCAGCACTTGGGCCACTTCCAGTTGCACTGGGTGGCAACGGAATTCGCGTTGATCGTGCTCTTAGCGGTGGGGTCCGATTACAACCTGATGCTGGTGTCCCGAATCGAGGAGGAAATCGGGGCCGGCCTGAACACCGGGCTCATCCGCGGCGTCGGCGTGACGGGCCCGGTGGTGTCCGCAGCCGGTGTGGTTTTCGCCGTCACGATGGCCGCGATGCTCTCCAGCGATCTGCGGGCGATCGGTCAGTTCGGGTCCACGATCGGTATCGGTCTGATGTTCGACACGTTCGTCGTTCGTACGCTCATCACGCCATCGATCATGACGGTGATGGGACGCTGGTTCTGGTGGCCGAAGCGGGTCCGGGTCCGCCCCGCCAGCCAGATGCTTCGGTCCCTCGGCCCGCGCCCGCTGGTTCGCGCACTGTTGCACCAACCGCGACACACGGCTCCGCGGACGTAGCTTTCGGAATAGTCCAGCCCGTCAATTTCGAATGTGCCGGGCTGACAACAACTCCTATCCATAGCCTGTTTAACGAATTTCCGGACGACGCCAATTAATTTGGTCGGATTGCACGCCACCGAGACGGCTTTCGCGCGTATTCTGAGCGTTATGGTCAAGACCAAGGCCTGCGTGCATTGCGGACACACGTTCCATCCGGACGAGCGACCGCGCGACGTTTCCGATCCGGAATGGCTTCCGGCGGCAGCCGGCTATTGTTCGCATGAATGCAGTGACCGGTACCACTGCGAGATGGGTCATGCCTGCTCCTCCCATGTGAAAGAGAAGGCTCGGCGCGAGGCCGCCAAGGCGGCACAGGTACAGCAATAAACAACATGTCCCTGACTAGTCCGTCGAACTACTTGAGTTCAGCTGAATCTGTTGTGCCACTGTGGCGTTGGGGACCAAAACTCTAGATTCGGTTCGGTATCGCCGTACTCGATGAGTGATCCACCGCACGATATTCATTGCGGCAAAGACTGTTTCGCCCATATTGCTCTTAGCCGTCCACAGGCTTCGGTTACATGATCGCAGTCAAGACTTGCGGGCCACGATCACGGAGGACTGGGCCCGGTTGACTACCGCAGCACCGACCGATCCCAGCAACCTGCCACTGAACCAGCCGCAACCGTGGCTGCCGACCACAACCAATTGCGCACGCTCGGAGGCGGTGATCAGCCAACGTGCGGGATCGCCAATCTCGATCCTGCGACGGATGTCCACCTCGGGGTAGCGGTCGTGCCAACCCGCCAGCCGCTCCGCAAGCGTCTCCTCCTCCCCGGATAGCTCAGCGTCCCATTTGGCGTTCTGGACCAACCCGCTGGAACCGGAGACACGGGGATCCATCCAGGCGTGTAATGCCGTCAGGCCGACACCTCGTCGGGAGGCTTCCTCGAAAGCAATAGCAGTCGCCACTTCCGAGGCCGGTGAACCGTCGATGCCCACCAGCACCGGCGCCCGTGCGACATCGGCCACGAGGGCGTCGTGGTCACGGATCACGGCGACCGGGCAATGCGCGTGGTGGACCAACGCCGAACTCACCGAGCCCAGGAAAGCTCGGGCCACCGCGCCGCCACGTCCCCGGCAGCCGACCACGACCATCTGAGCCTCTTTGGAGAGGTCGACGAGCGTCGGGACAGCGGCCGAATGACACAACTTGCTATCGAGCCGCAGTGGACCGCGCCCACCGGCGCCCTCTTCGGCGACCTCGATCGCCGCCTCGATGACGTTGTGTGTCCGCCGTTCCTGCGAACGCCGAGACCCGGCCAGCGCCGCGACCTCAAGCCACTCCGGTAAGGCCGTGTCGACGGCGTGGACCAGCGTGAGGGGCACATTGCGTAGTGCCGCATCGCGGGCCGCCCACCGCACAGCACCCAGTGCCGCTGCGGAGCCGTCAACGCCTACGAGGATCGCGCCACGTGGTGGTTGCCACATATCGGTTTCTCTTCTCTCGGCTGCGTCCCCACCGACAGGATCACTCAGGGCGGCGGTGATGGTCAGGGCCGAAAAGATGCAAGCCACAGGACTAAAGGCACCCAACCCGTGGACACTGAGATCGTGCGCCCTTCACCCTCGGCCCGCAGTTGACGAATCGTGCCGGCAAATCGCTCCGAAAGGCCGTTGCCCTCGGAACCCTCGCGCTTGGATTGGTTGCGGCCTGCTCGCGTGGCGATGCAGCACATGAAGCATCGAGCGACGGGGTACGGCCGACGCAGGCGCCCGCCGCGGCCCCCGCGCCTGACTTCACAAAAGTCTCCGAGCTCATCAACGATTCGATTGCGGCCAACAGGCTGCCCGGCGCCGTGGCGGTGATCGGGCACGCCGGCAAGATCGCCTTCCACCAGGTTTACGGCTGGCGCAAGCTTGCGGGCGAACCTGGGCTAGACGGATTGCCGGCACCCGCCGAGCCGATGACGGAGGACACGATCTTCGACTTGGCGTCGCTGACGAAAAGCCTCGCGACGGCGACTGCCGTCATGCAGCTCTACGAACAAGGCGAGGTTGAAGCCGACGATCCCGTGCAGCATTACTTGCCCGACTTCAATACAACGAACAATCCCCGGCGTACGCAGGTGACCGTCCGCATGTTGCTCACGCACACGTCGGGCTTGCCGGGCGATGTCAATCTCGGAGATCCGTGGGGACTGGACGGGGCCGATAAGGCAGAGGGCATTCACCGTGCGCTCACCACACCGTTGGAGTCCGGCCCCGGCGACGGGTTTCGGTACTCCGACATCAACTTCATCCTGCTCGGGGCTCTGATCGAGAAGGTCACAGGTGAGGGCCTGGATGTCTACGTCCAGCAACATGTGTTCGCGCCGCTCGGCATGACAGATACCCACTACCTTCCCCCGGCTAAAGCATGCGGTCCGCACACGACCATCGGATCCGCGGTCGGCTGGGCTCCCTCGCCACCAGGGTCGGCGCGCGACGCCTGTCCCGCCGGGACCTGGGACGTCGATCTATTGCCGCGCATCGCGCCTACAGCACGCGACGAAGAGGGGAGAGCCGATCCGGGCAAAAATCCCGACCTCGATCACCTGTTGCGTGGCACCGTGCAGGACACCACCGCCCGGCGCATGGGTGGGGTCGCCGGGCATGCCGGCGTGTTCTCGACGGCACACGACGTGAGCGTCTTTGCGCAGGCACTGCTCGACCGGCTCGCGGGTCGTCCTAGTCAATTTCCTTTGATGCGAACGACTTTGCAATCGATGACGAGCCCGCAGCAGCCGGGACACAGCGCGCACCAACTCGAAGCGGCGAATGCGGCGGCCCGAGCAGCCGGACCGAATACGGCGGATCCGCTTCTCGCCCGCCACTATCCGGCGATCGCGGGTGCAAACCTGCGCGGCTTCGGCTGGGACATCGATACTGCCGACTCCACGGCGCGGGGCGCGATCCTGCGCATCGGAAGCTTTGGCCACACCGGCTTCACCGGAACCTCGCTTTGGATGGACCCCGACTCAGATACCTATGTAGTTCTGCTCTCGAATTCGATCCACGTGCGCGGCAGTCCGCCGATGTCGGAGTTGCGGGGCGAGGTTGCGACGGCAGCGGCGCAGGCCCTTCACCTCTGAGGGGTTCAATGAAGTGACGGCATCCGTTTCGCGGCAACGCTATTGGCGTTGGTACAGCCGTCCGTGACTGCGAAACCACGCGATCTTGCCGTCGGGGCCGCGAAGGAAATCGGATCGTGTGCCGGTTTCTTTGTTGTTCTCGTCGAGGTCAAGCCCATAGTCGGGTCCGAACACGGAATCGTAGAAGGCGAACCCTATCTTCTCGGGCGGATCGTCGCCGCTGACCATGGTGCCGACGAGTTGCTTGTCGCCCGCCTTCCAGTCAACCGTTATGGGGGCGACCTCGCCGGACAGGTCGGTCTCGTGACCGATGTACTGGCCCACGTAAGGCGCTGGGTCGGGACTTTTCCGCGGGGCGGGTAGATTGCTGATCCCGGCGAAGCTGTTCAATATCGAATCACTGGCGTAAAGATCGTTCAGCAGCTGAGTCCCGCCCTCGGAATTGGTGAGAACGGTCATCGCAAACCTCTTCTCGGGCACCATGAAGAA
Source organism: Mycobacterium sp. 050128 (assembly GCF_036409155.1). Taxonomy (NCBI): domain Bacteria; kingdom Bacillati; phylum Actinomycetota; class Actinomycetes; order Mycobacteriales; family Mycobacteriaceae; genus Mycobacterium; species Mycobacterium sp. 050128. Next base: position 14,500 of record NZ_JAZGLW010000001.1, on the reverse strand, counting down.
GCCTGAGTGTTGCCCTGCCCAGGTGCCGCCGTGCTGGACGATGGTGACATTCCTGCGGGAGACATTGTCGATCGACGGCCGCAGCATCCACGTCACGCCCATCCCAGTGAGCTCCACTTGCAGCGTTCCCCCCGCGCCGGGGTTCGAGCGCATCGCCGCCAACGACTCCGGTTTCAGTAGCCGCGTGCCGTCGGGCGTTGTGCCGTCGCCGAGATGGAACCTTAAGTAGCGCAGTTGATCTTCCACTGTGGACATCAGCCCGCCGGTCGAGTGACAGCTGCGTGGGAAGTACCAAAACTCTTTGCTCACAACGGGTTGGCCGGCGTCGTCGACATCGTGTGGTGCCGCCACGTTCGAGCCGATGATCTGATCGGAGAAGTAATAGGTGCTGGTCATCTTGAGCGGATCCAGAAGTAATTTCTGCACCGCCGACTCGTAGGTCGTTCCGGTGACCTTCTCGATGATCCTGCCCGCAACCACCAAACCCGCGTTGTTGTAGGCGAATACGGTGCCCAGTGGTGTCAGCTGCGGCATGTTGGTCATCGCGCTGACGTAACCGGCGATCGCGTCGTCGCCCCGCCCGAAGTCCTGTACATCGTCACCGTTCCAGCCCGACGTATGGTTGAGGAGGTGACGCACGGTCACTGCGGCGCTAACGGATTCGTCGGCCACTGCGAAGTCGGGGATGTAGTGGCGCACCGGTGCATCCAGGTCCACCAAGCCCTGGTCCACCAGACGCATCATCGTCGTTCCGGTGAATGTCTTTGTGGTTGAGCCGATCCGGAACACGGTATGGTCGTCGACGGGTTGCGGATAATCGACGTTGGTGACGCCGTAACTACTAACAGATCTCATGTCGTTGTAGACGACCCCGACCGCGACGCCCGGAATCCCGTAGTCGTGCATGCCTTCTTTGATCTTCGCGTCGAGTTGATCGAACGGGGGGTTGGTTGTCGGTGGCACTGTGGGGGCGGTCATCGGAAATTCTCCTTTCGGATGGCGGTGAGGGTTAATGGCTGTTGCCGCTTGGGGGGCGGATCCGAACAACCACGGGCCGCGTTCGACTTCGCTGGTATCACCGCCAGCGTGGGGCCGCTTCGGATGGAGCCGTGCATCCTTAATGCGGCCATGTTCACACATGGATGCCGTTTTCGTCAGGTGAACATTCGATATATCCTCAGCGACCAATTGGCCGCGGTCGCGCATGAGGCGGCGAGGGACAAGCGCTTCGGCGACGTGCCGCGCGCGCAACAGGAGCCAGATCGACTCAGTCCAGCAGGCCGCTGGTCAACATCGTCCGCAACGCTTTTCGGTTGAGCTTGCCGCTGGGCAAGGTGGGTATTTGGTCGCTTGTCGCGACGGACCAGCGCGTCGGTACTTTATAGCTGGACAACTGATTTCGCGCACGCGCAGCAAGCGATGAAACATCGATCTTCGCGTTCGCCGCTACGACGACGGCGCACACCTCTTCGCCGCGCTCGGGGTCATCGACACCGACGACGACGCATTGCGCGACATCATCGAATGCCTCAATGACCGCCTCGACCTCGAGCGGGGAGACATTGGCGCCCGCCGATTTGATCAGCTCACTGGTTCGTCCGACATAGAACAAGCGCGGGTCGTTTTCTCGGCGATAGACGCGGTCCCCGGTGTGGTACCAGCCGTCGGCGTCGAAGGTTTCCCACCGCTCGCGCTTGTTGTAGCCGACCATGGCGCCGATCCCGCGGACCAGAAGCTCGCCGGTGGACCCTACCGGCACGGGTGCACCCTGTTCGTCCACGATGCGCATCTCGGTGCAGACGAAACCGCCAGCGGTCTCAGACATGGTGCGGTGCACGGGAAACCCGTCCGGTACGTCGATCATCGCCAAGTCCAGCGGACCATCCCGCAGCATCGGCGCGCTGCTGAGGTCGCGACTGGCGAAGGTCGGGTGCTCGCGCAAACGCTGGGTGAAGGCGGGCCACCCGACGATCCCCGTCGCGCGTTCGTGTTCGACGAGGTCCAACGCCGTGCCCGCGTCGAGCCGCGCCATCACCAATAGCGTGACGGGTTCGTGCAAAGCGCCCGTCGCGGCGAGCAAGCCACCGATCCAAAAGAACGGCATCGCGCAGAGGATCTTGGTCGGGGATGCCGGCCCGGTGAGCGCTCGAATAGCGCTCGGCCACGTCGAGGTCTGCCGGACCACGGTGCCGTGGGTGTGCAGAACACCCTTGGGATCCGCGGTGGATCCCGAGGTGTGCACCATGATGGCCAGATCGGCAGGCGACACCTCAGCTTCTGCTGCGGCCAGCACCTCGTCCGGAACGCCCGAGGCGTTATCCCCAGCCCAGCGGGTCGCCCATTGGCGGTCCGTCTCACCGGTGATCACGATGCGTCGCAGATACGGCGCCGCGGGCAGTGCCAGGCGTCCGGCCTGCTGATCGGATAGCTGCGGCAGCGCGGCTTCGAACTGTGCGGCGACATCGATCTTGAGGACCTGGCTGGGAGCAACCAGTAGACCAATATCCGCCAGCCGCAACACTTTTGCGATCTCCGCCGGAGTGTACATGGTGCTCATCGGGACGACCAGAGCGCCGATCCGCGAGGCGGCAAGCCACCAAATGATCCACTCCACGCCATTGGGGAAGAACAGACCCACCCGGCTGCCCTTGCCGACGCCTTCGTGCAGTAACCAACGCGCGATGTGCGCCGAGCGCTGTTCCGCCTGCCCGTAGGTGAGGCGCTCCGTCGGTGTGACCACGTACGTCTCCTGGCCGAACAGACGAACGCTCTCTGCGAGGAGCGCGGGGATGGTGAGTGGTCGTGGTTGGGTCACACCGGGTCCTATCCAACAGCGGGGGCCACCCAATTAAAGGCGATGGGAAGCTCGTCGGACCGCCGAGCCCAAATAGCGCTTCCACGGGCCAGCTTCGCGATGCGACCCCGGCGGCCCCTGCACTTCGTATGGTGTTCAACATGGACGCTGTCATGCCCGGCCGTCGCGACGGTGGCCGTGCGCCCGTCAGCCGTCGCAAGCTGCTCCAGCTGGTCGGTGGCGCAGGGGCTGTGGCGATCGCGGGCGGGTGCTCTCAATCGGTCGCGGAGCCCATCGTCCCGCTCAGCACGGCTTCAGCCGTGATGTTGTGCCGAGACGCTTGGGGTGCCCGGCCGGCCTTAGCCGGCGGCAGGCCTCACACCATCACTCGCATGACGCTGCACCACGAAGCTGTCGTCCTGGGGGACAACCGCAACGCTCCGGGCCGTCTGCGTCAGGACCAGCGGTACCACCAAGACAAGGGATGGGTCGACATCGCCTATCACGTCGGCGTCGACCGCGACGGCAACATCTACGAACTGCGCACGCCGCAGATCGCGGGCGACACGGCAACGGATTACGACACGACGGGACACTTCCTGGTTCTCTGCGAAGGGGATTTCGACAAAGAAGCCGTCTCCGAAGCCCAACTTCACGCGGCCGCACTTGCCTTCGCGTGGGCCACGCAGACCTTTCACATCGCCAGTAGCACCCTGGCCGGCCACCGCGACCTTGCCCAAACCTCATGCCCGGGTGCAAATCTGTATGCGCATCTTTCGTCGGGGGACCTCAAGCACCGCATCGACGATCTAGTGGCAGCGGGACCCGTGAACCTGCAACGCATCTGTGGGCCGGATGCGGCGGCAACCGTTTCGGCAATCGAAGCAGGCTAATCGCCTTGCATCCGACGCCATCGGGCGTCGAGGACGAAAGCGCGCGAGATAGGCCGTAGTCTTCCCCCGTGAATGCGATCGACCCGGACAAGCTCGACATTTGCCTGCAGGTGCTGGCCGACGTCGAGTCATTGCCGCCCGAGCACCCCGATGCCGTTGCGGTGCGCCGGGCGACCGCGGGCATATTCAAGTCAGTCAGGAAGGCCCGGCGTGCCGCCAAGCGCGACGCGGTGGCAACCGCCGACGATGCCGTGACCGCTGCTACCGCCACCGGTGCGCCCGGTCGCATCGACGACGAGACCCGCGGCCTGCCTTTGGTGTCGGCAGCGGTCGGCGCCAGCGCCGGCACATTGCTGCGGCCGCGCTCTTGCTACGTGTGCAAACACCGCTACACGGTGGTCGACGCCTTCTACCATCAGCTCTGCCCGGAGTGCGCCGCGCTCAACCGCGCCAAGCGCGACGCCCGCACCGACCTGACCGGTAGGAGCGCCCTGCTCACCGGTGGTCGCGCCAAGATCGGCATGTACATCGCGCTGCGACTGCTCCGCGATGGTGCGCACACGACCATCACCACCCGCTTTCCGAATGACGCCGTGCGGCGGTTCGCGGGGATGCCCGACAGCGCCGACTGGCTGCACCGGCTCCGCGTCGTGGGTATCGACCTGCGCGACCCAGCCCAGGTCGTTGCGCTCGCCGACACCGTGGCCGCCCAGGGCCCGCTCGACATCCTGATCAACAACGCCGCCCAGACGGTGCGCCGCGCTCCCGGCTCCTACGCCGCGCTCATCGAGGCGGAGCGTAGCCCGGCGCCGGAACTCGTCGACGTGATCACGTTCGACCGCGTCAGCGACGCCCATCCCGCCGCACTCGCCGGAAGCCTCGCCGAGCACCAAACTCCGCATGCCGTAACTGAATTGGCGCTTACCGCCCGAAGCGCGTCTCCGGACCGGATCGTCGCGGGCACCGCCATCGACGCCGGTGGTCTGCTGCCCGATATCGCGCCGATCAACAGTTGGACCCAACGCGTGCACGAGGTCGATGCGATGGAACTGCTCGAGGTTCAACTCTGCAACCAGACCGCGCCGTTCATTCTGATGAGCCGCCTGCGCCCGGCGATGGCCGCTTCACCCGCGCGCCGCAAGTACGTGGTGAATGTGTCTGCGATGGAGGGACAGTTCAGCCGCGCGTACAAGGGCCCGGGGCATCCACACACCAACATGGCGAAGGCCGCACTGAACATGCTTACCCGCACCAGCGCCAAAGAGATGCTGGAGCAGGACCACATTCTGATGACGGCCGTGGATACGGGCTGGATTACCGACGAGCGTCCGCACCCGACAAAGCTGCGGCTTGCCGACGAGGGCTTCCATGCCCCGCTTGACCTGGTCGACGGTGCCGCTCGCGTCTATGACCCGATTGTCCGCGGGGAGTCTGGCGAAGATCTGTACGGCTGCTTCCTGAAGGACTACTCGCCGAGCAATTGGTAGCTACGACGCACTATTGAGCGCCCATGGTCACAAGTCGGTAACGTTTGCTTGCCTAATACCGAAATGCAGTAGGTGGCGACAGGCAACACGATGAGGAAAATCAAAACTGTCACCGTGGTCTCGGTCGGCGTCTTGGTCATCACGGCTCCGGGGACGGTTGCTGAGTTTCCCGCGCGCGCCGACGGTGCAGGGGCCGCGTTGTACGGCGGCGTCAACCGGGTTCGCGACGCATGCGGCGCGCTCGGCGCCGACCCACGTCTGACAGAAGCAGCGCAGCGGCATGCGGACGACATGCTGCGCAACGGTGTGAACGGCCATATCGGTTCGGACGGCTCTTCCCCGCAAGTGCGTATCACCGACGCGGGCTACCGGACCCCCTACAGCGGCGAGGTCGTCTTCTGGGGCACCGGGTCGGCGGCGAATCCGAACCAAGCGCTCGACTTGTGGATGCAAAGTCCCCCGCACCGCGCCATCATCCTGAACTGCGCATACACCACAGCCGGCTTCGCCACCGCATCCGACGGCAACAAGATGACCATCGTCGGCGACTTCGCCGCATAACGCCGGCGGGGCAAGCTGTTGCCGGAAGTCATTGAGAACATGGGTGACTCGTAGGCATGCCGGCCTGCGCTCGGTCCGCGACCCTTGACATAGTATCTAGAACCTCAGTCACGCAACGCTTTTCCCGTGGGCGCGGGGACCCAGCTTTGCAAAGCCTTGCGGCCAATCAACTGGCAACCGTGCGTGTAGGCCAACTGCTTTGCGGCAGTGGTGAACTCCTGATTGCTCACCACGATGCTTCGCGTGCACCCGTGATGGCGCGCACCCGCCACCACCTGCTGGACAGCGGCGACTCCAATCGTCTTGCCGTGCCGCTTGCACTGGATCGCCGCATACTGGCCGTCCTTCTGCGCGATCAGGTCGACGCCGTAGTCGCCGACGGCAGGGGTGAAGCTGACCTGCCAGCCCGCGCGCTGCATGCGTGCGGCGACGTAGTCTTCGAACTCCACGCCGTCCATCGCGTCGATTTCCCCGATGCCCGCATAGGTCCGTAATCGTCGCCGCGATCGACGATAGGCCGGCTGTACCAAGCCGGCGAAAAGCAAACCACAGCAAGCGCCTACCAGTCCCAGCGCAACGCGGTGCGTGAAGAATCCAAGCAGAAGCCCGAAGTAGAGCGGGAGAAAAGCGAAGGCCGTCTTCATGACGTGGAGAGGTCTCCCAGGCCCAGCGCGACGGCCGCGCAAGTGACGATCGTTGACGCCCTATTCATGAGCCGATGATAGAGATGAACGACGACAAACAACGTTGTCCGGCGACGGCGCTGTCGCACGCTTACAGTACGTGTCCCGCGAGGAGCCGAAAACGAAGGTGAGGACGTGAAAATTCGCTACCGCACGGTGTTGGTGGTTGTGTCGCTGGCGTTGGTCGCGGCCTGCGGATCAGGCAAGCCAGGGGGTCCGTCCGGGTCAGCTACGGCGTCCGTTGCCACTGCCCCCGCGACGTCAAAGGTGACGTTGTGGGAGACCGGTTCCAAAGATCTCTACCCGTTGATCGATGCATGGGCCTCGGCGTATCACCTGAAATATCCCAACGTCACGATCACAACCGACGGCACCTTGTCCGATTTCGGAATCTCGCAAGCGGCCGCCGGCGAGGTCAACATCGGCGCCTCCGGCGCCTACCTGTCCGAAGCCGACATGGCCGCGCACCCGGGGCTGATGAACGTCGCCGTGGCCGTTTCGGCGCTGCACGTCAGCTACAACCTGCCCGGCATCACCGAGCACCTCAAGCTGGATGGCAAAGTCTTGGCGGCGATCTACCGGGGCACGATCAAAACCTGGAACGACCCGCAGATCGCCGCTCTCAACCCCGGCGTGAACTTGCCTGCTACCGCGGTGATTCCGCTCCATCGTTCCGACGGGTCCGGCGACACATTCTTGTTCACCCAGTATCTGGCGAAGCAAGACCCCGACGGCTGGGGCAAGTCGCCCGGCGCGGGCACCACCGTCGAGTTTCCGGCGGTACCGGGTGCACGGGTTGAAGACGATGCCGAGGGCAAGGCGGGCATGCTGAACGACTGCGCCGCGAACCCCGGCTGTGTCACCTATCACGGCAGCGGCTACCTCGACGTGGCCCACCAGAAGGGACTGGGTGAAGCCCAATTGGGTAACGCTGCGGGCAATTTCCTGCTCGCCGACGCCCAGAGCATTGGCGCCGCAGCGGCCAGCTTGGCCTCACAGACCCCGCCGAACCAGTCGATCTCGCTGGTCAACGCGCCCGCCGCGGGCGGGTACCCGATCGTGAGCTATCTGTACGCTGTCGTCTACGGCAACCAGAAGGATCCCGCCACGGCGCAGACGCTGCAGGCGTTTCTCCACTGGGCCGTGACCGACGGGAGCAGTCCCTCGTTCTTGGATTCCGTTCATGCCTACGTTTGGCCCCTGCCGGGAGGGGTCGCGAAGTTGTCCGACGCTCAGATTGCCAAGATCGCCGGCTAGGCGCACGTGCGCTGAATGCCGAAACCTGAAGACACGGTGTGGGTTTGATCTCTTGGATGAGCTGGCATTGTCCGGGCTGAGGTAGCGCAATAGCCGCGTTTGCGCCGCCGTAGATCACTACAACAGTCTTCCGATGGGCGGCAAATAGTTCTTGCGTTGGCTAATGAATGGGCGCTGACTGAGTGTCGAGAAGGTCCGCATCCAGCCCACGCCCGCAACGGGTTCGCGCTAAAGGTGAGGGGCGCCGCTTCGCAAAACCAGCTAAGCTTCACGGCGCGGTGCCGGGGACCGAGAGGGGGGCCATCGTGGCTGATGAGTTGGATGTCGATCTCGTTGCGCTGCACGTTGGCAGCAATCATGTGCTCAATGGGATCGGCGAGGCCGCCGTGGAATTCGTCGGCCATGAAGACGTGCTGGCCGATGCCGCGCCGGGCTGGGCCGGGTCCTCGCAACTCGCCTTGGGTCAGCTGGCGGCGCGGTGGGAGGCCAGGCACAGTCAACACAAGCTTCAGGTAGGCGGATTGGGGACCCACGTCGCCGAAGCGATGGTCAGTTTCGCCACGAACGATGACGATTCGGCCAGCCTGCTCAGGTCGGTGCGGGAACAGGGGTAGCGCGTGGGGTCGCTGACTCCAGCAGACGTCAAGCGCTGGGATCTGAACGCCATTCGAGCAGTGTTCGAGACGGCCACCGGACGCGCAAATACGTTGCAGCGCTTGGGGGAGAGCCTGCAGCAGGCCCACAACGTGCTCGCCGAGTGGCAAGGTGAAGCAGGCGACGCATTTCGCGTCGACGTAGGAAAGATTCGCCGCGACATCGAGGCGGATGGCGCGGAATCCCAGCAGGTGGCGGCGGCGGTGTCGCGCGCCGAGGCGGATGTGAGCGCGTGCAAACGCGAGCTGGATGACATCGAACGCGCCGCCCAGGCTAACGGTTGGTCCATCACGCCGGACTGGCGAATCGACGTCGGCCCCGCGGGGATTCCAGCGGATCGACTCGATCTCGCCTACAAGCTGCAGAACCTGCAGGGAGACCTCGACGCCTGCAAGGTGCACGCCCACACCGCCGATCACGAGCTCGCCACGGCGATCGGTGCTGCCGTCGGCGCAGCCCCGCCGGGTGCTCCCGGATCCGCGTCGGGTGGTGCCCCGGCGCCCCAAGGCACACCGAACCAGGCGCCCGCGGGCAAGCCGAAGACTTGGCAAGACATGTTGACGCCCGCTGGCGGCGCGGACGGTGCGCCGGGAGGCGCCCCGCCGAAGGACGCCGCCGCGCCCGGAGGCAAGCCGAACACATGGCAAGACATGTTGATGCCCGCCGGCGCCGCTGACACCCCGCCTGGCGGTACCCCGCCTAAGGACTCGCCGGCTCCGACGGCCATGGCGCCGGGCGGCACGCCGCTTCCGAAGGGCCCGCCGGTCCCCGCAGCCGGAGGCAAGCCGCGGTCGCTGCAGGAAATGCTGTTGCCCGGAGGGCCCGTTCCGCTGCCGCAGCCGAGCCCGGCGGAGTTGGAAAGCGCTAAGGCATTGTTGCGCAAGGTGATGCTCGGCGATGGCGTGCCGCCGGATCAGATCGAAGCACGCGTGAACGAAGCGGTGGCCGGCGCACAGCGGTGGATCGACCAGGGCGGAATTGCTCCCTACCTGCCTCCCGAGCCCAAGGCTTCGCCACCGCCGGGATTCGGTGAAGGATTCGCCGACCGCTGGTTTGCAACCGAAGAGAACGTTCACAACCTCCTCGGGGTGGGAAACCGCGGATTACCGGGCGCGCTTGACGCGTGGAAGCAAATGATCCAAGGCACGGTCGAGACTGTCCAAAACCCGGCGGGGGCGGCGATCGGCGAAGTGCAAAACGCCCTGAATTCGCCGAGTCCGGCCTACTATCTTGGCGGCAAATCCGCCGACGCCGCGGTCTCCTTGCCCGCGATGCTCTTCGGCCCGGAAGCGGCAGGCGTTGGAAAATTGGCAGACATTGATGCCGCCGCCGCAATCGATTACGGCCCAACGCATTTGCCACACACGCCGGTCGGTTTCGAACAACCAATCGGCTTCCACCCGTTTGCAGACCAAGCAGGGCAAGATTTGTACGCGGCGTTCATGCACGGAGAACCCACCACAGAGCTCAGTCGGCAAATCGCTGAAATGTCGACTCACTACGTCGGTGAAAACCCGGACCGGGTCGTCTTGGGCAAATACGGCGGGCTGGAGGGCGGCTACATCGGCGAAGCCAGAGGCCAGGGCGGAATCTACTTCAACACTGGCGACCCGGCTTGGGACGCGATGGCGTTCGGGCTTAGCAAGGTAGAAGAGCACGGCCTCGTCTGGCCGGTCAACGAGCAATTCCTCCGTGGCCAAATGGAGAGCGGCGTCCCTCGGATCGAATACCATTTACCGCAGGGAGTTGGTAGTGTTGAGGAGCTGATGACGCTAGATCCGAATTCCTATTCCGCCAAGGAAATTGTGTTCTTGAAGAGCAATGCCGCGACATACGGTTATCAGCAAGTCGGAGATTCGTGGGTGCGTATCCCGGGGGGTCCGAGATGACACAAGAGTTCTTGGTAGGAGTCCGGTCTATCGTCGAGCCCTTATTGACTGACCTTGGTTTTCAGTTGGATGAGTTCGACGATGATGTGGATGAATGGGGCCGAAAGGGCTCTGTTGTGTTCTTCCGTTCGAAGGATTGCAGAATCCAAATCTATGACTCGACCAGGGACGGTTCGATCAATTGCATGATTGCCCCATTGGATGCCCCAAAGGTGTTCGGTCCCCACGATCAGTCTGGGAAGTGGCAATACCTTCCCAGGTTTGCGATTCGGCAGGGAGTTCCACTCGAGGAAATCAGGAAAGACAACCTGAATGTCGATTTTCCGACGACTAGTCAATTGCTTGAATCGGTGCGGGAGCGCATCCAGAAGTATTTTCCCATCGCACACAAAGGCATTCTCGAGATGGGCGGGCCGGAGTACTGGAAGTCGAGCCGGTGAGGTTTCCCTTGCGTTTTTCGCCAGGGAATTTCTCGGCGGTGGAGATCGACATCCTGAAGACAACGCAAGCCGGAGACACGCGTTGCTTCCCGATATCGGCGAGCCGCTGTAGGCCCCCCACACGCCAATGGTGCTCGTGTGCCGACGGCGGGCGGCCCGGGGATTAGCGTCGTGCGTGCGGGTGTTGGTTGACGGGTACGCGTCGAGTCACGACCGGCAGACAGGGGCGAGCATGAAATTCGGAATCGCGACGTTCGTCAACGACGACACCATCGACACGATCTCGCTGGCACGCGCCATCGAAGAGCGGGGCTTCGAGTCGCTGGTGATCGCGGAGCACACGCACATTCCGGCGAGTCGGGAGTCTCCGTATCCGCAGGGTGGCAAGCTGCCCTCGATCTACTACCGGACCCTCGACCCATTCGTGACGTTGGCCGCGGCAGCCGCGGTGACCTCGTCGATCGAGTTGTTCACCGGGATCGCGCTGCTGATTGAACGCGATCCGATCACCACGGCCAAAGAGGCCGCCAGTATCGACCTGATCTCCGGTGGGCGCTTCGTGTTTGGTGTGGGTGCGGGATGGAACATCGAGGAGTTGCGCAATCACGGAACTGACCCGAAGACGCGTGGCGCACTGCTCGACGAACGCATCGAGGCCATCAAAGCGCTGTGGACAACCGAACCCGCTGAGTATCACGGCAAGTACGTCAACTTCGACGCTTCTTACCAACGCCCCAAACCGGTTCAAAAACCGCACCCGCCGATCTTCATCGGCGGTGACTCGGACGCCACCGTCAAGCGGGTGATCCGCCATGACGCCGGTTGGATATCCAACCCACTTCCGGTGGAGCGGTTGACCAAGCGGGTCGACCAAATGCGCGAGGGCGGGGGCAAGGCGGTTCCGCTGGCAACGTTTGGCACGCCGGCCGATCCGGACTATTGGGACGGGCTGGCAGGCTTGGGTTACGAACGCGTCGCGTTGCTGTTGCCGACCAAGCCGCTTGACGAATCGCTTCGGATACTCGACGACCACGCCGCAAAGGTGGCCAGCTACAACGGTTAGGGGTCTCTTCGTAAGCGAGAGTGCATCGCCCGACATGGCGAGGTGCTTCCCGAACACCGTTGAGCTGATTCGGCGGTTTTCGGATAACTCGCTTTACGCACCTGAATGTTCCTACAGAGGAGTCGTTGCGGCGGTGGCCGTTTCGGCGTCGCGTTGTGCCCATCGTTCGGCCCAGGCGTGAAGCGGCGGATAGAGGACGAGCAGTCGACGGCCCTCGTCGGTTAGGGCATAACCGCCGCGGTCTAGTTCGACAATGCCGGCAGCGCGAAGTTCTTGGAGGCGGTCGTTGAGTACCGACGAGCTGATGCGCCCGCAGCGCAGCTGCAGGTCGCGGAAGGTGATCGAGGCGGTGCGCAGCTCCCAGATGATGCGTAGTAGCCACCGGCGTCCCAGCAAGTCGAGCAAGGCCATGATCGGTTCACCGGTGGTCGAGCCGCGGACGGGATGGTTCGGGCGCGGAGTCCTCATCGAGTCAGTCACTAGTTGCGCTTCGCTTTCCGAAGCGCTAACGTCACGCTTCGTATTCCGAAGCAGGAGCATAATCGATGACTGATCCCGTCGCACGTATCGCGCCGTTGGAGCCCCCCTACGAACCGGCGCTTGCGGCGCTCTTGGAAAAGTGGATGCCGCCGGGCAGCGGTATGGAGCCGCTGGCGCTGTTTCGCGTCCTCGGCCGCCATGAGGAGCTGGCGGCGCGGGCGCGGCCGTTGGGCGCGGGCATCTTGGGCAAGGGAAAGGTCGATCCTCGGCTGCGGGAAGTGATGATTCACCGCACCTGCGCGCTGACCGGCGCGGAATACGAGTGGGGCGTGCACGTGACGGGCTTCGGGCGGCCGCTGGGCCTGTCGGATAAGCAGCTGGCCTCCACGGTGCACGGATCGGCGGAGGATGAGGTGTGGAGCCCGCCCGAACGGGCGGTGTTCCGCCTTGCCGACGAGCTGCACGCCACCAGCAGGGTGTCTGATGAGTTGTTCGCTGCGTTGACCGAGCACGTCGACGACGAGCAGATCCTCGAGCTGTGCGTAACGGCCGGGTGGTACCACGCCATCAGTTACGTGATCAACGCCGCGCGGCTGCCGCTGGAACCGTGGGCAGCCAGGTTCCCTGCAGCACGTGAGATGTCGTGACGGGTGGGCCGCTGGCCGGTGTACGGACGCTCGATTTGAGCCGCTTGTTGTCGGGAGGCGGGAGTTCGCTGCACGGGTCACCTCGGTGGTGTGGCGAAGCTCAGGGGTAGGAACCCGCATCGTCACCCACGAGGCCCCACCTCACCGAAACGACACGCCCCACCCGCGCGGAGATATCCGCCCACCACCGGTGCCCCTCAATTGCGAAGAGCCGGTTAGGGCCTGGGTTTCGTGGCCTCGGCGTCGATATTGCGAAATTCGGATAAATTCGCGCGGGTCGATGATCACCGCACTACACTCCGTCCATGGAACTCGAGGCCCCGGAATTTCGGCCTTCGCCGCTTTGGACTCTCAAAGCGAAATTTATCCAGTTCGTATACCAATATTTTTATCCCTACCTGACCCGTCGGCTTCGTTCGGACGACGTGTTGTTCCTCAATTACGGATACGAGGAAGATCCGCCGATGGGCGTGCCGCTGTCGGCCTCCGATGAGCACGACCGGTATTTCATTCAGCTTTATCACCGGACGGCGACCCAGGTCGACCTTGCCGGTAAGCGGGTGCTAGAGGTCGGTTGCGGCCACGGCGGCGGGGCCTCCTACCTGGTGCGTACCGTGCACCCGGCCTCCTACACCGCATTGGACTTGAACCCCATCGGTATCGCGTTCTGCCAAGAACGGCACCGTCTGGCTGGCCTGGAATTCGTCAAAGGCGATGCCGAGCATCTGCCCTTCCCCGACCAATCATTTGACGCGGTGATTAATATCGAATCCTCACATCTCTACCGCGAGTTCCCGCGTTTCCTCGATGAGGTAGCCCGCGTGCTGCGCCCTGGAGGGCATTTCTTATATGCCGACTTCCGCTTCGCCGACACCGTCGCCGACTGGGAAAAGGAACTGGCGAACGCTCCTCTGACGATGCTTTCGCACACGACGATCAACGAGCAGGTCGTCCGCGGCATGGAGAAGAATTCGCAGTGGTGGGTACGCGCGGTCGATCGCCTGGTGCCAGCGATCCTGCACAGGTGGCTGCTGGTCCACGGTTATGTGCTGGTGTGGCGGGTCTACCAGGACATGCAAAGCGGCGGATCCACCGATTACCGGATGTACTGCTTTGCCAAGGCATAAGCCATTGCCCGGAAAAGGTTCGCAGAAAAGCGGATTTCAGGCGGGGACGACCCCGCGCGGGACGCCGCGCGGAACCTCGTATAGCCGACGCGTCAGCGTCCGCCTCCACCCCGCCGCTTTCATCGGCGGCCGACTGGGTCGTCAAGCGTCCTGGTCGGGCGCCCATCTGGGTGGGCGCGCGTCCGGCCGGTGCGCCGAACGCGCCGCGGCGAGCGTCGCGGCGCGCTGACCGTTGATTGCGGTCAGCGGTGGAGGCTGACCCTTGCGCAGCGTCGCGATCAGCTCGCGGTAAGGCCCGACGAGGTATACGGTGTCGCCGGCCTTCAGTCGGGCGTCGCGGCGAGGGCGCAACCTGATCGGCCCTTCGGGCCGAGTGATCGCAATGACGCGCGTCTGGGTGGACAGTTCGATCATCTGCAGGCCATCTAGCTGTTGCGGGTCATGACGTTGTAGACGCCGACATGGTCGGGATGTGAGGAGGACGGGTCCTTCGGCGGCAGGATGAGAAATCGCCAAACCCCTCGT